>JAYUBF010000209.1:0-15219 GCA_043741435.1 Myxococcales bacterium
CGTCGCCTCTCCTCGACGAGGCACGCACCAAGGCCGGCAAATTGTCGGGCAAGCGGATCTTCTTCCGCTCCGAGTCGAGCTTGCCGAAGTTGCCGTTCACCGAGGAGGTCTACGACCTCGTGATCGCCAACGCCGGCGTGCAGCAACTCGACGATCCGGAGCCCGCCGTCCGCGAGTGCGCGCGCGTCGCGAAGGTCGGCGGACAGATCGTCGCTACCTATCCATTGGCTGGCACGTTCGGTGAGTTCTACGACCTCTTCCGCGAGGTCCTCATCAAGGGCGACTACAAGGACGCGATCGATCGGCTCGACGCCTACCTCGTGCGCTATCCCCCACTCGAGCAAGCCGTCGCGTGGTTCGAGGACGCCGGCCTCACCGACATCCAGACCGAATACGAATCGTTCACGCTCCTGTTCAAGTCGAGCCGTGAGTTCTTCTTCGCGCCGATCATCGAGTACGGGCCACTCTCGTCCTGGAAGACCATCGCCGGGAAGGGACAACAGATGCAGGACGTGTTCTGGCAGACGAAGGCGTCCATCGACGCCTACTTCCAGGGCAGCGCCTTCGCGGTCACGGTGTATGCGGGCTGCGTGCGCGGTCGCAAGGTCGCGCCCGTCGCAGCCGTGAGCGTGAGCGTGCCGGCGGCGCCGTCGTCGGCCGGGCCGCAGAAGGGCGATCGCGTGTCGGCGTCGAACCCGCGCAAGCGACAGAGCCGCTCGGATCCCCGTGCCGTCGGTGATGCGCCGGAGCTTCCAGATGCGCCGTCGGACGAGGTCGATGCGCTCTCCGGATCGTGGCCCATTCCGCAGCCCGATCCCGTCCGCGAAAGCACCGGCACCGGCACCGGCTCGGGCGCGCCCAAGTGGGAGATCGCCGATCTGCAAAACGGTGGCGCCGACGAGTACCCGACCTTGTCGGGCAAGCGTCGGCCAGCGAGCGATCTCGCCGAAGATACCGATACACCCGCACCCGCACCCGAGCCCACGGGTGAGATCGATCTCGCCGACGCGCTATCCGACGAAGAGGTCGAGAACGAGGATTACAGCAAGACGCCGGTGCAGCTCGAGACCGGTGAGATGCAGCTCGGCACCGCCGAGATAGAGCTGGTCGACAGCTCCGGCGCGGCGCACCCGCGACCGGGATTGCGCCGCGTGCGTCGCGCAGACGATCCCGACGATCCGGATATTCTGTAGGCGCCTCGCGAATGCCCAAGCTCGTCTACCACGACTCCGACGGCATCGATAAGACGCTGCAGCTCGGCACCGAGCCCATCGTGGTCGGCCGTGCGTCCGATTGTCAGATCCAGACCCACGACGCGATGGTGTCGCGCAAGCACGCCCGCATCACGTGGGAGGGCAACTACTGGATCGAGGATCTCGGTAGCTCGAACGGTGTCTTTCTCGGGGCCGACAAGGTTTCGCGCGCACCTTTCCGTCCCGGCGACGTGGTGACCTGCGGCAGCCTGGTCATTCGCATGATGCCGGAGGCACGTCGGCCCACGCCCGAATTTACAAAGGAGGTCGACTCGATCGGGGCCACGCGACCGCGCTCGACGACGCCGCTCGAGACGCCCGTCGATCCGCTACCGCCCAGGCCCACGCCTGCCCCGCAGGGCCGCGCCATGGCGAGTCCCGTCCCGGCGCCGTTGGCCCCGGTCGTCGACGACCTCGAGCTGCAACACCTGCAGTCAGACCTCGGGCGGGAGAAGGAGCGCCGCGAACAAGCCGAGGCTGCCTTGCTGCTCGCCGAAGCAAAGATGCAGGGAATGGATGCGGCGGGACGTGAGCTGGTTCAGCTGCGTCGTCGGGTCGAACAGCTCGAGACCGAGCTCGATGAGGTCGCGGCCACTCCACAGCCGACCTCCCCACCCGTCATCCAAGAGGCGCCGTTCGATCTCGCCGAGGTGGGTGAAGCGGTGGCGGTGTTCAATGATGCGCTGGCCGAGCTGAAGGCGAGCGTGCGTGCCGCCGTCGATGAAGCGCAGCTGCTCAAGGCACCGGAGGCCTCGGTGCGGATCGTGCGCGAGTCGATGGCGAGCGCGATGGATCAGCTCGAGGGTGCTCGCATTCGACTTCGCGAGATGATCAACAAACTGGGGCTCAAGACCTAAAGCGATTGGCCGTATGCGCCCTCGTCGATCGGCCGTAGCAGCTATACTGGTGCGCATGGCCAGATTGTCGGCATCGATGTGGGCGCGAGCAATGACGATGCTTTTCGTCGTTGCCCTCGGGGTGGCTCTCGCGAGCGGTTGCGGTCCGTCGAGTGGCGATGCGACCGACCTGAGCCAGAGCTCGGCCCGATGCATGGCGGGCGCCACCAAGAGTTGCTTGTGTCTAGGGGGTGGCGAAGGTCAGCAGACCTGTCGCAGCGACGAGAAAGGTTGGGGGAGTTGCCGGGGCTGCGGCCCCGAGGAATCGGACGGCCCGCTCGTCACCGTGAGCGACTCCGGCTCCAGCGCCTGCGGCGAATGCGATGGCTGCTGCAACGGTGCCACGTGCGTGCATCTCACCGCCGAGACGAACGCGCAGTGCGGCCTTCGCGGCCAAGCATGCGAGACCTGCGGCAACAAGATCTGCGACCCCGACAGCGGCACCTGCCTCGCTGCGAGTGGAGATTGCAAGGCGGCCAACTGCACCAACGGCTGCTGCAAGGCATTGAACGGGCTCGTCACGTGTCAGGTGAACGAGCCCTCGGCCTGCGGAACCGGCGGAGGCACGTGCAGCGCGTGCCCCGGCGGCGTCACCTGCAACGGCACGTGCACCAACCAGATCGCCCCGACGTACAAGTTCAAGGTGTACGTGAAGTCGGTGGTGTTCGCCGATCGCGATCCCGGCGGCAGCTGCTGGGACGACTTCGCTGGCATCGGTTGCGGCTCGCCGGATCCCGAGGTTTGCTTCGGCTTCCAGTCGGGAGCGACCCTCATCGAGGGCTGCACCACCGTCATCACCGATGCCAGCCAGGTGCCGAGCACCGGCACGCTCTCGGCAAGCTGGGACGACACCACCGGCCTCGTGAAGGCTGGCGGTCAGCCTCTGCTCATCGACGGTGCGCTGTTCATCGCCGGAGGCAAGGTGCGCATCTCCGTCTACGACGAGGACGACTTCAACAGCAACGACATCATCGCGCAGGGGTATTACTCGGCGGTGACCACCCGAACCGTGCCGATGACCATCGGCGCGTACGGCCAGGTGAAGAGCCTCACGTTCGAGCTGCGCTGAACGCCTCGCGCAGCAGAGCAGGCGCGAGCTGCACCAGCGCCGCAGGCAGCGCACGCCGTGCGATGGGCCTTCCAGCGAAGCGCGCCAGCAGCAGCTCGAACACCTGCGGTGAATGGGCGAGGGAGCGCTCGAGCAGCGGTCGGTGCCGGCTGAACAGTGCCCGACCGCCGAGCCAGCGAAGGCGTAGGAACCCGCCCTCCGCCGAGGCCAGCAAGGTCGTGCGCCAGTCGGCAAAACCGAACGCGCGGTCACGCAGCGCCGCGACGACGTAGGGCGCCGCGATCGCGCCACCGAGCAACGCCTGCGCAATGCCTTCTCCCGTCGGAAAGTCGATACCGGCGGCCTCGCCCACCAGCAACACCCGCGGCACGGACATCGGCGCGCGTGGGTCGAAGCCGCGCGCCGCGAGCTGCTTGACCCGGTGATCCGCGATCTGCTGCCCGTGCGTCCGTAGGTGCGCCACGAGCGCTTCCTGGGGTGTGGGTCCACCTCGCTCGTCACGCAGAAGGTACACGCCGCGGCTCATCAGCACGCGGCCGCCCACGGGCGTGGGAAAGTCCCAGCGATAGCCACGCAGCGACGGGATGAAGTCGAAGCGAACGGTGTCGGTGGGCAGATCCGCAATGCTGCGCTCGCAATCCACCTCCACTGCTTGTGCGTGCATCGCGCCGCGCGCGAACCCGAGCGCACGTCGCACCGTGCCAGTGATGCCATCGGCGCCGATCACGATGTCAGCCGTCAGCGATGGGGCGTCGGCCAACGCGACCGTCACCTGGGTTCGCGCTAGCACGAGCCCGACGACCTTGCAGCCCGTGCGCACCTCGATCCCGCGGGCGCTCGCGATCTGGGCGAGGGCGTGATCGAGCCGGTCACGACGGATCACCCGCGCGCACGCGGGCTCGGCGACATTCACACGACCTCCACCGATGTCGATCACGAAGCGATCGATGGGCAAGGACGGGACCTCCGCCTCGAGTCCGCCGAGGGTGATCCCCAGGCTCGCGAGGAGCGGCAGCGCGCGTCCACCGATCGCGCCTGCGCAGATCTTCTCGCGCGGATAGTGCTCTCGCTCGAGCACGGTGATCGGCAGCGACGGCGCCAGCGTGCGCAAGTGCAGTGCCGTGGAGAGGCCGGCTGGCCCTCCACCGACGATCACCACGTTTTGTTCGCGCGCACCCAGGAGGGGACGGAATGTAGCGCGGCTAGACAATGAATGGGGAGAGGCGGTCGCCGTCTATACTGCAGCCATGTCGTCCGCCTCTGTCTTTGCCGCGCTACTCACGCTCCTCACCGTCGATACCCCAATGCCTTCTGGGTCGACTTCTGGGTCTACTTCTGGGTCGACTTCTGGGTCTGGCCCGGTCGACATCGCCAAGCTGGGCGATGCCGTGCAGCGCTATTACGACAACGCGAAGGATCTCCACGCGCACTTCGACCAGACGCTCACCACCGCGATGGGGACGAAGAAGAAGGCCTCGGGCGACGTGTGGTTGAAGAAGCCCGGTCGCATGCGGTGGGACTACGCGAAGCCCGAGAAAAAGCTGATGATCGCCGACGGGCAGAACCTCTGGGTGTACGAGCCCGAGGACGAGCAAGCGTTCAAGCAAGACCTGCGCGGCTCCAACCTGCCCGACTCGGTGGCGTTCCTCCTCGGGCAAGGACGCCTGCGCGATCAGTTCGACATCACCGCGGAAGCGACCCCGCCCGCCAACCTGGCGCAAGGTGACGAGGTGGTGTTGCGCCTGCGTCCCAAGCGCGCGACGTCGGCGTACAAGTCGTTGCTATTCGTGGTGGACCCCAAGTCGGGTTCGGTCAATGGCACGGTGGTGTTCGATCAACAGGGCGGCGAGAGCCTCCTGCGCTTCTCCACCATCGAGACGAACAAGAATGTCGACGACGGCAAGTTCAAGTTCACGCCGCCCGCCGGCACGCGCATCTTGAAGCCGTAGCGCCGTTTGTCGCTGTGAGACCGCCAGAAGTCGGATCACAGGAAGGACGGGGAGGACGGGGAGACGGAAGAAGCTTTGGGGTGAATCCGCGATGATCCGCAGCGCTCACCGTGGGGGCGCTCTAATTGCCCTCAGCTCGAGGGTTCAGAGAGGGCTGATGGGTGAGGACTTCCGAGGCTAGACGCACGGGGTGCGCCACGCCTTGGAAATCTCTCTAACGCTCAGCTATAGCCTCTCGGCTCAGGAGCACCGGATCTTCTGACGCAAATCTTTACTCCCCGTCCTCCCCGTCCTTCCTGTGATCCGAAGGCGGCGTGAGAACCACGACGGGAGCGGGCGCCGAGCAGTAGCGCCCGACTACCGCTTCTTCAGCTTCTGCGCGCCCGTGATCTGGGTGCCGTCGACTTCGAAGCGCTGCACGGTGCCCGAGGCGTCAATCGCGGGGGAGCCGACGATGGAGCCACCCGAGGCCTCGAGCGAGAAGTTCGAATCGGCGCGCAGCGCGGGGCCGCCGCTCGTGAGCTTGCTGTCGTCGAGATGAACGACCGCGTTCGAGCCGAGCTCGAAGCCGCCCTTCTCGCCACGGAGCTCGCTCTTGCCGCTGACGTCGATGTTTGCGTTCGCGCCAGCGACGATGAGGCGGCGCTTCGCGGTGACGGTGCTGTGCACGATCGTGACCTTCAGGTTCATGCCGCCGTCGATCAACGTGTCACCGATCAAGGTGCTGTTCTCGATGCGAACGGTGCAGTTGATGTCGCCCTTGATGAGGGCGCCCGCACCCGTGAACGTCTTGTCGCGGATCGTGATCTCGCCATTGAGGCCGCACTCGGCCGGCAGCTGATTGCCGAGGCCCGGCAGTAGATGCTTGATGCGTGGCCAGAACACCGACGCGAGGATCACGAGCGGGATCAACGGCCCGACGAACATCGCGAAGCGTGCCGCCGGGGGTGGGCCGGACGGAATGTAGATGGTGCGCGGCTGCACCTCCGCCTGCTTCTTTGGTGGTCGCTTGTGCTCGATCGAGAGGCTGTTACCGCAGTACTTGCAGCGCACCGACTCGACGTCGTCGGGGATGTCGAGGTTGGCCGAACACTCGGGACACTTGTGCTGGCGAACTTTTACTTGAGCCACGGTGCAGCAGTGTAGCTGAAGATGCTCTCAGCTCGACGCGAGCAGAACGATGCCCGCTACGGTGGTCGCCACGGCCGCGAGCTTTGGTGGCGACAGCTTCTCCACACCCATGCGCACCGCGATGGGCAGCGACAGCAGCGGCGCCAGCGATGACAGCGTGGCGCCCACCGCGAGGTCCGTGTGCGACAGCCCGTACATGAAGATCACGGAGCCGATCCAGCAATCGAAGATGATCGCGGGCACCATGCCCAGCCAGCCGCGCTTCGGTCGGGTGGCGCCCGGGGCGCGCCCACTCAGCACCAGTGCGCCGAGAATGACGAGCGCGAACGCGTTGCGCATCCAGCCCACGGTCGCGAGCGAGAGGCCGACGGAGCCGGCCTTGATCGAGATCGTGTTGCCGCCCCACAGGATCGACGTGGCGAGCGCGAGCCACACGCCTTTGCTATCGCGAACCTCATCGCCGGTGCCCGCGTTGCTGTCGCTGAGCTTGATGATCGTGGCCACACCGCCTACACAGAGCAAGGTGCCGCTCGCGCGGGCGAGACCAAAGGGCTCACCATCGATGAGGGTTCCCTTGAGCGCGGCCCAGAGTGGATACGTCGAGGCGATGGCCAGCGCCGACGAGACGCCGATGCGCTTGGCCGCCGCGAAGAACAGGTTGTCAGCCAGCGCGAACGAGCAAAGCGTGGAGAGCGCGAGCCAGCCGAGGTGACGCAGCGTCACGCCCGCGGTGAGTGTGTTCGTGAGGAGCGCCGCGCCGAGGAAGATGGGCGTGGACAACATCATGCGCACGAGATTCACCCGCAGCGGCGACACCTCGCGCGACGCCAGCGCATAGCGTGCCGATGCGTAGGCCCAGGTGACGGAGCTGCCGAAGGCGGCGAGCGCGCCCAAGGCTGCATCGCTGCGCCAGAGCATCTACAACGAGCCGGACACGGCAGCCGCTTCGGCGAGCAGGCCGTAGATGCCGCCCGAGTGCAGGAACACGATGCGCTCGCCGAATTGCTTCGGGTCACGCAGAAGCTCGCAGCCGAGGCCGTACCAGGCCTTGCCAGTGTACACCGGATCGAGGATCACGCCGTCGGTGCGCGCCAGCTCGACCAACGCATCGAGCTCTTCCTTGCGGCTGCACCCGTAGCCGAGGCCCACGTAGCCGTCGACGATCTCCAGCGCATCGCGATCGAAGTCGAACGACATCTGGAAGCGCGAGCGCATCTCTTCGACGATGGAGCCGATGGCATTCACGAAGTACGCGCGGTCATCACAGACGTTGATACCCACGACGCGCCACGGCAGCCGATGTTGCAGCACACCCGCGACGAGGCCTGCACCCGTGCCTCCCGAGCCCGCAGCGTAGACGAGCGTCAGCGGAGCGTTCGGCGCCGCGAGTTGTCGCGCCAGCTCGTCGACGAAGCGCACGTAGCCGAGGCTTCCGACGGCGTTCGAGCCGCCCTCGGGAATGACGTAGGGCGTGCGGCCCGCTGCGCGCAACGCGTCTGCGGCCTCGCTCATGACCTGCTTGCGGCGTTGATAGTCGGACCGCGAGATGAAGCGCATCTCGGCACCCACCACGCGATCGAGCAACAGATTTCCCGTCGCTGCTGGAGGAGTGGAGGGATCTTCGGTGCGCAGGAACAGGACGCTGTCCATGCCGAGCTGGCGCGCCGCGATCGCGGTGGCCCTCGCGTGGTTCGACTGCACCCCGCCACACGTGAGGACGACGTCTGCGCCTTGCACCTTCGCCTCGGCGAGCAGGTACTCGAGCTTGCGCACCTTGTTGCCACTCAACGTCGAGCCCGTCAGATCGTCGCGCTTGCACCAGATCGCGGGCCCGAGGCGTTTCGACGCGTGCGGCAGAAGCGACAGCGGCGTGGGCAACACTGCGAGTGACACCGATGGGAGCTCGATCATGGCGTCCTTTGGACGAACGGGTTGGCCCGTGCCTCGTCGCCGATCTTGGTGGGTGGACCATGACCGGGGATGACGACCGTGTCGTCGTCGAGGGCATAGACGCGCTCACGGATCGAGCGCTCGAGCGTCGGGAAATCACCGCCCGGCAGGTCGGTGCGACCCACCGAGCCGGAGAACAACGTGTCGCCAGCGAGGAGCAGCGAACGGTTGCCCACCTCGAGGTGGAAGCAGCAGCTACCCGGCGTGTGTCCCGGCGTGTGCAGCACCTTGGCCGACAGCTTGCCGAACGGGAGCGCTTCTTCGTGCTCGAGCCAGTGCTCCACCGGCAACACCGACTTCACCTGCCAACCGAACATGCGCGCCTGCATGGCGAAGCCGTCATACAGGAATGCGTCGTCTCGGTGGAGCGCGATGGTGGCCAGGCCCGCGTCGGCAGCGGCCTCTTTCACGTCGCGGGTGCCGGCGATGTGATCGAGGTGCGCGTGGGTGTGGATGATCCAGCGCACGGACAGATCGTAGTGGCGCAAGACCTCCGCCACCTTGTCGGCGTCACCGCCCGGGTCGACCACGATGGCTTCCTTGGTGTCGGGGCAGCCGATCACCGAGCAGTTGCACTGGAAGCTACTGACCGGGAAGGTTTCGAGGAGCAGCACGCACTCAATCTAGCCGAACTTTCTGGCCAAAAGTTGCGGCCGCCTCCGCGGGCGACAAAAGTGGAACGATGCTGCTCGGCCTCGTCCTTGCCACCCACGTCGTGCTCCCGCACCACACGTCGCCGCATCGAAGCGCGCCGAAGCGCGATCATTTTCCGTCGGTGAGGTTGTTCGGTGCGCACGTGAACGAGACGCTGACGTACCGTCCCCACGACGACAAAGGCCGGGCGCGCCGCGATGCCTCGCGCGAGCTGCAGCACCTCCTGCGATGTCGCCAGACCGGACAGCAGCACAAGGTCGCGCCTCTCCTCGCCGAGGCGCTCTACCAGATCGGCCGTCACTACGAAGGTCATCGCCTGGAGATCTACTCGGGCTATCGGCCGCGCGCCTATTGCTCGCGCACGCACAGTCGACACATCACCGGCAGCGCGGTCGACTTCCACGTCGAGGGGGTCGACAACGAAGCGCTCATCGCGTACCTGCGGAAGACGTTCCATCCCGCGGGCGTGGGCTACTACCCGACCGGCGTGCACGTGCACCTCGATCTCGAGCGCCGCGAGGACACGTACTGGATCGATCGGGGGCCGCCCGTCGCGCTGCCGATGCCGCCCGAAGCCGAGGCCGAAGCAGTGACGGCACCGCTGCCTGCCGATGGCGACGATTATGTGGTCGACGAGGGTGACGACTGGAACCTCGACGCCGACGAGTCGAGCGCGCCTACGGAACCGTCGTTACCGAGGCTTTGAACACCGGCGCCGCCGGCACGGTGGTGTCGACGGTCCAGACCTGAACAGGTGCGGTCGGCACGTCGCCGGTGTCCTTGTCGAAGTCGATCGGTCCCGAGACGCCGTTCAAGTTGATAGCGAAGCCGTCTGCGATCGAGCCGTAGGCGGCGTCGAAGTCCGCGGGTCCAACGCGGAAGGCCGACTGTCCAGGCACCGAAACCCGCAGCATGCCCTGACGAACCCCGTCGCCGAAGGCGCGACGACCGGCCGGAATGATCGAGCCCGCGAGCGCGATAGAATAGATCGCATCGTAGGCGCGCCCCTCACGGGCACCCGCCGCGGCCGCGGTGGGGTAGGCCGCGGTCCACGCTGCGCTGAACGCGTCCACATGGGCTCCGCTGTCGAGCGCGAGCGAGGTGCCCGTCACGAGCCCGAGCAGCGCCGGGTTCGGCACCGCGAGCAACGCCGACGTGCGAGCGCGATCGGTGACGAGCAGCTTCGTGAGCGACGGCGGCGGCGCGAGGGCGATTGCCTTGATCCACGACGCGAGGTCGGTGTCGCCGATCAAGATGCCGGTGTCCGCGTCCTTCTCGTTCAGGAATGCAGCGGCCAGGGCGGGTGCGCTCGCGCTCTCGAAGGCGTCGAGCGGGATCGGCTTCCGCATCGTCGTCGGGAGGCCCGGATGTTGCGCGCTGATCTGCGCCAGCATCGCGCTCTGTACGCTCTGCCCGTACGCATCGTCGGTGTACGCGAGCGTGGGACGCATCGTGGTGGTTGGTACGAAGGCCGCGAGCACCTTTGTCTGCAGTGTGTCCGGCGGCGCGATCCGCCACACGAAGCCACCGTCGTCGAGATCGTCGATGGCAGCGGCCCCGGCCTCGCTTGTCACGACCACCACGTTGCGGGCCTTGGCCGCCGGTGCCACGGCGAAAACCTGCTCCGCTGTGCTGGGACCGACGACGGCCACTACGCCGTGTTGGCGCGCGAGGACGTTCAGCGCCGAGTAGGCATGCGATGTAATGCCGTTCGTATCGCACACGACGAAGTGCAGCGGTCGCTGCTGTGGGTTGTTACCGGCGCTGATGGCCTGGTTGATCTCGCTGACGGCGAGGCGCGCCGCGTCGAGCACCGTCGCGTCGAGCTGGCGGTTGGGACCGCTGATGTCGATGAGGGCGCCCACGCTCATTGCCCCCGAGGCGTTGGAGCCGGCGACGTCGATGCGGCAGTCGATGCGCTCCGCGGGATAGTCCGTGGCGCAGATGTTGTCCGCGGTGCAGTACGCCGGCGTCTCGAGCGACTGCGGGCAGTCCGCGTCGATGCGGCACTGATCGAAGCGCAGGATCGCGGTGCAGGCGGGCAGCAAGGACAGCGATGCGCACACCACGAGCCAGCGAAGCGCGCGCATCAGAACATGCCTTCCACCGAGAGGCCGGCGGCGACACCCTCCCGCGGCGTCACCCACGGGGCAACGGAGCTGATTCGCGCGCTGCCAGGCGCACCTTCTGGGTGATAGCCGCGCCACAGGAAATAAGCACCGACGGCCGCGCTCACCGCAGCGACTCCGTAGAGCACGTCGGCCGAGATCGCGAAGGCACGCGCGCGGTCTCGCGCGCTGCGCCGAGGGTCAGCCTCCCCCGTGCTGTTCTCGAAGTTCGAATGTTGTGCGTAAGCGGTCGCGGAAAGGCCGACCGCCGTGAACGCACACACGAGGCCGGTGGACACGAAGCCGATGCCCAGCCGACGACCGAAGCGACGACGCTCCACCCACAGCCGCAGCGTACGTTGCTCCGGCGTCTCGACGGGCGGCGGCCTCACCACTTCGAGCGGGCGATGGGTCGGCGGAATCCGTTGCCGCTGGTGCGTGTCTTCGTACGCGGCGATTCGCGCATCGGCGCGCGCGCGCAAGCTCACGTCGGCGTCGCTGGAAGCGCTGTAGCGACGGTACAGCTCGACCGCCTTTTCCTGGTCGCCGAGCTTGTCGTACGCCTTGGCCGTGTTGTAGAGGATGACCCCCATCTGTCGCAGGCGGTACGCTTGCTCGAGCAGGTCGACGGCCTTGGCGTAGTCCGCACCGTGGTAGGCAACCGCTGCGTCGGCCGCGAGCTTCTCGACCCGCTGCGCAATGGGATCCTGCGGCGCCGCCTGTGCCCGCGCGACCGGCGGCGACAGCGACAGCGACATGGCCACCGCGGTGGCGACGAGCACCCGCCCTAACGGCCTCGCCCGTCGCTGCTGCACGCCCACCATCGTTCCACGTACGGTAGGCAGCATGTTGGCCCGAGTCAAATTGACAGCGTATGGTGGCCCGTTCGCGGAGGCCTCGTGTTGCTCGTCACGGTTTTCGTCGGCCTCGTCGCCGCGCTCCATGTCTACTTCATGGTTCTCGAGATGGTCCTCTGGGATCACCCGGTGGGTCGCAGAGCCTTCGGGATGACCCGATCGGTGCCGAGTCGCCCACGCTGGTTGCGCTGCGAGCACACGACAAACTTCGTGGCTAGTTGGCAGCGCCGGGCGTCGCCGTTGCCATCGTGAAGTCGGCGGCGTTGTCGTTCGTATCGGTTCCGTTGGGCGTGCGCGCGAGCGCTTGCGTCGTCGACGGCGCGGGCGCTACGTGGTTCTCCACGTACGCGTTCACCGCGGTGCCCCAGGCGATCGAGTCGACTACGGCGTCTTGCGCGTCGCGCAGCGCGATGCCGCCACCCGCGACGGCCATGCCGCCGCCGCCTTGGAACGGCTTGATGTCGGCGGTGCCGGCGAAGTTGCCGTTGGCGACGATGAAGTAGCCGTGCGCACTCACCGATACCGACGCGAACGTCACAAACGTGAAGTTGTCTCCACCCGACGTCGACGCGCGATATACGAGCTTCGCGCCGAGGAGCGAGACGCTGTCGCTGCACGGGTTGTAGATCTCGATGAACTCGTCGGTGTAGCCATTGCTGCCACCCGTCGACAGCTCGTTGATCTTCACCTTGCGCACGTCGCAGACGTTCATGGTGCTCGACGAGGCGTCGCTGCCCGCGCCGCCACCATCCGGGACCACCGGACCGTGCGCGACGTCGGTGCCCTCGGCTCCACCGTCACCGGGCATCTCCTGCCAGGGGGCGAGCGGCTCCACGGAGGCACAACCGGCGAGTCCGGCGCCCACCCCAGAGCACACCCCAGACCACACAGCGAGCGCACCGACGAGATTTCGTAGCGACCCTGACCGCAGAAGGACCATCTGCGGGCACCTAAGCACGAGCACCTGACGCACCGCAACAAGCAATTCTTCTGTCACTAAAACGTAACGAGAACTACGGTATGGACATCCAAAACTGCCGACCAAAACTGCCGTATGACGAGGCTGCGAGCGGCGCAACCTCGTGTGTTCGGGTACACTTGGCGGGTCGTGTCGGCTGCCTTCGAACCTCGTCGCTTCGGCGCCTACAACCTCGAGGCCCGTTTGGGTCACGGCGGAATGGCCGAAGTGTTCAGCGCCAAGCGCGAAGGCGTGGCCGGCTTCGCGCGCTCGTGCGTGGTCAAGCGCATCCTCGGCCACCACAACGACGATCCCAGCTTCGTCGATATGTTCATCAACGAAGCGAAAATCGCCGCCAAGCTCACACACCCCAACATCGTGCAGGTCTACGAGCTCGGGCAGGTCGACGGCGAGTTCTTCATCGCCATGGAGTACGTGAAGGGTCGCGACATGCTGCGCACCCTGCGCGAGATGGCGCTCACGCGGGCCGACGATCCGGCCATCCCTTCGTCGCTTGCGGCCTACATCGCGCGCGAGACCTGCCGCGCGCTGCAGCACGCGCACGATCACATCGACGATGATGGAATGGCGCGCCCGATCATCCATCGAGACATCTCACCGCAGAACATCATGGTGTCGTTCGACGGCGTGGTGAAGCTGGTCGACTTCGGGATCGCGAAGGCCCTCGGGTCGATGCGCGAGGAGACGCGCACCGGTGCGCTGAAGGGCAAGTTCGCCTACATGGCACCCGAGCAGATCTCGGGACAGAACCCGGGCGCCTCCGCCGATGTGTTCTCCATCGGTGTGGTGCTGCACGAGATGCTGACCGGCCGTCGACTATTCAAGGGCGGCAACGACTACGAGACTCTCAACAAGGTGCGCACCATGGAAGTGGTCGCACCATCCACCATCGACCCGCGCATCCCACGCGAGCTCGACGCGATCGTGATGAAGGCGCTCGAGCGCGATCGCGGCAAGCGCTACACGAAGGCTGCGCAGATGGCGCGGGAGCTCGACGGGTATCTGCAGACGGCGCGGTTCACCGTCGAGGAGATGAGCGAGTTCATGCGGGCGCTGTTTCCACCCGAGCCCATCGATCCCTCCGCCGGGCCCTCGGCCTCCGCCGGGCCCTCGGCGAGCCGGTCGGAGCCCGACTACGCCGCGCTCGAGGTGCACACCTCGGAAGGCACCAAGGTCTCGCGTCGTCCGTCATCGCTGAATGGCATAGATCCGCTCGCGAACCACAACCATCCGACGCTGGAGTCCGCGGCATGCACCGACGTGACGTCGACCGACTGGCTGTCGAGCCGTAGCCTCTACGTCGCTGGCGGGGCCCTCGCGCTCGCGCTAGGGCTCATCACTGCGCTTTGGGTCCACCGGCGTGAGCCCGTGGCACCTCGCGTGACGGCCTCGAGGTCCGTGCCGGTCGCGGTGGTGCCGGACGTGGCGCGTCATGAGGAGGTCACCACGCTCGGCGCCGACGAGATTCGCTCCGTCATGGTGCGCTCCGAGCCGAGTGGTGCGCGCGTATTCGAAGGCCCGCGCCTCGTCGGCCACGCACCGCAGGAGATCTCGCTTCCCGCGAATTCGCCGGGGGTGATGCTGACGCTGGTGCGAGAAGGCCGCGCCGATCTGAGCTATCTCCTCAAGCCATCCGACTCGCCCGAGGTCACGCTGCGCCTTCCACCGCTGGCGCCGTCGGCCAACTTGGCGCCATTCGATCCGGTCCGGCCGCCTCAACGCGGCCCACGCTTGGGCGCGGCGAAGTCACAGACCGCCAAGGTCGTCGATCCCGCGGTCGACAGCACGTCGAAGACCGTGATGCCCAACGTCGCTCCGCTCGACTGATGAACCCGCGTCCACCGGGTATCGTCGTAGCGAATCTACGCGACGGCGGGTTGGTCTTCTGGCTCGTCCGCCTGTACGTCTTCGCGGCGCTCGCCGTCCTTGCCATCGTCGGTGTGGCCGGCGTCGGGCTGTACATGCACTTCGCGGTACAGCTGCCGCCGGTGCCGGAGATCTCGCACTACGCAGCGGACGCGCCCGGCGTCACGTCCATGTTTGCGCTCGACGGCACGCTGCTCGGTGAGTTCGCCAGCGAGCGCCGCGAGGTGGTGCCCCTTTCTCAGATCCCGCAGCCCCTCATCGATGCGCTCATCGCCACCGAAGACCGTCGCTTCTTCTCGCACGGGGGCGTCGATTTCAAGGGCATGGCCCGCGCGTTCGTCACCAATCTGCGCGCCGGCGAGGTCCAGCAAGGGGGATCGACGATCACGCAACAGGTGGCGAAGGCGTTCCTCAGCTCGGAGCGCAGCTACTCGCGCAAGATCAAGGAGGCGATCTTCGCCCGCCGCCTCGAGGCCCGCTACGGCAAGAAGCCGATCCTCGCGCTGT
>JAYUBF010000210.1:0-15215 GCA_043741435.1 Myxococcales bacterium
CGCTGACCAGTCGAGTGCTGTTTGATTTCCCATCCTGCAATAAAGATCCCAATTCCTCGCGAATTCAAGCCTCTGCGGCCGCTGAGATCAATGGCGAGAGGCAGGAGGGGTGCTCCCACGCGCGGCCCGCCGACAGGGTCACGCCTCGACGCAAATCCGAAGCGGGGGAGGCTACACGTCGTGATCGACGGTGCTGGTCAAGGACGCGAAGTACTCGTTGAGCGCGAGCAACTGATCCACGGACATCCCAGCGAAGCGCACGCCCACGCCGCCATGGGTGGGCGCGATGTTTTCGCCGGCCAGGATCCAGCGCACCTCGGCGCGAACCTCGATGGGAACGCTGCCCGATGGCATCTCGATCACGATCTCGAGCATGCTGCCGATGCGCGGGGGTCGTGAGGTGACGATGAACGCACCACCGACGCCGATGTTCTTGGTGTACGCGCGGACCTGCTCGCCGCTGCCCAGCTGGTAACGCACCTGGACGCGGCGACCGGGACGCGGCTTGCCTCGGAAATGTCCGCGCCGCTCTCCTTTGTCGCTACTCACGCTCTGCCATCGTCGCCGAAGCAGGCGCGGGCCGTCAAGGAAGGCGGCGCGGGCCGCGTTGACACCAGCCCTCTAGTGGGTGACCCTCCCGCCGCGTGAAAGTCCACCTCATCGGCATCTGTGGCACCGGCATGGGCGCTTTGGCCGGCCTGCTCAAGGCTTCGGGCCACGACGTGCGTGGCTCGGACACGGACGTGTATCCCCCGATGTCGACCCAGCTCGTGGAGCAGGGTATCGAGATCATGAGCGGGTATCGAGCGACCAACCTCGACTGGTCCCCCGACGTTGTGGTCGTGGGCAACGTCTGCAGCAAGGATCACACCGAGGTGGTCGCGGCCAATGCCCGCGGTTTCCGCCTCACGTCGTTTCCCGCGCTGCTCGAGGAGCTGTACCTTCACGATCACCCTGCGGTCGTCATCGCCGGCACGCACGGCAAGACCACCACCTCTTCCATTGCTTCGTTCATGTTCACCGACGCCGGTCTCGATCCGAGCTTCCTCGTGGGCGGGATCCCGGTGAACTTCGGCCGGAGCTGGCGGTACGGCAAAGCCGGCGCACCGTTCGTCATCGAGGGTGACGAGTACGACACGGCCTTCTTCGACAAGGGCAGCAAGTTCTTCCACTACCGTCCGCGCTACGCCGTGCTCACCAGCGTCGAGCTCGACCACGTGGACATCTTCGCGTCGCTCGACGACATCAAGAATGCGTTTCGCAAGTTCGTGGGGCTCCTGCCGGAGGACGGCTACCTCGTGGTCGCCGCTGATTCTCCCGGCGCGCTCGAGGTCGCGTCATCGGCCAAGTGCACGGTCGAGCGCTATGGCGTCATGCGGCACGGCGACGCCACGGCCGATGCCAGCGTCGAGTGGTGGGCCCGCCCGCTCGCCAACCGCGGTCCGCGCAACTTGTTCGAGGTCATCCACAACGGCAAGCCGCTCGGTGTGTTCGATACCGGCCTCGCCGGCGCCTACAATCTAGCCAATGCGTTGTCGGTGATCGCCGTCGGCACCAAGCTCGGTGTGCCGCACGATGTTCTCGCGCGCGGCGTGCGTCGCTTCGCCGGCGTGCGTCGTCGCCAAGAAGTCCGCGGTGTCGCGCAGGGCGTGCGTGTCATCGATGACTTCGCCCACCACCCCACCGCGGTGCGCGAGACGCTGGAAGGCCTGCGTCAGCGATTTCCAGGCGGTCGCCTCGTTGCCATCTTCGAGCCGCGCTCGGCGACGAGTCGTCGCGCCGTGTTCCAGAAGGACTACGCCGAGGCCTTCGCTGCCGCGGACGAAGTCATCATCGGCGCCGTGCACCTCCCGGAGAAGGCACCTGCCGGTGATCGCTTCGATCCAGAGCGCCTGGCTGCCGACCTTCGCGGCAAGGGCCTGGCGGCGCGCCATATGATCGACGTCGAGAAGGTCGTCGAGCAGGTCGCTTCCACAGCCGCCGCCGGCGATACCGTCGTGGTCATGACCTCGGGCGGGTTCGAAGGCATCCACGATCGCTTGCTCAGCCGTCTCGGTGATGCCGTGGTCTCCGCACGCCAGGGCGATCTCCCCGGCGTGCAGACGCTGCTCGCGCGCACGCAGCTCAAGTACCCCGATGTCGAGTCGCACCTCGGCGACCTGCTGGTGCTGCGCGATGGCAATGGCCAGGTCAACGGCTGCGTCTCGATCGAGCTCTACGACGAAGCGGGTCTCTTGCGAGCGCTCGCCACGGCGCCGGAGCGTCGCGGCATGGGCATCGGCTGGATGCTGGCCGACGCGGCGGTGAATCGCGCGCGCGCGCGCGGTTGTCGTCGGATCTTCCTCCTCACCGAGAACGCCAGCGACTTCTTCGCCGAGAAGCTCGGCTTCAAAAAAGTCGATCGCGCGATGGTCGACGCGAGCGTTCTCGAGTCGAGTCAGTTCGGTTTCGACACCGAGCGTGCCACGCCGATGGTGCGCGATCTCGAGTAGCCGATGAGCGACGTAACGAGCACCGAGCTCGAACGCGCGCTCGCGGTGGCAATGGCTGCCGCCGATGAAGCCGGAAGCATCTCGCTTGCCGGCCTCGGGCGCACCCGGCGGATCGAGCACAAGCAGAGCTCGAGCGATCTGCTCACCGAGTTCGATCTCGCCGTCGAGCGTGCCGTGGTCGGTCGCTTGCGCGCTGCATTCCCCGAGGACGCGATCGTGGCCGAAGAGGGCACCGCAGGGTCGGCCACGCGCGCGGCGCGGTCCTGGTTCGTGGACCCCATCGATGGCACCACCAACTTCGCACACGGGCTTCCATTCTTCTGCACGTCGATCGGGCTCGTCGACGAAGCCGGTCCTCTCGTCGGGGTGATCGAAGCGCCGGCGCTGGGCTGGCGCTTCTCGGCGACCCGCGGCGGCGGCGTTTCCTTGCGGGAGCGCGGAGGCGTCGCCCGCGCGCTCCGCGTGAGCGAGAACCGCACCCTCGGCGATGCGTTGCTCGCCACCGGATTTCCCTACGACCTTCGCACCAGCCCCGACGACAACGTGGATCAGTTTCGGGTGATGCAGCGCGAGGCACAGGCGGTCAGGCGCGTGGGCGCGGCCGCGCTCGACCTCGCCATGGTCGCCGCCGGATGGTTCGATGGCTACTGGGAAAGGAAGCTCAAGCCATGGGATGTCGCGGCCGGTGCGCTCATGGTCACCGAGGCTGGCGGCCGCGTGACCGGTTTCGATGGGCGCGCGCCCGATCTTTCGAGCGGAGAGCTGGTCGCCAGCAACGGCCACGTGCACGAAGCGTTGCTCCGGGCCTTGCCGCCGCCCATCGGCCCACCCATCGGGACGTCCTCACCGACGCGGTGAGACCGAAGACCGCGCTTGTCAGCCGAGGCCGTCGTCGGTACGGTTCGCGCATGTTGCCGTCAGGTCGTCGGATCGCGCTCGCCGTCGCGATCCTCGTCTCGTCTTCTCCCTTCGTCGCACAGGGCGACGAGGTCGTGGAGCCTGCGACCACAGAGCGCAAAGAAGAGCGCAAAGACGAGGTGCCGCGTCCGTCGTACAAGCTCTGCATCGGACTCGGTGCGGGCGCGATCGCCGCGCTCGTCACGGGCGGTGTGCTCGGCGGCATCGCGCACTCCCGTGAATCGGATCAGAACGGCAACGTAGATTCCCCGTCGCTGTACTCGCAAGCCCTCATCAATCAGGGAAAGCAAGCCGAGTCCATCGCAATCGCCGGCTACGTCTTCCTCGGCATCGGTGGCGCCATCGCCATCGCCGACGTGGTGCTTTGGGTCGAGCGCCTGCGCAAACCCCCGCAGAAGAAGGTCCAAGCCGACGCCGGGCGCGCGCGCGCGCAGGTCCCCAAGCTCTCCATCCAGGCCTCGGGCCTCCAGGTGTCTTTCTGATGCGCAAGCTCTCCACACTCGTCGTCGGGCTCGTCGTCCCGCTCGTCGTTGGGCTCGCCACCGTCGGTGTCGTCGCCTGCTACAATCCGAACCCGCAGGCCGGCTCGTTTCTGTGCTCGAGCGATCTCGGCAGCCTGTGTCCGAACGGTCTCACCTGCAGCCCGCAAGGCGTGTGCGTACGACCCGACGCGCTCGACATGGGCCGTGTCCCCTTCGACCTCGCCGGCGATCAAAGCCTCGTCGTTGCGCCTCGCACCTGCGAGCAGCTCGTCCAGCAGGGCGCGTTCACCGGTCTCGCACCGCTCACCGGCGCCAACACCGCAGCCGACGAAGGTCACATCGCGATCGACCCCACGGGCACCGGGCGCATCTTGTTCCAACGCGGCAATGAGTTCTTTACGGCGGCGTTCACCCCGGGTAATCCGAAGGCCATCGGCACGCCGCAAGCCGTCACGTTGACGGGCGGGCCCGGGACCTTGCACGGGGGCAGCTTCACCGCCGACGGCAAGCTCTGGTTCGCCGGAACCGACGCTGGGAACACGTCGCTCTACAGCGGCACCGCGGTGGGCGATCACGAGTTCACCGTCGCTGCGCCCCGTGCGCCCGTCACCGCTGCTTGCTCGTTCTCCGACCCGGTGTTCTCCACCTTCGACGCCTCGAAGTCCTTGTTCGCCGCGTTCGCGCTGGCTGGCTGCGGCGGCAAGTCGTACATCGTGCAGGGGATCGCCGATCGCAACATCCAAGCTTTTTATTCGGGCCTCGACGATGCCGGTTGGTCCTCGCCGAGCCTCACCAACAGCGGCCTCGGTCTCGTCGTGGCCTCTACCGACGCCAATCCCCACCTCTATTTCGCGGTGCGTACCGGCACCTCGTTCCAGTTCGTGGGCGCCTCGCGCATCAGCATGACGGGCCTAGGTGGCGACGGTACGCAAGATCGCCAGCTGGTCGTCAGCGCAGATTGTCGTACGCTGTACCTATCGTCCGTGCGCGCGGGCGGGATGGGCGGAGCCGACCTGTACGCCGCCGATATCCTGCCCGAGTAGTCACCGGCAACGTCGAGGTGTCGTCCATGTTGGTTCGCTTGCCGCTCGCGATCATGTGCTTGTTGGCGATGAGCGCGCTCGCGTCTGCCGAGCCCGAGCTTCCCGTCGCTATCAAGCAGATCGACCTCGATGGGGAGATCGAGCCGGGGCTCGCCGCATACGTCGAGCGTGTGCTCGACGACGCCAAGAAGCCGAGTCTCATCGTGCTCCGGGTGAACACGTTCGGCGGCCGCATCGATTCGGCCGTGCGCATCCGGGACGCGATGTTGCGCTGCAAGGTGCCGACGCTGGCGTTCGTCGAGGGTCGCGCCATCTCCGCCGGTGCGCTCATCACGCTGGCTGCCGATCACATCTACATGACCGAGGGCGCCACCATCGGGGCCGCGACGCCCGTGCAGATCCAGGGCGACCCAGAGGGTCAATCGATGAAGCCAGTCGAGGCCAAGATCGTGTCGTACTTCCGCAAGGAGATGAAGGCCACCGCCGAGGCCAAGCACCATCGCGGCGATCTCGCGGAGGCGATGGTCGACGCAGCGGTCGAGATCCCGGGCGTGGATGGCAAGGAGACCACCCTCACGTTGACCGCCCCCGAGGCGCTTAAGCTGAAGCTCATCGATGGTGTGGTAAGAGACCGGACCGCAGCCTTGCTTGCGCAGAAGTGGGTGAGCTCATCGAGTGGCCACGTCGAGGAAGTGAAGGCGAACTGGGCCGAGCGTGTCGCCCGCGTGCTGTCCGACAGTCGGGTCTCGTCGCTGCTGATGACGCTCGGCATGATCGGGGTGCTCATCGAGCTGTGGGCGCCGGGTCACCTCATGGCGGGGTTGTTCGGCGCCGGCTGTCTCCTGCTGTTCTTCTTCGGCCACTACGTGGTGCATCTTGCCGGCTTCGGCGAGATCGCGTTGTTCGTAGGGGGCGTGCTCGTCGTGATTGTGGAAGTTGCGTTCATCCCGGGTCACGGGATGCTGGGCGTGGTCGGTGCGCTCGCGATCGTCGCTTCCTTGGTGATGGCGCTCGTGGGCCGCAGCAGCCTGCCGCTCGAGGTGAGCTGGGCGCTCGGCTCCATCGGGCGAGCGTTGGCGATGGTGTCGGGTGCGATCCTCGCGTCGACCGTCACCATGATCTTCGTCGCGCGAAAGCTGCCGAGCACTCGCTTCGGTCGCGCGCTGGTGCTCGACGCGGCGATCAAAGGGACCGCGGCGCCCGTCGATCGTGCGTCGCTCGGATTCGGTCCCCACAGCGAAGGCCGCGCGGTCACCGCGTTGCGTCCGGCCGGCGTGGCCGAGCTCAACGGCCAGCGCGTCGATGTCGTGTCCGACGGTGGGTTCATCGAGGCCGGAGACCTCGTGCGGGTGGTGAAGGCCGACGGTACGCGAGTGGTCGTCGTCAAAGTCTCTTAGAGCGCATCTCACAACCTCTCCCGTCACCTCGCCTGCTGCGGGCCGCGTCCGCTGCGTTGCTCCTCCCTCAGATAGCCGACGGGTATCATCGGTCGTCGCGCCTTGCGGTCACGGCTCCTCGCGACGGCGAGGCTCGGTCCGAGGTTGTGAGATGCGCTCTCGCCGCGATATAACGTGTCACGCCCGGGCTCTCGGGCAGACGTGGAGAACGGGGCATGGAGTTCGGACAGGGCATCGTGATATTGGGCGGCATCGCCGCTCTCTTCGGTTTCTTGCTGATCGCGTGGCTGGTCCCCGTCGGGCTCTGGGTCGCCGCCAAGACCGCGGGCGCCGGGATCTCGATGATGACCCTGGTCGCCATGCGTCTGCGCCGCGTGCCGCCGCCGCTCATCGTCAACGCGCGCATCAACGCGCTGAAGGCCGGACTCTCCATCTCCACCAACCAGCTCGAGGCACACTACCTCTCGGGCGGTCACGTCGATCTCGTGGTGACCGCGCTCATCTCCGCCGCCAAGGCCGGCATCAACCTCGACTTCGATCGCGCCGCCGCCATCGATCTCGCAGGTCGGCATGTGCTCGAAGCCGTACAGATGAGCGTCAATCCCCGCGTCATCACCACGCCCAAGATCCCGGGCGTCGCGAAGGACGGCATCCAGCTCCTGGCCGTCGCCCGTATCACCGTGCGAACCAACCTGGACCGCATCGTCGGTGGCGCGGGCGAAGAGACCATCCTCGCGCGCGTCGGCGAGGGCGTCGTCGCCACCATCGGTGCGGCGCACGACTACAAGATCGTCCTCGAGAACCCCGACTCCATCTCGAAGACGGTGCTCAACAAGTCGCTCGACGCCGGCACCGCGTTCGAGATCCTCTCCATCGACATCGCCGACGTCGAGGTCGGTTCCAACCTCGGCGCCAAGCTGCAAGCCGAGCAAGCGGAAGCCAACAAGCTCGTCGCGCAGGCGCAGGCCGAGAGTCGCCGCAGCCTCGGCGTCGCGCAGGAGCAAGAGATGAAGGCGCGCGTTCAAGAGATGCGCGCCAAGCTCGTCGAGGCCGAAGCGCAGGTGCCAATGGCCATGGCCGAGGCGCTGCGCACGGGCCGTATCGGCGTGATGGACTACTACAGCATCAAGAACCTCCAGGCCGACACCGAGATGCGTTCCACAATCGGTGCTGGCAACGGCGGCTCGAAGAAGCCCGGCGAAGATGCCTAGGGCGCCGATCACACCGACGCGCGCGGCGACGGGCGAGCCTACTTCGGCCAGCCGTGAACCTACGTCTACGACGCTGGCGTTCTTGCGCGACCGCGATGCCTTTCAACGTCGCTTCCTCCTCTCGCTCGTGCTGCAACCTCCGCTTTCACGTCGCCGCCGCCCGCGGTGAAGATCACCGTCCTCGCGCACGGCTCGCGCGGTGACGTGCAGCCACCGCTCGCTCTCGCGCACCACCTGCACGTGCTCGGGCACGCCGTGCGCGTGGTGTTGCCGTCGGACTTTGCCGCGGTGGCGGAGCGCCTCGGCCTCGAGGTGCAGACGCTGCCCTTCGCTGTGAGCGAGATGCTGGCCGAAGGGGACCTCATCCCCAAGCTGCGTCAGGGCCGTACGTTGGCCTTCTTCAAGGAGGGCTTCGAGCGCGATCAG
This sequence comes from Myxococcales bacterium, assembly GCA_043741435.1. Classification (GTDB taxonomy): domain Bacteria; phylum Myxococcota_A; class Polyangia; order Palsa-1104; family Palsa-1104; genus JBDTCO01. Next base: position 7,970 of record JAYUBF010000210.1, read on the forward strand.
GTGCGACGCGGCGCCGTGATGACCGCGCTGGTGCGCGCGCTCACCGACACAGATCTCGCGCTGGTGCCGGCGCTGCTCGAGGACCTCGCGCTCTCGGTCGCCGAGAAGAACGAGGTGCCGGTCGCGTTGACACTGCCGATGCCGACCTGGGCGAACGCGCAGTATCCGAGCTTCATGTTCTCGTCGTGGCGGGTCCCGCGCTGGCTCAATCGCGCCACGCACTGGCTGCTCGAGCGCGCGGCGCGCGACATGCTGCCGTCGATCAACGAGTCCCGCGCGACGCTCGGTCTAGCGCCGGTCTCCGAGCGGCCCGGCCTCGCGATCCAGCGCACGCAGGTGCCGGTGTTCTACTGGATCGCGCCCGAGGTGATGCCGCCGCCACCGGAGTTCGGCGACAACCATCACTTCACCGGCTACTGGTCGGTGCCGCCCGCGCTCCGCCAGGCGTTCGGCGAGCGCGAGCCGTCGGCCGAGCTGATCCGCTTCCTCGACGCGGGCCCGCCGCCGCTCTACGTGGGCTTTGGCTCGATGCCGGTCATGGATGACCGCGTGCTCGACATCGCGATGCAAGCCGCGCGCGCTCTCGATCTGCGCCTGGTGCTGTCACGGGGCGGCGCCGAGGTCGCGACCCGCGACGACAACGTGTGTTTGATAGACAACGTCGATCACGACTGGTTGTTCCCGCGTTGCGCAGCGGTGGTGCACCACGGGGGCGCGAGCACCACGGGGGCCGCCATTCGCTCGGGTCGCCCGCAGATCGTGTGTGCCGTGTTTGCCGACCAACCGATGTGGGGGCGGCGGGTGGCCGCGCTCGGCGTCGGCGAGATGCTGCGCTTCCAGGACCTCTCGCTCGCGGCCTTGATCCGCGTGCTGACGCGCGTGCGGCGCACCGAGGTGCAGGCGGCCGCCGCCTCGTTGGCGACGCGGCTGGCAACAAGGCCCTGTGGTGCCCTCGTCGCTGCGCAGATCATCGACGAGCACTTCACGCGCTGACGTACATGATGGCCACGCGTCAGCTCGTGAACTCGGCGATGCACGGCGTGTGATCGCTCGGACCTTCGCCGGCGCGCTCTTGCCGATCGATCGACGCAGCGCTGATGCGAGCGGCCAAGCTCGCCGAGGCGTAGAGCTGATCGATGCGCAGTCCGTCGTCGCGCTGGAAGCCACCGGCGCGGTAGTCCCACCATGAATAGCGTCCCGCTTCGTCGTGCAGCAGCCGAAACGTGTCGTAGAGCCCGAGGCTACAAACGCTCTCGAGCGCGGCCCGCGCCTCGGGGTGGAACAGCACCGTGTGCTCCCAGGCCGATGGCTTGTGTACGTCGCGCGCATCGGGCGCGACGTTGAAGTCACCGGCGATCAGCAAGGGCTGTTTCAGATCGCACGACTTGAGATATGCGCGCAGACGCTCGTAGAAGCGCAGCTTGTAGATCCACTTGTCGGAGCCCACTTCTTGCCCGTTCGGGACGTACACCGAGATGATGCGCACCCCGTCGACGGTGGCAGCCACCACGCGCGCCTGGGGATCGTCCTCGCCGTCCCCGAGCCCGTACTTCACGTCGGTGAGCGTGCCCTTTGCGAGCACCGCCACGCCGTTGTACGTCTTTTGATAGACGCCCGCGCACGAGTAGCCGAGCCCGCGCAGCTCGAGGAGCGGCATATCCTTCTCCTCGACCTTCAGCTCCTGTAAACACACGACGTCGGGCTGCGCACGCGTGAGCCACGCGAGGAGCCGCTCGCGCCGCGCGCGGATGGAATTCACGTTGAAGGTGGCGATCTTCATCGCGCGCGAGTGTAGCAAGCGAATGCAGGTCCGTACGCGGAGGAGGCGGTAAGCCGGGTTCTGTTCCGTCTTGCGACGGTGGCGGTCATTCATCTAGGCCGCGCATTGCTGCGAAGCTCGAGCGACCGTACCCGGGAGATGCGAGACGGGCCGCCTCGGTCGAGCCATTTTACGAACTGACTCGACACTCCCTGCTCGGTCTTGCTTCGGATGGGGTTTGCCATGCGACCGGCGTTACCGTCGGTCCGGTGCGCTCTTACCGCACCTTTTCACCCTTACCCGACGCCAAACGAGTCGGAGCCGGGCGGTTTGTTTTCTGTGGCACTGTCCTCCGGGTTACCCCGACCGGCCGTTAGCCGGCATCCTGCCCTTCGAAGCCCGGACTTTCCTCTCGTGACGCGGGCGAACCCGAGCCACCAGCGATCGCCTTGCCATCCTCCGCGTATGGTCTGCGCGCTGTGTATTGCACCTAGGAGGTAGGGGAGACAAGCTGCGACGTGGCTGGGGTCACTTGGCCCCACCCTCTCGCGCGTGCAGCGCACCGCGAGCGCGCAAGGGTTCAACAAACGAACGCAGCACAAGCTAACGCTGCATAGAAACCTAGTTGGTGTGCGGCGCGTCTTCTTGCGGCGCAGCGTCGTGCGGTGCTGCTTCGTCCTCATCGGCACCGTGGTCCGTCTTCGTCTCCGGCATCTTCGAGGATGCGGCGGCGGCGGCAGGCGGCGGCGACATCATCGTGCCGAGGTCGCTGCCAGCCGGTGCCGCGAGCGGCGCGCGGGGCGCCTTCGGTGCCAACGGCGCGGACGAAGAGGGAGACCCAGCGGACACGGGGTTCATCGCACCGACGGGGGTGATCGGCCCACGTTGGGGGACCGGCTTTTTCGCCCGCGGCGCCTTGATCTTCTCGGCGGGCTTGACCGCCTGCTTCTCTGCCGGCGCACCGTCTGGGTTGAGGATGCGATCCCAGTAGATGATGCGATTGCAGTTCGGGCAGGTCTCGATGGTGAGACCGCGCTGCAGCGTGTTGAAGAGCTGCGGCGGGATGTTCATGTGGCAGCCCTGGCAGGTGCCGGCCTTCACCGCGACGAGCGCGAGGCCGCGGCGCATGCGGATGGCCGCGTAGCGCTTCAGCGTGGAGGCATCGACGCGCGCTGCTGCGGTCTCGCGTTCGACCTTGGCGGCGTTGATCTGCGTCTCTACCGTGGTCATCTCGCTGCGCGCTGACTCTTCTTCACCCGAGATGTGGCTCTTCATCTCGGTGAGATCTTTTTCGTGCTGCTCGAGCGTCTTCTTTGCCGTCTCGACGGCAGTGGCGAGGCGAGCGACTTCTTCCTCACGCGTCTGCGCGTTCTTGCGGTTGGTCTCGAGCTCGCGCTCGTTGGCCATGTGCTCTTTGACGTTCTTCACCATCTGCGAGCGCTGCTTCGCTCGGATGAGGGCGTCTTCTTGGTCCCGCGCCTCGGCTTCCTGCTTCTTGCGCCAGGCCTCGGTCTCGCTGAGCTGGGTGCGCTCGCGCTCGAGCATGGTCTCGACCTTGCGAACGTCACCCTGCATCGCCTCGAACTTGGCGGGGAATGCCTTGAGCGCACCCTCGAGCTCTTGGATCTTCGCGTCGTGTACTTGGAGCTCGATCAGAAGCTTCAGCTGTTCCTTCAACGGTAATTCTCCTCGGTGCAAAGCAAAATCTGCGATCGCGTACTTGGTGGGCCCACCTGGACTTGAACCAGGGACCAACCGGTTATGAGCCGGCCGCTCTAACCAGCTGAGCTATAGGCCCGTTGCAGTCTCGATGCGTCGCGTCACAGGGGCGCCAAGGTAATGCACGAAGGTAGATCGATCAAGCGAACCGACAGCCCGCTAGCGACTATGCGCGCTTTTGTTCGAAGCGCCACCCCAAGGCCAGCTCGAGTAGTCGTCCTTCGCGCCTGGATCGAGCGGGGTGAATACCCGGAAGCCGGCGTCGGTGGCGCGCGCTGAAGTGTGCATCGTCGGCATGGTCGCACCGACGCCGAAGCTCTTGCCGTTCGGCCCGAGCCAGATCTTCTCCGTCGGCGCGGCGACCTTCACCTGCAGCGCTTTGGAGAGATCTTGGGCCCACGACTTCTCGCAGTGGCCACCGCTGCAGGTGATGAGTCGGAGCGGCGTCTTGCCATTCCAGCCACTCTTGGTGCTGCGAATGAGCGTTGCCAGCTCTTTGCCGTCGTAGGTGATCCACGCTTTGTTCGGCAGCTGGATGCCGGTGTTGTTCGCGTTGCCGTGGATCACCACGTCGAAGTAGCGTCGGTCGCGTGGCGAGCAACATCGGTTGGTTACAACGCGGCACCTCCAGCCATGGCGAGGCGAGTAGTCGATTGCCGGCCGAATGCACAGCCACGCGTTTCAACCCGAACATTCTTCTTTTTGAGTGTGCCGAAGAAATTTATCAACGAAACCTGCCGAACGGGGTTCAGGGAGGCATGAAACCCTCGATCACTCTGCTGACCCTCAGCTTCTCTGGCCTTCTTTCCGTTTCCGCGTGGGCCCAAGACGGCACGGTGCTGCCGGCTGATTCCGTCGCCACGGAGCTCCGCCCTGCGGTACCAGCGGTACCAGCCGTACCAGCGGTACCAGCCGCACCTCTGGCGGCTCTCCAGCCAACCTCGTTCGGCACCGTTGCCTGCTGCGACGTACAGGGTAAGCTCGAAGTGGTGCCACTGCTCGACCGGCCGATCCACCTCGCCAACGGACGTTGGACCACCCCGCGTTCCGCGCAATCGACCGCGCGAGCGCGGATCGGAGTCGGCGCCAGTTTCATCGGAGTCGGTGCGTTCTTGCAGTCGTTGGCGTTGGTAGTCGCGTTCCAGAACGATACGCCGCGTCGCCCGTACCACCCAACGTCTGACACCGATCGGCTGGGCGCGACGGTCTCGTTGGCGGCCGCAGGCGCGACACTGCTCGCCATCGCGATCCCCACGTTGATCTCGGGTGTGCGCCTAAGAGCCGAGCTCAAGCGCCGTCAGCCGCAGCTCTCCGTCGCCCAGACTCCTGGCGGTGCGACGGTCACGATGGGCATGCGCTTTTAGGAGGTGGCCACGCTCGTATCCATCGCCGGGGGTGACGCCACCGGCCTACTCGATCGCTCCGACGATGAGCTGATGCGACTGTCGGCTGCGGGTCGTGCGGATGCGTTCGCCGCGCTGGTCGGCCGACACGCTCGCAAGCTGACCGGGTTTTGCGGCAAGCTCGTCGGGGACTCGAGGATCGGTGAAGAGATCGCGCAAGACTGCTGGCTGTCGGTCTGGGCCACCCGTGGCAGTTACCGCAGCGATGGACAGTTTGCCGTCTTCCTCTACACGGTCGCGCGCAATCGGTGTCGCAACCACGCGCGCGACAAGACGCGCCGCTCAAAGCTCATCGACCCCGTCGCCCAAGTCTCCGAAAAGACGAGCACCTCGCCTGCCCACCTCGACGAGTTGCTCGTCCAAGACCGCCGACGTCGCGTCTACGCAGCAATCGATCGGCTACCGGAGGCTCTGCGCGAGGTCGTTCTCTTGCGGGTCTCGGAGGAGCTCGACTATCCGGCAATTGCACGCATCGTGGGTCGCACGGAGTCGGCGGTGCGCTCGCGGGTCCACTTCGCGTTGCGCGAGCTGCGCGAATGCCTGAAGGAAGATCGATCATGACGACAACATGTCCGAACCCCGACGCGTGGTTTCGTCTGCTCGACGGAGAAGCAACGCGGAACGAAGAGTCTTCGCTGCGCGAGCACCTCGCCGATTGTTCAGCCTGCCAGCGCGCGCTGCGTGCAGAAGAGGAACTGCTTTCCGACGTGCGCGCCCCCCTCGCAGAAAGGCCCGACTCACTGATGGAGGATCGGGTGATGGCTGCGGTGGCGCGCAGCGAGGTGGCGCCGCCACGCCGTCGCGGCTGGATGGGCGTCGGTGCCGTCGTGTTGGTGGCGAGCCTGGTCGTGGCCGTAGGACTGCGCAGTCGGACAGACGACGAAGGACTGCAAGCACGAGGCGGCGTACCGACGGATCCTCTCTTGCGTCGCGTGGGCGTGCAGGTGTTGTCCGGCGAGGTCGAGGTGCGCGACGGCGCCGCGCTGATCACGAGCGCACCGCTATCGATCGTGTATCGCAACCTCGAGACGTCACGCCCGGTGTTCGTCATGGCGTTTGTCGTCGATGCCGTCGAGGACGTCCACTGGATCTTCCCCGCGTTCACCGATCCGAAAAGTGATCCGTCTGCGCTCGCGCTCGCGACTTCCTCTCGAGCTCAGCGACTGCCGGAGTCGACGGTCCTCGAGGCACCGGCGCTCGGTGCGGCGCGGGTCGTCGTCCTCACGTCGTATGAGCGGCGGCGCGTCTCCGAGATCGAGGCACTTTCTCCGGCCGATCGCACCCCCGTGGCACTCGCCTCGCGCTTCCCCGATGCCCGAATCGAGGCGCGGGCGGTGCGCCTCGTCGAGCGGACCCCATGATCCGCTCGCTCGGCATCCTTTGCATGCTGGCGGCGCTCGTCTGTGCGACCGAGGCGCGAGCCGGCGGGCGGACGGTGCTGGCGTTGATCGTGACGAACAACCGCTCTTCGCACATGAGTCGGCCGGATCTGCGTTACGCCGACGACGACGGCGCCAAGGACAACAAGTTCCTCCTCGGTCTAGCCGGAAGCGCGATCGGCGCCGCGATGCTGCCATTCGGCATCGCCCGCCTCCGTATCCTGCGTCCCGGTGAGAAGATCTATCGCACCTTCGAACAGGGTCTCTCGTCCGGTCGCGATCCCGTGCTCGTCCTCGACGACACCGAACAGGTGCTCTACGCGCTGCGCAATCGCGAGCGAAGGATTCGGATCGCGCAGAGCGTGATGGGCTGGGTCGCCACCGGCCTCGGCATCGGTCTCCTCACCACGGTCGCGGTGTTGGGTTCGCGCGACACCGCTGGAGAAGATCGCGCGCTGCTCGCGGTCGGCGCGGCCGCCATCACGGGCCTGGGCTTCGAGCTCGGTGTCTCCGGGCTGTTCGAGTCTCCGATCGAGCGCATGGTCCGGATGTGGTCACAAGATCCAGCGACGCTGCGCCTGCCGAAGCCGCAGCTTCAGCTCACACCGCAAGGCGGCGTCATCGGCGTCGGCGGGCGGTTCTAGCAAAAGACAACCCGTCAGTGACCGATTGATCCGTGCGCGACTCTCCCCCACCAGCGGGACCCCACCAACGGGGTCCCCCAGCCGGGACGGTTACGATTAGTTTTCGACGAAGCTCTTGAGGCGCTTCGAGCGCGAGGGGTGGCGGAGCTTGCGCAGCGCCTTGGCCTCGATCTGACGGATGCGCTCTCTCGTGACCTCGAAGTCCTGGCCTACTTCCTCGAGCGTGTGGTCCGACTTTTCACCAATGCCGAAGCGCATGCGGAGGACCTTCTCCTCGCGCGGCGTGAGCGTGGCGAGGACCTTTCTGGTCTGCTCGGCCAGGTTCATGGAGATGACGGCGTC
>JAYUBF010000211.1:0-15140 GCA_043741435.1 Myxococcales bacterium
TACCTCTCAGTGCTTCTTCATTCAGCCTTCCTACCAGTCGCAGCGCTCCAAATATGTTGTACGCCGCGCTGTTCGGCTCCAGCTGGTCGAGAAACCACAGCCGCTCCTGCCCGTACGAAAGGGGCATAGGGCCGCCGCGCGGGATACTGAGAATGCCTGGCGCGGCGAGCTGATCGCGCTCGAGCAGCGAGGTGATCTCTTGGGCAAGCGCGCTCACCGTTGGAGCGTCGAAGATGGATCGCAAGGGCAGGTCGACGCCGAACTGCACTCGGATCTCGGAGACGAGCTGTGTCGCTACCAGCGAACTCATGCCGTACTGGCTGATGGGTCGGCGCGCATCGAGGACATGGATCGGCACAGCCAGGATCTCGGCCAAACACTTTACGAGCTCCTCGGCAACGCCGGACGGCCGCGGCGATTCACCTTCGGCCTCGAGCTCGCTGCTTGCGAACGCCCTTTCACCTCGCTTCCACGTCGCGACCCCCTGGAGACGTTCAGCCAGAAAATCATCGCGAGTGGCACGTCGTTGGATTTTGCCGCTCGACGTCTTCGGGATGGTGCCCGCGCCAATGAGAACGATCGCGGCGAGCGGTACTTCGTGCTCTTCGGCCAGCGACTGAACCATCTGGGCCATGAGCTCGTCGAGATCGAGCTCGGCGGTTCCCGCTCGTGCGCCGCGCCGGTCCAGCTCGAACACCACCACGACTTGCTCTTCGCCGCGCGCCTCTATGGAAAACGCCGCACCGCAGCCGGGACGCAACGCCGAATGAGTGGCTTCGAGGGTTTGCTCGAGATCTTGCGGGTATACGTTTCGACCGCGCAGGATGATCAGATCTTTGCGACGGCCCGTGACGACCAGCTCTCCGTCATCTACGAATCCGAGATCGCCGGTGCGGAGGAACGGACCTTCGCCGCTGGCTAGGCGTGCTTGGAAGACCTCTTCGGTCGCTTCGGAACGTCTCCAGTAGCCGAGCGCGACGCTGCCGCCCTGCACCCAGATTTCGCCCACCTCGCGGGGCGCGCAAGCCGCTCGCGTCTCGGGATTCACGATCACCAGCCGCTGATCTCCGATCGCCTTGCCGACGCTCACGAGGGCGGCTGCATCGGAGTCCTCGCGTGGGGCCGCATGGCCGCCGCGTAGGGCGGTGCGATCGATTGCTTTTATCAGCGCGCCCGTTCCGGATACACCGCCGGACACAATGAGCGTGGCCTCCGCCAAGCCGTAGCAGGGGTAGAAGGATTCGCGTCGGAAGCCGCTGGCCGCAAAGGCGGCGCTAAACCGCTCCAGTGTCTCCGGGCGAACCGGTTCGGCACCATTGAACGCAAGACGCCAGCTCGAGAGGTCGAGCGCGGCGCGTTCCTCTGGCGTCGTTTTTTGTACGCACAGGTCATACGCGAAGTTCGGCCCACCCGAGGTGGTGGCGCGATAGCGCGAGATCGCCTGCAACCAGCGGAGCGGGCGCTGCAGAAAAGCCAGCGGAGACATGAGCACGCACGGAATGCCGAGGTAGAGCGCCTGCAAGAGGTTTCCGATCAACCCCATGTCGTGGTAAAGCGGCAGCCAGCCGACGTAGATGGTTCGCTCGTCATGACCGAAAGCGGTCTCGATGAGCGCCTCGTTGTGGAGAAGGTTCCCGTGGGTGAGCATCACGCCCTTGGGGGTGCCGGTCGAGCCCGAGGTGTACTGCAGGAATGCCAGGCTCTCAGAGGTGATGGAGCCTACCTCTGGCGTTACGTACAGCCCCCGCGGGAGCGCATCAGTGGCCAGCCAGGTCAATTGCTTCAACGCCGGGGCCTGCGCGAAGACGAACTCCGCCATCTGCAAGATGGGCGTGGTGGTGAGAGCGATCGTCGCCTGAGCGTCCTCCACGATCGCGAGCAGCCGCGGGACGGTGCGCTCGAGGCGCGACGGATCGGGTGGATACGCGGGTACCGCAACGACGTTTGCATACAGGCAGCCGAAGAACGCAGCGGCGTACTCCAAGCCCGGTGGGTAGAGGATGAGAGCGCGGCTACCGCTGGCGCCACGCTCGGCGAGTGCCGCAGCGATCGTTTTGGCCTGCGCGTCGAGCTCGGCGTAGGTCACGTGCTGCTCGTGGGTTTCTCCATCGAGAAGAAAGGTGAGCGCTCGCTGGTCTGGCTGGGCGCGCGCGCGTTCCTGGAGCAAATCCACCAGTGTGGAAAATCGGTTCTTCACGTGGGTACCTCTTGGGAGGGAAAACTTGCTTGCTTCAGCCGCGCAGGGAGTCGAGCAAGTTCATGCGGCGGCTCTGGACCAGCGCAACCAGACCGCCAATCACGCCGATACAGACCGCCATGGTCAAACCACCGGACAGTACGGAAGGGGTGATGAGTAGTGGGTAACTACGGTTGTCTGCGTACGAGATGCTGATGCCGCGAAAGCCGAGCGAGATCAGCATCCCCAGCATGCCCCCCGTCATGGCGAGGATCGTACTTTCCATCAACAAGAGTAGCGCGATCCGCCAGCGATTGAAGCCGATGGCGATCAGGGTTGCAATCTCGCGGCGACGACTCAACACTGCCGTGTACATTGCGCTACTGCACGCGAAGAGCGAGCCAAGAAACAGTAGAACTGTGAAAATTGTCGTGGTCGCGCGGTAGTCCACGAACTGCCCCAACGACTGCTGCAAGAACGTCTCGGCGCTGGCCGCAACCAATGGGTGCTCGCGAATTTGCTCTACGTCGTGTTGTAGCTTTACGAGCGCATCTGGCGACGGGTCGAGTCGCGCAACGACAATATTCACGCTCTCACTGCGCAGCTCGGTCATGAGAGCGTAGCGATCGGCCCATACCTCGGACTCGTATGGGGTGTTGAGGGCATCGATTACGCCCACGATCTTCCATTGATGACGCCCGATCTCGATCGACGCGCCTTCGTCGAGCCACGGGTATCGGCCGCGAAGTCGCGTGCCGACCAAGATGGCGTGCTCTCCGCGCTCGGGGGCGCGGCCGCGGACGATGTGAACCCGTTGATGAACGGCGAAGGCCGGCGGGTCGACACCCCGGACACTAATGAATGTGACCTCCCCGGACGGCAATTCGATCGCGGTGCCGGTCACGAACTCTGGCGATAGTGTGGCAACAATTCCATTGCGTGACACGCCAGAAGCGGCTTGGAGCCGGCCAATGAGCGCCTGTGGGAGGCTGCTGTGATCTTCTGATTGTGTGTCTTGTTTGAAGATGATCGCATTGTTTGGCTCGGCTTGGTTCAATACAGAAATGAACAAGCTCTCCATATTTGCGCGAACCAATACCGCGCCCATCACCGCCGCAGCAATGGACAAGAGCATGGGGAGGATGCTCGTACGACGCGCCCAAAGTCCTCTCAGCGTGTATCGCAAAAGCATTGCTAGCCCCGATTCAATTCATTGATGACATCGTGGCGTAGGGTGCGCAGTGCAGGTAGCAGGGCGACGAGCACACCAATGGCCAAGGAGACCAACAAACTGGCGACGCAGGCGGTTGGATCGACGGGTACGTCTCGAGCATGAAAGGGGCCCAGTGTGAAACCGGTTCGATAGAACAACAAAAAGGGCATTACCGACCCGATCAGGCCGCCCAAGACGCACAGCATCGACGACTCGGCGAGGATGAGGCCGAGGATCCGCACACGCCGGTAGCCGAGCGCGCGCAGGACCGCGAACTCCCCGCGGCGTTCTTCGAGGGACATCCCGAGGGTGCTGGCGCTGATGAGGATGGTGATGAGAATCGCCAGCAGGCTGACCTTCGAGAGCAGATTGGGTACGGCGGAAACGAGCCGGACGAGTCGCTCCTGGCTTTGCTGCTCGAACACGCTTTGCGTTGGCGAGCTCCACTCCAGGCTGGTCTGGTCGAGACGCTTTGCGATCTCCTTCGTGCAGCGCCGGTCTGGAGTGTCACACTCGGCTATCGCAAAGGAAAAATTCCCCTTGATGAGCTGAAAGTCGTCGAAGTAATCGGCACGCAGATAGATGAACCCTGGGTTGAACCCGGTCGATTCACCACAAATGAGGTAGGAGATGTTGCTCCCGAATTCTGACTTCGCGAAGTCCGTCTGACCCACGTGCCACCCGAGCCGTCGCATGGTCTTGTCGCTCACGATTATGCCGGATCGGTTTTTTTTGAGACATTCGATGACCTCGGGTGTAGTGCTCCACCAGCTTGAATTGCCGACTCGATCGATGTCCGGCCCGATTGCGACCACCCCAAACTGATAGTTGGAGTTATTGATCTCCATCGACCGAAAAGACGCGAAGTAGAGCGGCTTAATCCCTGGCACATGCGTGATTTGCTCAAAGGCCTTGAAAGGGAGTGGAGCGCCTGGGATCTTGTTGCGAATCAGGAGACGCCCGTTGTCGAATGCAGCGCTGATGTCGTGAAGGCGTTTGGTCATCGAGAGGCTGATCGTCGACAGTGCGGCCGCAATGGCCACCGAGAACAGCGCGATAAAGCTACGGAATCGCCGCTCGCGGAGTAGCGCAGCGGTCACCAAGGACACGCTCGTCATGAACAACCCTCGAGCACTCCACCTAGCCCCGACTTCGCCCTGAGAGCGGCGCTGCACGTATGAGGAATCTCGAGATGAACCAAGCTACGCACGGCCGGTAGTATATTTCGGGCTCTTCTGGAAAGCGAGTGGTAAACAAAGAGGCTAAAACCGGTCGGCTGGCTAGCTAGCTAGCTAGCACCACTGCGGGTACCCCAACGGAGTCTGCGCTTGCGTCGAACGCAGCCCGTGCGCTCGAGCAGCGACGCTGGCCTTGTGATGACAGCAGGGGCAGCGAGGTAGCCAGGAGGCCGCGACCCGCGAGATAGCGAGGCGGGTGGTGATGAAGGAATCGGGGAAGTGGCGCTCAGGCCGCGAGCTGGAACGAGTGGGCATGCGCTCGCGCTCCTGCTGATCACGCGGTCGCTCCACTTCGAATCGAAGGCGAAGTGCAGGAGGCGATCGTGGACGCGCTGGGTGGCGATGGGCTCGCCCGCGGCGCGAGCGGCGATGGGCTCGACGCTCTTGCGGTCACCATCGCTCATGAGCCCGAGCGCGTACGTCGCGAACGAGGCCCGTCGGCGGTCGTCGCCCAGCACGGCCCCGATCCGGTCGAAGTACGCCTCCAGCCGCGCGACACCATCGGGGCCCAGCTCTTGATCCATGCGCCCTTTAGATCACGCCGTCGAGCGTAGCGCTTCGCCCGACGCGCTCGATGGCACCATCCGGTTCACGTCACCGGAGACGCTCGGGGTGAGCTACCTCGCGCCGCGCCTGGCTGCCTTCGGTGTACAGCACCCGCGCATGACCATCGAGCTGCTTCCAGCCGGCGAGGTCCTCGACCTCGGCAATCGCGACGCGGAAGTCGCGGTGGGAACGTTTCGGTCTACGCAGGGCGCGCTTGCGATCCGGCGCGGCGTCCGATCAAGACAGGCCTCGAGCTCGCCGATCACCCGATCCTCACGAGCGCGACGGGAGCGAAGAGCTTGGAAGCGCGTTGGCTGCGGCGGCTGTCGAGCACCCTCACGACCTCGGCGACGAGAACCTCGCGCTGCGGCATATCCCCATGCCCGACGAGCCGTTCGAAACGCTCTGGTTGACGGTTCATCGTGACCTCGAGGCTGCCCGCCGCGTCCGCGTGGTGCTCGACCATCTCGCAGCGGCCATGCAGGCGGACGCGGCGCTGTTTCGCGCGCACTGTGATAAGTGTCTCGCCACGGCCCATGACGATTCGTCTCGACGAGCTCAATCCGCCGCAGCGTGAAGCGGTGACGACGCTGGCGGGACCCTTGCTGGTGCTCGCGGGTGCGGGGTCGGGCAAGACGCGCGTCATCACGTATCGGATCGGTCACTTGCTCGACAAGGGCGTGCGTCCGGAGGAGATCCTCGCGGTCTCGTTCACCAACAAGGCCGCGGACGAGATGGAGCAGCGCGTCGGCAAGCTGGTCGGGCCGCGCGCGCGGTTGCTGACGCTGTCCACATTCCACTCGCTCGGCCTCATGATCTTGAAGGCGGAGCGCGAGACGCTGGGGATGCGCCACGGCTTCACCATCTACGATCAGTCCGATCAGCTGGGCCTCATCCGCGAGCTGCTGCGGCAGATCTCCATCGAGGATCGGCGCTTCGATGCGAAGGCGATCTTGTTCCGGCTGAGCCTGGCCAAGAACGCGTTCCTCTCCCCGGAGCAGTACAAGCAACGCGTCGAGGACGATCGCAAGGACGACGAATACGACCTCATCGCTGCCCAGATCTACCCTCGCTACGAGGAAGCGCTTGCGGGTTTTCATGCGCTGGACTTCGACGACCTCATCACCCGCACCGTGCGCTTGCTCGACGAAGACGAGGGCGCACGGTCACGCTGGTCGCAGCGCTACCGCTACGTGATGGTAGACGAGTATCAGGATACCAACCGCGCGCAGTACAAGCTGATGGAGCACCTCTGTCGGGCGCACATGAACCTCTGCGTGGTCGGCGACGACGACCAGTCCATCTACGGATGGCGCGGTGCCGAGGCCGGCAACATCCTCGAGTTCCACAAGCAGTTCGAAGGCGCGAAGGTGATACGGCTCGAGGAGAACTATCGCTCCACCCCGCAGATCCTCGACGCGGCCAACGCCGTCATCAAGCACAACCTCAAGCGGCATGACAAGACGCTGTGGACGGCGCGCGCGCCTGGCGATCGCCTGATCCAGATCGTCGCGTCGGATCCCGAGACGGAAGCAAAGTTCGTCGCCGAAGAGATCGAGCTTCTGCGCGCCACGCGCAACTTCAAGCTGTCGGACTTCGCGGTGCTGTATCGCTCCAACATTCAGGCGCGCGCGGTCGAGGAGGCGATGCGCACGCAACGGCTCGAGTACGAGGTCATCGGTGGGCAGTCGTTCTTCGAGCGCAAGGAGGTGAAGGACGCCATCGCCTACCTCAAGCTGGCACTGCACCCGCGCGACGAGATCAGCTTGCGCCGCGTCATCAACTATCCGGCGCGCGGCATCGGTGCCACCACGCTCGAGCGCCTCGCGGCATGGGCGCGCGGCCACAACCGAACCATGTCCGAGGCCTGCCACGCGGTCACGCAGGCCCAGATCGCGCACCAGCAAGCGAACCCGGGCCTCGCGTTCGATGGGCAAGCCGCGACGGCCTCCGTCCTCGAGGTAGCCGCACTCCGGTCCGACGTGCCACCGCCCGATCTCGATCCGCGCCAGCGCACGGCGGTCGCGAGCTTCGCCGACCTCATCGAGCGAGGTCGTGGTCGCTTGTCGCAGGCACCCTTGCGCGACTCGGCGCGGGCGTTCCTCGAGGACGCCGGCATACCCGACGACGTACGCGCGGCCGCATCGTCGCCGCTGCAAGCGCAGCGGCGGCTCGAGAACCTCGAGCACTTCCTCAACTCGCTGCAGCGCTTCGAAGAGCGCGAAGGCGGCATCGAGGGCCTCCGCAGCTACCTGCACCGGCTCATGCTGAAGAGCAACGACGACGACGCGGAGGAAGACGACAACGATCGCGTCACGCTCGTCACCCTGCACGGCGCGAAGGGTCTCGAGTTTCCCGTCGTGTTCCTCGTGGGCCTCGAAGAGGAGCTGCTGCCCCACCGTCGCACGCTCTATCCGCAAGGGCCGGACGTGAGCGCAGCCTCACCCGCCGTCGACATCGATCTGGGCGAAGAGCGACGCCTCATGTACGTGGGCATCACTCGCGCGCGGCAGCTGCTCTACCTCACGCGCTGTCGATCGCGCACGCAGCGTGCGTCACAAAAGCCGAGGTCGCCGAGCCGATTCCTCGATGAGATCCCGGGCGACTTGTACGAGACCCGCAATGTCGATGCAGCCAGCACCGGCGCTGCCACGCTCTCGCCCGAAGATGCCGACGCCTTCGCGCGCGCGCAGCTAGACAAGATGCGCGAGATGCTCAAGTAGCCGGCTGCGTACAATACGAAAGGCTCCCGACGCGAACGCCGGGAGCCTCGGTGGAACCAAACGTCCGGGTTAGACGTGCGCCGAGGTGCCCGGCTTCACGTTGGTGGTCGCCTCACCGGTCGACGAGATGTCCGTCGCGCCTGCCGCCTCGAGCACCTTCTTCGCGCTCTTGGTGTCCGAGGTACCGTCGGAGTGGATGGACATGAGAATTCCGCCATCCTTCACGAGGCCCTCGTAGCGCTTGGCTTCGTACTCAGGGATGCCCATACCGACAAGCGCACCGACGATGCCTCCGACCGCGCCGCCGACGCCCATGCCGGCGAGCGACGCCATGATCGGACCCGCGGCGATGAAGGGCCCAAGGCCCGGGATGGCGAGTAAGCCGATGCCAGCCAGCAGGCCGAGCGTGCCGCCCACCGCGGCGCCAGCGGTCACGCCGCCAGCTGCGCCTTCCGGGGCCTTGGTGTGCTTCTCGTGAGCGAAGTCCTTCGTGCCTGCATTCTGCGGAAAGAGGACGGAGATGTCGTCGTTGCGGAAGCCGTCTGCCTTCAGGCGATCGACGGCGGCTTCGACTTGCGCACGGGTCTTGAAGATGCCGAACACTGCGGTGTTGTTACCAGCCATGAGTCACGCTCCATGTTTGATGAAATAGTTTTGCAATTCTCGTCGTCGCCGGATTGCGACGACGGCCTCGTTACGGGGCGATCTCGATCTGGTTGCGAACGTTTTTGGCGCCCGCGACTTCGACCGCCTTCTTTTCCACGGACATCTTCTCGTCGGTCGTTTTGACAGGGCCCTTCAGCGTGACCATGCCGGACTCGACGATGATCTTGACGTTGTGCGCCGAGGTGGAGAGGACCTTGTCCGCCATCACCGAGCGACGGATCTGGGCCGTGATGTCCACGTCGGACTTGGAGTTCTTCGACTGATCGGCCGTGGGCTTCTGTCCTTGCTGCGACTTGTCGGGGTCGTTGCGTCGGGTGTTCTCGGCGGGAGCAGGATCGGCTTGCGCGATCGAGCCGAGCACGGTGGCGAAAGCAAACGCGGAAAGCAAAGCTGTCTTTCGGAACATAGTCGTCTCCTCGGGGCGCTGGGTGCGCCTTCTAAAGGTTCCTGGAAGTGTCTGGCCTGGAAGCGCCTCGACGAACGACCGGCACTTCATCTTCCGTGCCGCGCGCAAGTCTGCGAACAGCAAGGGAGCGCGCACCGCGCTCATGCCACGGTGGGACATTCGGCGACTGCGCACCCACACACTCTTCGCGCGCGCACCGGGGATGAAATAGCCAGGTAGCACCTTGTGTGCGTTGCGCTCTGCGTTAGAAGACTTCGCCGAACCAGCCCCGCATCCGCTTCCACATCCCACCGCGCTCGGCCTCGCGCACCCTCTGCACGTGGCCCGCGGACAGGCGCTTCACGCCGTGTAGGACGAGGCCAACACCCGTCGCGTAGATCGGCGTCCTCACCACATCGACGAGCCCGCCGACTCCCGACGGAACACCACGACGCACCGGCATCCCCAGCACCTGCTCCGCCAGCTCGCTCATGCCTTCGAGGAGTGTGGAGCCACCGGTGATCACCGCTCCGGATCCGATCTTGTCCTCGAGCCCCGACTTCTCGATCTCGCGACGCACCAACGTGAAGATCTCCTCCACGCGCGGCTCGATCACGGCGGTGAGCGATTGGCGACGCACCTGGCGCGCGGGTCGGCCACCGACGGAGGGAACCTCCATCATCTCGTCCTCACCGACCATGGACGACGAGGCGCAACCGAAGCGGTGCTTGATGCGTTCGGCCTCGGAGTGTGGGCTGCGCATTCCGTAGGCGATGTCGGCGGTCAGCTGGTTCCCACCAACGGCGAGCACGCTCGAGTGCACGATCGCGCCGTCGGAGAAGATGGCGATGTCGGTGGTGCCTCCACCGATGTCGATGAGCACCACGCCGAGCTCTTTTTCATCGTCGTGCAACACGGCCTCCGCCGAGGCGATGGGCTCGAGCACGACCTCGGACACTTGCAGACCACAGCGATGACACGACTTGAGTATGTTCTGCGCGCTGGTGGTGGAGGCGGTGACGAGGTGGACCTTGGCCTCGAGGCGCACACCCGACATGCCGAGCGGTTCCTTCACGCCGTCCTGGTGATCGATCGTGTACTCCTGAGGGATCACGTGGATGATCTCGCGGTCCTGCGGGATGTTGATGGCCTTGGCCTGCTCGAGCACGGCCTGCACGTCGGCCTCGCGGACCTCGCGGTCCTTCACGGCCCAGACGCCTTGCGAGTTGATCGAGCGCACGTGCGCACCGGCGATGCCGACGAACACCTGGGTGATCTCGACCCCCGCCATGTGCTCTGCTTCCTCGATCGCGCGCTCGATGGATTGGACGGTGGCGTCGATGTTGACGACCACGCCCTTCTTGAGCCCGGTGGACGGATGCGAACCGACACCGATGATGTCGATTCCATTCTCGGTCACCTCACCAACGACAGCAGCGATCTTGGTGGTGCCGATGTCCAGCCCGACGACGAGCTCTTCCCGCTTGGCCATGTATCTCCTAGAAGACTTCAGATGCCGGACGCGGCCGAAGTGGGCCCGCCCTCTTGAATGTTCGAAACGTCCGCCGCTGCATCGGCGAGCTTCACCGCGATGCGATCGAGCGAGCGCTGCTCGAGGTGGACCAGCTCGGGCGTCGCCTTTTCTCCATCGAGCGCGTTCAGCACCGAGGTGAGGCGCTGCAACCGATCGAGCGTGCTCGCGTCCGCCGTGCCCAGACGCGCGCCGACCTTGCGACCGTGGTGGTCGAACACGACGGTGAACATCGCCGCCGCGTCGAAGCCGCCTTCGTGGTGCAACGCGATCGGTGCGCTGCGACCCGATTGCTGCCAGGCGCGATCGAGCGCGATGGCGCGACGAATGACCGCCCGCGCTCGGCTCGGGTCACCGAGGTAGCGACTGCGGGCGATGCCGGTGACGAGCGCGAGACCGCTTGCCTCGTTGCCGCTCGCGCGCTTGAACAACGCGCCGGCTTCATCGGCGAGGTAGACCTCACCGAGCTCCACCGCGATCTTCGGCTCGCGCTCGACGATCTGGATCGACACGGTGTGCGGCAGCTGACGACGCACGCGAACGCTAGCGATCCACGGCTGCCGGATGATCCGCCTCTCGGCTTCCGGGAGATCTGCCGAGAACAGGCTGTCGCCGAACGTGAGGCCACTCGCCTCGATCAGCTGCTCACGTGAGACGTGATGCAAGGTGCCGAGCTCGATCTCGGTGATCGAGAAGTGGTTGCCACGCAGGAGGACCGTTCGCAGGCCAAGGGTGGCACCGACGACCCCGACCCCGAGCACGGCGCACAGGACGATGCGGCCCCAGATGCGCGGACGCGGCTCCACCGGCGGCATCAGCGGCTGGCTGCCGCTCGCCGTGGTGCGAACACGCCGGTTTCCCTTCTTCTTCGAGAAGAAGCCAGTCCGGCTGCGCACCGGGCTGGAGGGTCGGAGGTCCCGCAGCATCGTGTCTCGTTTGTATGACGCGCCACGACGCCGAGCAAAATTTCACGCGAGACAAAATCACTCGCGATAAAGAAATGTTGCCTACATATCGGTGTGTTCAGGCCTTGAGCGAGGCCGTGGCGAGGATATTTTCCACAAGCGTCGCGTAGTCCATCCCGCGCAGGCTGGCGATCTTCGGCAGCAGCGAGTGGTCGGTCATGCCGGGGAGCGTGTTGATCTCGAGGCAGATGACGCGGCCATCGTTGCCGAGGATCAGATCGACGCGGCTCGCCCCCGAGCAGCCGAGCGCTTGGTGCGCGCGCGCGGCGAGGTCGTGCAGGCGACGACGCTCGTCATCGGTGACGGGCGCCGGCACCAGGTACTGCGTGTCGTTGCGCACATACTTCGCTTCGTAGTCGTAGAACTCGGTGGCCGGACGGATCTCGACATCGCCGAGCGCAACCCCGTCCAGGATCCCGACGTTGATCTCGCGGCCCTTCACGTACTCTTCCAGCAGGACCACGCCGTGGCCGGCGCGAGCCTTGTCGAGAGCTGCCGGCAGCTCGGCGTCGGTCTTCACGATCGAGATGCCGACGGAGGACCCCTCGGCGGACGGCTTCACCACCAGCGGGTAGCCGACGCGCGCGACATCGGCGGCACCGTGATACCGACGCCAGCGTGGCGATTCGATACCCTCTTGATCGAAAATGCGCCGCGTCGCGACCTTGTCCATCGCGTTTGCGGAGGCGAGCACGCCCGAGCCGGTGTACGGGATCGCAGCGCACTCGAGCAGGCCTTGCACGCAGCCGTCTTCGCCGAAGGTGCCGTGCAGCGCAAGCCACACCACCTCCACCTTCTCGGCGCGCAGCCTACCGACCAGATCGTCATCGCGCGACTTCCAGTCGATCCCGACGGCGTCGTGGCCGCGGCCCTGCAGCGCTGCCAGGACACCGCGCCCCGAGTTGAGCGACACCTCACGCTCGGCGGAGGGACCGCCCATCAGCACGCCGACTCGCCTCTTGCTCATGGGTGCAAAGGTACCCGAGGCGCTTCGTTCCGTCGAAATAGTCAGGCGGACGCCGTTTAGGTCGCCTCGCCGATGACCTTCACCTCGAGCTCCAGCCGCACGCCGAACGCTCGCTCCACTTCCGCGCGACAGATCTCCACGAGCGCCAGCATGTCGGCGGCCGTGGCCTTCTCGGCGTTCACCAGCCAGTTCGCGTGCACCGGCGAGCACTCGGCCCCACCAACGCGACGGCCCTTCAGGCCGCACGCCTCGATCAAGCGACCCGCGTAATCGTTCGATGGGTTTTTGAAGGTGGAGCCCGCGTTGGGAACGGCCGACGGCTCGCGCGCCTTGCGCCGATCCCGCAGGGAGCGCACCGCTGCCTGGATCTCCGCGCGCGGTCGCGGCACGAGGCGGAGTCGTGCGTGCGTTACGATCTCTTCGGGAGGCAGCAACGAGGTGCGATACGCGAACCCGCAGTCGGCGGCCTCGCGGACGATCGTGTTGCCTGCCGCGTCGATGGAGAACACGCGCGTGGTGACGTCTTTGAATTCACCGAGGTAGGTGCCCGCGTTCATGATGAGGCCACCACCGACGGTACCGGGAACACCACCGAGGAACTCCACGCCGCCGAGCTCTTCGATGGTCGCGAGCGCGAGCACCCGACCCGTGGTGGCACCGGCCTCGACCCACAGGTTTGCACCATCGGGGTCGACCCGGTCGGGTGGCATGCGCGTGACCTTCGCCAGATGTCGCAGGTTGATCGCCACGCCACGCAGACCACCGTCCCGCACGAGGAGGTTCGACCCCGAGCCGATGCCGCGCGTGGGAACGCCGCGCGCGTGCATGCTCGCTCGCACGCGCGCCAGCGCATCGTAGGTAGTCGGCATCACCCAGGCGTCGACCGGACCGCCGATGCGCAGCGTGGTGTGCTTCGCCATCGGCTCGTCGAAGCGGATCTCACCGTCGCTGCCGACGGCTTCGGTCAACGCGGCTCGCGCCGTATCATCGAGCAGCGTCGGCATCAACGGGACAGGTTCAGAGGTTTCCAGATGCGACCGCGTCCATCGGCCGCCTTGCCGTTGGTCGCCATCACGAACAGCGCCCGACCCGTCACTTGATCGAGGGTGATGAGCTCGTGATGTTGATCGTCGAGCTGCACCTCGAGGTGCGCGGCATCGGGGCGCGCGAGCACGCGACGAAGGCGACGTGCGCTGTCGGGACCGAGCACCCCGAAGCGGATCACGTCACCCGGTTGCGGCTCCCCGTGGCCCGGATGCACGAGCAAGACATCACCCTCCACGACGAGCGGAGCGAGCACGTTGTCTGCGATGACTTCACCCTCGAGCACGTAGCTGCGCACGTATGCGGCACCGCGGAAGCCGATGGCGAGCACGAGCACGGGCCACAGACCTCGCAGTCCATCTTTCAGCTGCGGACCCGGTGGCAGTGCGAGCACGGTGACAACGCTGGCGACGGTGCCAAGAATGTACAGGGCGCCGAGCACCAGGAACGCGACGGGTGCGACGATGAGCGCCGAGATCACCACGCTCGCACCGAGCCCCAACGATGCAGCGGCGATGATCCATCCGAGCTTCTTGTATCCGAGCACCACGTGACCCGCGCCCGGCACCAGTACCGACAGCACGGCGCCGAGAATGCGGCGCGGCAACTCGGTGCGCTGAAGCTTGCTCTGCAGGCTCATGCGGCGCCGCCGCGAGCCTTCAAGATCTCTTCGCCCGTCTGCCAGATGTCGCCAGCGCCCAGCGTGATGACGATGTCCCCCGGTTGCAGATCGGCGCCGATCGCGCTCGCGAGCTCGCTGCGCGGGCCGACGTGACGCGCGCGCGGGTGACCGGAGGCGCGCATCTCGTCCACGAGCCGATCGCTGGTCGCACCCACGATCGGTTCTTCGCCCGCGGCATACACGTCGGTCACGAAGACGAGATCTGCCTCGTTGAAGGCGACCGCGAACTCCGACATCAGATCGCGCGTGCGCGTGTAGCGATGGGGCTGGAAGGCCGCGACGATGCGGCGGTCGGGAAAGCCGGCCCGTGCGCCCTCGAGGGTGGCGCGCACCTCGGCCGGATGATGACCGTAGTCGTCGACGACCATCACGCCGCCCGCTTCGCCACGAACTGTGAAGCGGCGCCCCACGCCCTCGAACGACGCGATCGCCTCTCGGTATTTCTCGAAGGGCACGTCGAGGAAGTCACTGACGGCCAGCACCGCCAGCGCGTTGAGCACGTTGTGACGACCAGGCATCGGCAGCGTCACCCGACCGAGCTCCTTGCCGCGCACCACCGCGGTAAACGACGACTCGAGCGCGGCGAAGCGCAGATCCACTGCCCGCACCGTCGCGAGCGGGACGAGCCCGTAGGTGATGTAGCGCTTGTCGACGTGAGGCAGCAGCGACTGCACGTTGGGGTGATCGATACACAGCACGGAGACGCCGTAGAACGGCACCTTGTTGATGAACTCGACGAACGTGCGCTTGAGCGCTTCCAGCGAGCCGTAGTGATCGAGGTGCTCCGGATCGATGTTGGTCACCACCGCCACCGTCGGCGTGAGCTTCATGAACGAGCCGTCGGACTCGTCGGCCTCGGCCACCAGATACTCGCCCTGGCCCAGTCGCGCGTTCGAGCCCAGCGACGGCAACTTGCCGCCGATCACCGCCGTGGGATCGAAGCCGGCCGCGCGCAGCACGGTCGCCACCAGTGACGTGGTGGTGGTCTTGCCGTGCGAGCCGGC
>JAYUBF010000212.1:0-15099 GCA_043741435.1 Myxococcales bacterium
GCCTCGCCCTCAGAATCCAGGTCGTCCGTGCCACACTCGATCCCCGCGAAGCCTACAACCAGATCCCGGAGAGAGACCCCCGTCTCCGTTAGGCACCCCACGCCTCCGAAGGCGTTGCCTCCGGTGCCCACCTGGGAGACGCTGCCACCCGCCGAGATCTTCGCGGACCGCGCCGGCAAAGCCACCGTTGGCGCGCGGTACGCGAGCGCGGTCAGCGCCACGCACTTCCATGTCCAGCTTGCACGCGACGAGCGCTTCAACGATTGCGTCGTCGACACGCGAGTAGACGGTAAGATCGTCGCGCTCGAGGCGCGAGGGCTCGCGCCCGGCGCGTACCTCGCGCGAGTGAGCACGATCGACGATGACGACTTCGAAGGCGCGTTCTCTACCGTCGCTCGCTTCGCGGTGCTCGCCGCGAAGCCAGAGCCTGCGGCTGCACCCTGGAAGCCCGCGCCACCGAGCTCGCGCTACTCGATTGTGACGCGCCTCTCTTACGATCTCCCCGCGCACGGGGTCGGCCTCGTCTCGGTTCGCATCAAGGACAACGACGGTCGCCCTGCGACCGGTCTCACCGTCCTCATCAGAGCGGCCGACGGCGCCGTGATCGACGCGGTGCGCCCCTCAGGTGATCCCGGGACCTACACCGCGCACGTGCGATGGCACGTTAGCTTGTCGGAGCTCGCGCTCGAGGTCGAGGCGTCGGATGCACGCGAAGCGCTCAGCTTCTCGCTCCCATACGAGGCTGCGCCCTTGCCGCGATTGCCAGCGGGCGGCTGCGCAGGCGCGCCCGGCGCCGTACGCTGAGCCGAGAACCGCGGCATGTGTGCGCCGCGGCGAGATATACTAGGACGCTCGCGCCCGGGTTCCACGGATTCTTCACGTACAATCAGCCCCTTAAGTTCAGGCACGGCGCGTGCTCTTCGACGGCCCATGATGCGGAACCGATTCTCGGTCGATGCAGTGCCGTACGACACCGATGCGACACCCACGCGCGGCCTTCTCTTTTG
Organism: Myxococcales bacterium; assembly: GCA_043741435.1. Classification (GTDB taxonomy): domain Bacteria; phylum Myxococcota_A; class Polyangia; order Palsa-1104; family Palsa-1104; genus JBDTCO01. The sequence continues at coordinate 1,008 of JAYUBF010000212.1, forward strand.
CGGAGTCACGATGCCAAGGCGCCACCGATTCCAACAGCTCGCGATTATCATCGCTGGGCTCGCCCTCGTGCTCGGTGCGCACGCCGAGGCCGCTCCGGCGCTGCGTAAGCAGGTCGACCAGCGCGGCAACTTCCTCCTCATCGGCAACACCCTCGGCTACGACTGCGTCGCGGCCACACCGGCCCCGGTCGTGGGGACGGTCGGCGCCTGCGGTGCCAACACGAGCGACACCGCGTCCGACGTCTTCTGGCGCGCCGACTCGCCGGCGATGGGCCAAGCGCAGGCGGACACAACGATCACGTCGGCGAACGCGCGGAGCACCGCGGTCCTTGCGATCCCGAGCGGCGCGACGATCACCTACGCGCGGCTCTACTGGGCGGCGAAGAACGCGAGCGCGGCCGCCGGGACGAGCGTCACGTTCGAGCGCCCAGGCGGCATCTCGAACGTGCTGACGGCGGACTCGTCGTTCGTGTCAGGCACATTCTACGAGAGCACCGCCGACGTGACGCCCTTCGTCCAAGCGCAGGGGCCGGGCGCCTACCGCGCGGGCAACATCGCGTCGCTCAACCTCGTCGACCTCAACGACAGCACCTCGTTCGTCGCGTGGTCGATGGTCGTCTTCTACCAGCTCGCGAGCGATCCGCCGCGCAACCTCGCGCTCTTCGACGGCGCCGACGTGGTGACGAACGGCAACCCGCAGAGCGGCACCATCAATGGATTTCTCGTTCCCAACGCCGGCTTCGACGCCAAGCTCGGCGTCATCGCGTACGAAGGCGACGACTCGATCAGCGGCGACGCCTTCAACTTCAACGGCACCGCGCTCACGAACGCGCTCAACCCAGCGAACAACTTCTTCAACGCGACGCGCTCCAACCTCGGCGCTGCGGTCAGCGTCGCGGGTGACCTGCCGCAGCTCACGGGCGGCGCCGCGAGCATGTCCGGCATCGACCTCGACGTTGTTGATATCACCGCGAGAGTCGCCGGCGGCCAGACCTCGGCGACGGTACAAGGCACGAGCACAGGGGACATCTACGTGCTCGGCGTCTTTGTGACCGGGATCTCGACGCTGAAGCCGCTCTTCACCAACACGACGAAGACGGTCACGAACCTGACGCGCGCAGGGAGCGTGCTCCCGGGCGATACGCTCGAGTACACGATCACCACATCGAATACGGGCACCGACACCGGTCAGAACGTCGTCCTCACCGACGTTTTGCCCGCCGGCATTACCTTCGTGAATGGCTCGCTCCGCATCACGACCGGCGCGAACACGGGCACGAAGACCGACGCTGCCGACAGCGATCAGGGCGAGTACACGCTCGGCACCCGAACGCTGCGCGTGCGGCTCGGTACCAACGCCGACGGGACTACCGGTGGCACGATCACCACGAGCGATCCGACCCAGACCGTGAAGTTCCAGGTCACGGTCGACGCGACGACGACGGGCACCGTCAACAACCAGGCGACCGTCACAGCCGCGGGCGTCGTCGGCGCCACGCAGGGCATCGGCCCCGTTTCATTCCCGTCCTCGAACGGCGGCGGCGCCTTCACCTCGACGACCCCGTTCGTCGTCGACAAGTGCGCGAGCAACGCCGACTGCCCGAGCGCGACGCCGCGCTGTAACACCGCGGTCAGCCCTCATTTGTGCACGGCCTGCGCGACGAACGCCGACTGCGGCGGCGCAACGCCGACCTGCGACACCGTCGGTGGCACCTGCGTCCGCTGCGTCGCGAACACCGACTGCCCGTCAGGCGCGACGTGCAGCGCCGCCAACGCCTGCGCGCTCGCAGCGCCAGTCGTCGTCACGCCGGCGAACGGCTCGACCATCAACACGCCGATGCCGACCTTGAGCGGCACGGCACCCGCCAACTCGACCGTCACGGTGCGTGTCGATGGCGCAGTGATCGGGACCACCACCGCGGACGCCGCCGGCAGCTGGTCGATCGTCGCGCCGTCGAGCCTCGCTCCCGGCTCGCACGCGGTGAGCGCCACTGCGACGGTCGGCAGCGGCGCGCTCGCCGTCACGAGCCCCAGCAGCAACACGAACACGTTCAACGTGATCACAGGCTGTCTTGCCAACAGCGACTGCGGCGGCGCCACGCCGATCTGCAAGACCTCGAGCAACACCTGCGTCCGCTGCATCGCGAACACCGACTGCCCGTCAGGCGCGACGTGCAACGGCGGCAACCAGTGCATCTTGCCCGCGCCCGTCGCCGTGACCCCGGCCAACGGCTCGACCATCAACCAGTCGCAGCCGACGCTCGCGGGCACTGCTCCGGCCAACACGACCGTGAACGTGTTCGTCGACGGGGTGTTCGTCGGAACGACGCTTGCGAGCGCGACAGGCAACTGGTCGCTCGGCACACCGATGACGCTGGCACCCGGCGCGCATACCCTCAGCGCGACCGCGACCTCCGGCACCGGCGTCACCGCAGTGACGAGCAGCGCTAGCAACACGAACACGTTCACGGTCGTGAACGGCTGTCTCGCGAACGCGGACTGCAGTGGCGCCACGCCGATCTGCAAGACCTCGAACAACACCTGCGTCCGCTGCATCGCGAACACCGACTGCCCCGCGGCCGCGACATGCAACGCCGCGAACCAGTGCATCCTCGCGCCCCCCGTCGTCACGACGCCTGCCAACGGGTCCACCACGAACAAGCCGAAGCCGCAGATCCGCGGCACAGCGCCGCCGAACACCACGGTGAACGTGTCGATCGACGGCGTGCTCGTCGGCACCGCCACCGCCGACGGGACAGGCGCGTGGACGTTCACGCCGCTTGCGAACCTCACGCCCGGCTCGCACACCGTGAACGCGACGGACACCGTCGGCAGCGGCGTAACCGCGGTGACGAGCGGCACGAGCAACACGAACACGTTCACCTACGTGAACGGCTGCCTCGCGAACAGCGACTGCACGACCTCGACCGCCGCCTTCTGTAACCTCACGAACAACACATGCGTCGGCTGCACCGGTGACAATGGCGGCGGCACTACGTTCGCATGCCCGCTCGCCGCGACGCCCTACTGCGCGGCGAGCGGCACGTGCGGCAAGTGCGCGAGCAACACGGACTGCAGCGGCCACCCGGCCGGGCCGACCTGCAACACGACGAGCGGCGCCTGCGGCAACATTTGCTTCGTCGACAGCGACTGCGCGAGTACGCAGTGGTGCTCGACCGGCGCATGCACGCCGAAGACCCCGAACGGCCAGCCCCTCCCCGCGCAGGCGCCGATCGCAGGCAGCTGCACGCAGGCGAACGGCACGCGCGTATGCCTCTCGGGCGCGTGCGATCCGTCCAACAAGACCTGCGGCCTCACGAACAGTAAATCCTGCGGCCCACCAACGAAGAACAGCGTCTGCCAGAGCAACATCTGCTACCCGACCGACAACGAGTGCGGCGAGCCCAATACCATCGCGTGTACGACGGCCGCGCTGTGCCGCAGCGGGATCTGCTTCGCCGACAGCAAGTGCGGCGAGCCAAACGGCGAGACCTGCTCGTCGACGGCGGCGTGTCGCAATGACTGTGTCGCCGCAGATCTGCTGTGCGGCCTCCTCAACGGCTCGCCGTGCAGCGCCGCGACTGCATGCCGCTCGAACGTCTGCAACTCCGACGGTCGCTGTGGTGATCCGAACGGGATCAGCTGCAGCTTCGCGCTCACCTGCCGCAGCCAGATCTGCGCGGCGGGTGTGTGCGGCACGAGTTGTGCCACCGACGGCGACTGCGCCGCGGTCGACCACTGCGACACCGGCCGCTGCGTCGACGACCTCGCCAACAGCGCGGCGTGCACCCGCGTGGCGGAGTGCAGCTCCGGCGTTTGCAACGCCGACGGCAAGTGCGGCGATCCGAACGACACGAGCTGCGCCGGCGCCACCACCTGCCGCAGCGCGACCTGCTCGGCGGGCGTCTGCGGTGCGGCCTGCTCGCTCGACGCTGAGTGCGCGACCGATAGGTACTGTAAAGCTTCGACGTGCGCGCCGAGGGACGCGAACGGAGTCGCGTGCACGGCGCCGAGCCACTGCAGCGCGGGCGTGTGCAACGTCGACGGCAAGTGCGGCGTACCCGACGGACAGCCGTGCAGCCTCGCGACGCTGTGTCGCGGCGGTGTCTGCGATGCGAACGGCACCTGCGGCTCGGCGAGCTGCACCGCCGACGCGCAGTGTACGGCCGGCCGTTACTGCGATCTATCGAGCAAGACCTGCCTCCCAGAACTCGTGAACGGCACGGACTGCATCCGTAGCGCGCAGTGCGTCTCAGACGTCTGCGAAGCCGACGGCAAGTGCGGTGAGCCCAACGGCGGCCCCTGCGGCTCATTGCTGCTGTGTCGCTCCTCGATCTGTACCACGGCCGGCGTCTGCGGCGATTGCCTGAGCGACAGCGACTGCGGCGCTCTGACGAGCGGGAAGGTCTGCGACGGCACCAACACCTGTGTCGACGGCTGCCGCGGCACGGGCGGAAACACATGCGACGTGAGCCTCGTGTGTTCTTCGACGACGAACGCGATCGGGACCTGCGCACCGCCGCCGGATTTTGGCAGCGATGGCGCGACGGCCCCGCCCGATCTCGGCACGGTCGACGCGAGCGAGGCGCCGGACCTCAGCACTGTGGACGGACCGTACGGCTTCGCGGGCGGGGGCTTCGGCTGCACCCTGGCGCGCAGCCCCGCATCACCGACCGACTTCTTCACGATGCTCCTCCTGCTCGCGTTCTTCCTGTGCCGCCGCTCTGGCGCCAGAGCGGGGCGGTAGATGCGCATGCCTTGGATGAAACGCCTCTGGCTTCTCCTTGCGGCCATCGCCCTGTTCGGTGGCTCCGCCCGCGCACAGAACCGCGGCTTCACGATCGAGCGCTATGAGCCGACCGCGGCCGGCGAATGGACGTTCTGGGTCGACCACCCCTGGTACACGAAGAGCAAGTACTTCGCCGCGGCCGGCATCACGCTCGACTACGGCCATGACCCGCTCGTCTACGGCCGCCGCAACGGTGAGTCTTTCACCGAGACGCAGTCCGTCATCGCGCACCAGCTCGTCGGCCACCTCGATCTCGCGGGCTCGTTCCTCGATCGCGCCCTCATCTCTGCGAGCCTGCCCGTGGTGCTCCTCGAGCGCGGCACTCCGGCCGGCGGCGCGGCACCGCTCTCGGGTGCCTCCGTCGGCGATATCCGCATCGGCGCGGTCGTCCGCGTGTGGAAGCAGCCGATGCGCGATCCTGTCTCGCTTCACCTCGGGCTCGATCTGTGGTTTCCGCTCGGCGTCACCTCGAAGCACGCCGGCGACTCCAGCGTGCGCGTGCTCCCGAAGCTGATCGCCGCAGGCCTCACGCGCCATATCATGTGGTCGGCGAGCGGCGGCTTCTTGTACCGGCCCGCCGCGAGCATCGGCGCTGTGCCAGTCGAGTTCGGTAACACCGTCGGTCCGGAGATCCAGCTCGGCGGCGCGCTCGCGTACGCCGATATGAAGCACAGGTTCAGTATCGGACCCGAGGCTGTGCTCGCGACGGTCGTGACCAACGGCCACGCGTTCAAGAAGGACTTCACGAGTCTCGAGGTCCTCGCCGGCGCCCAGTACAACGCCATCAAGCAGATCCAGATCGGGCTCGCGGTCGGCCTCGGTCTCTTGCGTGAGCCCGGCACGCCCGACGTCCGCGTGATCGCGCGCATCGCGTACGCGCCCTTCCGCGAAGACGCACCAGCCCCGCCGCGCGACCGCGATCACGACGGCATCATCGACGTGAGTGATGCCTGCCCTGACGAGCCCGGCGTGGGCTCCCGGATCGCGGTGCTCCACGGCTGCCCACCGCCGCGCGATCGCGATCACGACGGCATCATCGACGGAAACGATGTCTGCCCCGAGGTCGCGCAGGGAGCGCACGCGGATCCGCAGCGACTCGGCTGTCCCGACCAGGACACCGACGGCGATGGCGTCTACGATCGCGCTGACCTCTGCCCCGCCATCGCCGCCGGCCCCCACCCCGACGCGAACCAGCCAGGCTGCCCCGATATCGACACGGACGGCGACAGCGTCTTCGACTCCGAGGATCTCTGTTCGGACGAAGCCGCGGGCCTCCACCCGGACCCTGCGCGACGCGGTTGCCCGCTCGCCGATCGCGACGGGGACCAGGTCCCGGACGCCATCGACGCGTGCCCTGACGAGCCGGGCGCGCCGGACCCCCAGCCGAAGAAGAACGGCTGCCGTGGTCTCGTGCAAATCAAGGACGGGAAGCTCATGATCATCGAGCCGGTGTTCTTCGAGACCAGCAAGGACGTGATCGTGCCGAAGAGCTTCGCGGTGCTGCAGGCGGTCGCCAATGCGCTCACAGCGCAGGCCGAGCTCGAGCACATCGCGATCGAGGGCCACACCGACAATCGCGGGCAGCCCGCGCGGAACCTCGATCTGTCAACCCGCCGCGCGCGCAGCGTCATGCGCTGGCTCATTGCCCACGACATCGCCGGGAGCCGCCTCACGTCGCAAGGCTACGGACAGTCGAAGCCTATCGCGAGCAACAATTCCAACGAGGGGCGCGCCGCGAACCGCCGCGTCGAGTTCCGCATTGTCGCCGCTGCACCGACGGTCGCGCCCGCGGGTCGCTGAGGTGCCCCAGGACTTCGTCGATGAGCTCCCGGTCGCAGCCATGCGGGTCGACGAAGCCGGCAAGTGCGTGTTCGCGAACCAGGCTTGGCTGCGTCTCTCGGGCCGCGATCTCGAGTCTTCGCTCGGCACCGGTTGGCTCTCGGCGATCCACGACGCAGACCGCGCCGCGCTGCTCGAGCAGTTCACGAAGCGTCCGCGCGATGACGAGGCGGAGCGATCGCTGCGCGTGCTTCGGCCCGGCGGACGCCTCTGCAGCGTCACGATGCGCGTGTCCCCCCGCCGCGACGCCGAGGGCAAGCTGCGCGGCTACGCGATCGTGTTACTAGAGTCGGCGATCGCAGAGCGCGATCGACTGCTCCACGCCGCAATCGAGCGCGCAGAGAACGCGAGCCGCTACAAGAGCGAGTTCCTCGCGAACATGAGCCACGAGATCCGCACGCCGATGAACGCGATCATCGGCGTGTCCGAGCTGCTCGGCGACACGCCGCTCGACGCCGCGCAGACGCGCTACGTCGAGATCCTGCGCAACGCCGGTGATCACCTCATCAACGTCGTGAACGACATCCTCGACTTCTCGAAGATCGAGGCCGGTCAGCTCAGGCTCGAGGCGGTCGACTTCAACCTCCGTGAGCTCATCGAGACGACGGTCGAGTTCCTATCCCCGCGCGCGAGGAAGCGCGGCATCGGCCTCGCCTGCGATCTGCCGCGCACTGTCCCCACTATGCTCGTCGGCGATCCGCATCGCCTGCGCCAGATACTCGTCAACCTCATCTCGAACGCCATCAAGTTCACCGAGAATGGCGAGGTGATCGTGCGCGTCGAGCAGAGCCCGGAGCCCGCCAGCCCCGGCTCCCTCTGCTTCAGCGTGTCGGACACCGGCGTCGGGATCCCTGCGGACCGCCTCGAGGCGATCTTCGAGAATTTCACGCAGGTCGATCCATCGACGACGCGGAAATACGGCGGTAGCGGGCTCGGCCTCAGCATCGCGAGTCGGCTGGTCGCGCTCATGCACGGGCGCATCTGGGTCGAGAGCGAGCTCCACCGCGGAAGCACCTTCCGCTTCGAGGCGCAGCTTGGGCTCCAGACGAAGGGCTCCTCCCGCGCGACCGGGCGCAGCGGTCTCCACGCGCACCCGATCCTAATCCTCGCTGGCAGCAGCGTGCAGGGCGTCATCCTCCGCGAGATGCTCTCTAGCCTGGCCGCCTCGGTCAGCGAATTTGGGACGCCCGATGAGCTGCTCGAGGAGCTCGACCGTGCCACAAGCGCGCAGCCGAGCTATCGCATGGTCGTGATCGACGACCACTCGCTCGAGATCGACGGTCTCGCAATCGCCTCTCGCCTGCGCGCGCGCCACGCGCCCACGACCGTTGGCATCGTGCTCATCAGCGTCGACCTCTCGCCGGAGGAGGTGTCACGTGGCCGTGCGCTCGGTGTGGCTGCACACCTCATCAAGCCCGTGCGACGAAACCAGCTGATGGAGGCGACGAGCGCAGCCGTGGCCGCGAACGATACTGCCGCTGCGCCGGCCCTCGCACAGCCGATCCCGCCTGCGGCCGGACCGCCGCTGCGCATCCTCATCGCCGACGACACGCCAGAGAATCGCATCGTCTTCCAGCGCTACCTTGCCGACACGCCGCACCACGTCGACCTCGCCGAGGACGGCGTCAGCGCCCTCGCCAAGCTGAAGTTGCAGCGCTACGACTTCGCCTTCATGGATGTCCAGATGCCAGTGATGGACGGCTACACCGTCGTCGAGCAGTACCGCGCGTGGGAACGCGCCGAAGGGCTCTCGCGGATCCCGATCGTCGCGTTGACTGCGCACGCCTTGCCCGAGCACGTCGGGCGCAGCTTCTCCGCGGGCTGCACCGATCACCTGACGAAGCCCATCCGTCGCGCGACCTTCCTCGACGCGATCGATCGCAACCTTGCCGCGAAGGGCACGGCTCGTGGCAGCACTGGCGACCCGAACCGGGAGCGCACTCGGATCGACCCGCGTCTCCACGATCTAATCCCGGGCTTCCTCGCCGCGCGCAAGCACGACGTCGCCGCGATCGCCGCTGCGCTGCGCGACAAGGACTTTCCCTCGCTCGAGGCCGTCGGGCACACGCTGAAGGGGCTCGGCGCGACTTATGGCTTCGACTATATCTCGGAGCTCGGGGCCATCCTGGAGACGTCCGCGCGCGCGCGAGAGAGCGAACCGATCGATCGCGCGATGACGGCGCTCGGGCACTATCTCGAGCACCTCGACGTGGAGGCGCTCTTGAAGTGAGCCTGCGCCGCCCGTCCTACTTCGGCGACACGGGCACGTCGATCGGCTCCACCACGTCCGTGCCGAGTACCTGCACGCGGAGGTGGAGGACCGTCGCGCCGCTCTTCCACTTCAGCGTCGCGATGTAGAGCCCCGGCTGCTCGGTCTCGACGGCGCTCGAGACGACCGCGTCGCCCAGCACCGCGAGGCGCTTGCCAGCGGCAGGCTTGCCGTCCGCCGTGGTGACGTTGACGAAGAGGCGGCCGTGCCCCGCTTGCGCATCGGTCCCTTCGAGGTTCCCGCGCACGATGAACTTCGGCGGGACGAGCGGCACGACGAACTCGCCGCTCACCGATTCGTCGGCGATCGACACGCAGCGCAGGCGATGCTCACCCCGCCGATCGAGCTGGATCCGGCCAGCGACGAGCCCGGCGTTGCCGTCGACGCCGCACTTGTACGCCGGTCCGACGTCAACGTCCGCCTTGGTCGCGCGAGCGAGCGCGGCTGTGACCGTCAGCGGCGCAGTGAAGACGCCCTCGAAGTGATCGTCGTCGATCGCGCTCGCGCGCACGAAGTAGGCGCCTGCCGCGATCCGCCTCACGCGCATGCGCACGACGTTTGCTGGCACTTCCTTGTCGAACACGAGATCGTTGAAGCGCGCGTCGCGCGCCATCTGGAGATGCCACTGCGTCGCGTTCGGCCCAGGCCCTCCCCCGGCCCGATAGCCCGCGTCGAATGTGGCGGCGTCCTCGAGCGAGACGATGAGGCTCGCCGGCGTCGGATCCCAAACCGGAGGCGGCGGAAGCAGCTTGGGCTTGCTCGGTGCGATGCCGTTCTCAGCCTTGCTCCCGTAGCCTGCGGGCACCTGCACCTCGACCCCGCTCGCGCGCAGGCGCGACTTGCCCTGGTAGACTGCGAGCCGCGTCGCCTTCGCCTCGTCGACGCTGATCTGCGAGACGCCCTGGTCGAGGCTCGCCTGGCCGCCGGGGGTGGAGATGATCTTCGTGCCTCCGGCGAGCGCCGAGAGGTGCGCACGGAGGGCGCCGCTCACGAGGCTCGCGTCGGCCGCGCTCGCGTGTCGAGCGGCGGCGCCGCTGTTCTCGCCGAGGATCACGACCAGCGTGTCGGGCCCGAGCTGCATCTGCGTCTTGTCCGCGAAGCTGAGCTCGGCAGAAGAAGCCGCGCGGGTGTTGACGCGGTTGCCGCGGAAGAGCTCGTCGTTGACGCGCGCGCCGACGCGCTCGGGGACGTACTTCTCGACGAGGTTGCGCACGAATGTGACGAGAGCGTCGGGGCCCCGCGGCGCCGGGAGCGGCAGCTTCAAAATCTGGCCGGCGCGCAGCCGGTGAGGTGGGGGCCCGAGCTCGTTGTTGTCGTGGATGAGGTTCACCTTGCGTGGATCGCCGAGCACCTTCTTCGCGACGCTGCCGCAGGTGTCGCCCTCCTGCACGGTGTACGGCGAGAGCGTCGCGGGCTCGGCGGCGTACGCGAGCGAAGCGACGGCCAGCGAGATGCTCACGGCGGCAATCTTGGCGCGCATCATCTCCCCCTTCTTATCAGGCGCCACAGCTGACGACAGAGGAGGCCCTCGGCGACGCTCGCGAGCGCGACGTCGCTCGCACCGGCGCGGACGAGTGCCGCCAGCTCCGCTGCGTTCACGACGTCGACGACCAAGATCGGGATGGCAGCCATCGTTACGTCGGCGCGCGCAGCGATGGTAAACGCGAGCGCGTCATCGCCGGCACTCAGAACGACCGCGGCAATGGGTGCGGTGGGCGTGGGCGCGGCGATGGACGGCACGTTCTCAATGACGGCGTCGAGCCCGTTCACCGCGAGCGCGTTCGCGAGCATCTCAGCACGGAGCGACTCGAGCCGCCACAGGACGACGCGGGGGCGGACCGCCGGCGCTGCGTCGACCGCGGGCGGAAGCTCGGGGGTCGCATGCGGCACGGTGAGGATCGCCAGGGCGCGCTGCGCGCGATCCTCGGAGCCGAGCCGCGCCCGCTCGATGGCCTGCTTGCGAGACAGGGTCCCGAGATCCGCGCCGCCGACGATGGCGGTGAGCTCGTCGCGGAGCTCACCAGCGCTCGGACGACGCTCGAGCTTCTTGTCCATTGCGCTGCGAACGAGCGCCTCGATACCGGGAGCGGCGGGCACCAGCCGTCCGCGCTGCTCCATCGGCGGCGGATCGCGGAAGATCTGCGCCGCGATGAGATCGGCGCTCGTACGGCCGGAGAACGGGAGAGCGCCCGTGAAGAACTCGTACAACATAGTACCGATGGCGTAGATGTCCGTCGGAGGCCCGACAGCCTCTCCGCGGCACTGCTCCGGCGACATGTACGCGAGCGTGCCTTGCAGCGTCCCTGCCTCGGTGAGCCGCGCGTCCTGGATGTCATCGGGCACGCGCGCGAGGCCGAAGTCGAGCACCTTTGCGTACGGCTGACCATCCGACGTCGACAGCACCATCACGTTCTCGGGTTTCAGATCGCGGTGCACGATCCCGAGTCCGTGCGCCGCCTCGATCGTGCGCAGGATCGGGTCGAAGATCGCTGCCGCGTCCCCCACGCTCGGCATCACGGTCGTCGCGCAGATGCGAGCCGCGAGGGTCTCCCCGTCGAGATATTCGATCACCATAAAGGGCATGCCTTCGTGATCGCCGAAGTCGTAGACCGCCGTCACGCCGGGGTGCCGCAGCCGCGCAAGCGCGCGCGCTTCACGCTCGAGGCGCGCGCGGCTCGATGGGTGCGCGGCCCACGCGGCCAGCAAGAACTTCACGACCACAGGCTCGCCGAGCGAGAGGTGCGTCGCCTTGTAGACTCGCCCCATGCCACCCTGCGCCAGGAGCTTCTCGATGCGATACCGCCCGGCGACCGTAATGCCGAGGAGGGGGTCGCCGATGGACTCCGCGCACGCTACGCAGGTGGGCGCGCCGTTCGTCTTCTCGCCGCAGCGGTTGCAGCGCTGGACGTCGTTGAGCCCACCCTGTGCCAGGAGCTTCTTGACGCGATACCGCCCGGCGACCGCGGTGGCGTGGAGGGTGTCGCCGATGGACTCCGCGCACGCTACGCAGGTGAGCGCGCCGTTCGTCTTCTCGCCGCAGCGGTTGCAGCGCTGGACGTCGTCGAGCTTGCCGGTCGGCGCGGATCCCTGCTTCGTGTAGTCGTCGGCCGTCATTGCAGCTCGAAGACCTCGATCGCCTGGCTCTTGCCGCGGATGGGGTGCTCGCCAAGCGAACCGAACGCGAACGCGCCTCCCGCCGCAGCGCGAACCTCGCCGGTGACGAGCGTCTGCCCGGGGCGCGCGAGCCCTTCGAGCCGCGCTGCGACGTTCACGACGTCACCGATGACGGTGTACTCCATGCGCTTGTCGCTGCCGAGGTTGCCGACGAGCGCAACCCCGCAGTGCACGCCGATGCCGAGGCGCGCGTCGAAGTCGTAACTCTCGCGCCACAGCGCGCGGCTCGCCTCCACGAAGCGCTGCATGTCCTCCGCCGCCGCGAGCGCGCGCGCAGCGTGATCGTCCTGCGCGTTCGGCGCGCCGAACAGCGCCATCACGCAGTCGCCGATGAACTTGTCGACGGTGCCGCCGTGGCGGAAGATGACTTCCGTCAGCACAGTGAAGAGGTCGTTGAGGAACGCGACGACGCGCTCAGGCGAGGCGTGCTCCGCGAAGCTGGTAAAGGCGACGACATCGGCGAACACCACCGAGACATCGCGGCGGCCGCCACCGAGCGCGATCGAGCCGCGACCGTCCGCGATCGAGCGCGCGACCTCTGCCGGCAGATAGCGCGAGAGGTTGCTCTCGACCTCGACGCGGCGCGCGATCTCGCCTTCGCCTCGTGCGATGTCGTCGGCCATCTCGCTCATCGCCTTCCCGAGGTCCTCGAGCTCGTCGCCTGTGCGGAGCTCCGACCGCGCGGCGAAGTCACGCTTGGCATACGCGCGGGTTAGCATCATGAGCTGACGCACTGGCTGCGTGATCCGTTTGGCCAAGAAGGCGGCGGCCAGCACCGCCAACACGCCGAACGCGAGCGCGCCCTCGAGAAGCGCGAGCCGCGCCGCGCCAAGCGCTGCGTAGGCTTCGCGCTGCGGACGCCGAACGATGACGGCCCAGGCGTCACGCGTGATGGTGCGCGCCGTGGAGACCATCGGCTCACCACCGCGACCGACGTTCTCGATTGTGATGGCGATGGTCTGGCGCATCGCAGCGCTCAAGGCTTCGTCGTTCGCGGACGCGTCTTTACCGACGAACGAGCTGCCCGCCGGCAGCTCGGGGCTGCCGCCGCTCGTGATCACGCGGTGCTCAGCGTCGATCACCACGATCCGATCGGGGCGGTTGAACGCGGTCTGCGACAGCTCCACGATCCGCCGGTCGAGCAGGCTCGGCGTCAGCGTGCCCACGACCCACGCGCGGAGCTCGCCCGCGCGTTGGACGGGCTCGACGTAGCGCAGGCACGCGGCGCCGTCGGTCAGCTGCGGCGCGAGCCAGCCGGCCTTGCGCGCTCCTGTCTCGATCCGCGGCAGCGGCCGAAGCTGGACCGCGCCGCTGCGCGCGACAGCGTCGATGTAGGTGCCATCGGGCGCGTAGATCGCGACCTCGCTCAGCACGGCCGCGCGCGCGACGGTCTCGCGTACGAGCTCGAGCCGCGCCGCTTCGTCGACGATTCGCGCCTCGGTGAGGAGGCGCCCGACGCGGTGCGTCGCCTCTTCGGTGTCACTGAGGACGCGATCGATCGCGTCGCTCACCTGATCGACGACGGCGATCTGCAGGCCGCGCTCGGACGCGAGCAGCGCCGCACGCTGCACCGCGAGCGTGCGGTAGGCGAGCGCACCGATCGGCAGCGCCCCGATCGCGAGCAAGACGAGCGTCCACTTCGCCCGCAGCGACAGGCGCGCTGATCGTGGAGCTAACGCCATGTGCTTCGTCTCATCGAAGGCCCCCCCATCCGTCGTGTCAACGGCCAGCGATTATGCTGTCAACGCTCAGCGATTATGCCTGTCAACGGCCAGCGGTTATGCTGGCGATTATGCGTGACAACGGCCAGCGATTATGAACAAGAGCACAATCCATCTTTGCCATCGTGATCCAATGGAAGGAGCAGTCAAAGGAGTCGACCGCGAACTGCCGAGCTCCCTCGTTGTCCCCGTAGACAGATTTCAGGTGGTGATCGGGTCCAAGATCAGCTCGGCGAGGAAGTCTGAGAGTTACCAAAGAGTTGGGTGTGGATGATGTCGAGCAGCGATAGGGGTTTGGAA
>JAYUBF010000213.1:0-14981 GCA_043741435.1 Myxococcales bacterium
CTCTTCGACGTCTTGAGGGACACGCGATCTTGCGGTCGCTTGGGCCCGGCCAGGCTCGCCTCGACCGTCGCGAGATCGAGAGAGAGGGTGTCGCTGTAAGTGACCTTGTCGAACGCCTCGACACCGAACATGTGCTGTTCGCGATAATAGGTCTCGACCAGCGCACAGAGCTCGGGGGCGCGGCCCGTGAGCGTCAGGTAAGCGATGGTCTTCTCGTCGACGGGGAAGATGCCGCACGTCGCGCCGTATTCGGGCGCCATGTTGGCGATGGTCGCGCGATCGGTCAGGGGAAGCGTGGAGATGCCCGCGCCGAAGAACTCGACGAACTTGCCGACGACGCCCTTCTTGCGCAGTATCTGCGTCACGGTGAGAACCAGGTCGGTCGCGGTGCAGCCAGCCTTGAGCTGGCCGTTCAGCTTGAAGCCGATGACCTGCGGGATGAGCATCGAGATCGGCTGACCGAGCAGCGCAGCCTCGGCTTCGATTCCGCCGACGCCCCAGCCCAGCACGCCGAGACCGTTGATCATGGTGGTGTGTGAGTCAGTGCCGACGACGGAGTCCGGATACGCGACGCCATTCTTCTCCATCACCGACGAGGCGAGATACTCGAGGTTCACCTGGTGACAGATGCCCACGTCGGGCGGGACCACGCGGAAGCCCTGAAAGGCTTGCTGGCCCCAGCGGAGCAGCTCGTAGCGCTCGCGGTTGCGATCCATCTCGAGCTTCGCGTTCAGATCGAACGCATTCTTGGTGCCGAAGTGGTCGACCATGACCGAGTGGTCGATGACGAGGTCGGCCGGCTCGAGTGGGTTGATGCGGTCGGGCTTGCCGCCCAGCTTCACGATCGCTTCGCGCATCGCCGCGAGATCGACGACGGCCGGCACGCCGGTGAAGTCTTGCATCAGCACGCGCGACGGATAGAACGCGATTTCGCGATCGGGATCGGCCTTCGGATTCCAGTCGAGCAGACCCTCGATGTCGGCCTTCTTGACGACGCGGCCGTCCTCCTTACGGAGCAGGTTCTCGAGCAAGATGCGCAGCGAGATCGGCAGGCGGGCGACCTTGGCCTCCGCGCCCTTCAATGCGGCCAAGCGGTAGAGCACGACGGTCTTAGCGCCCGCGGTCAAAGAAGATTTCGTCGAGAAACTGTCGGACATCATGGCTACCCTCTTACCCTTGGTTGCTAGCGCTTCTGCTTGGACTTCTTCGGCGCTGCCTTCTTCTTCGCGGGCGCTGCCTTCTTCTTCTTCGCGGGCGCTGCCTTCTTCTTCGCGGGCGCTGCCTTCTTCTTCCCGGGGGCTGCCTTCTTCTTCGCGGGCGCTGCCTTCTTCTTCTTCGCGGGCGCCGCCCTCTTCTTCCCGGGGGCTTTTACATCCCGCGCGCGGGCGTAGGCTGGCGCAGTGCCGTTCGGCACCGGCCGCGCGAAGTACTTCTGCAACGTCTTGAAGTAGTGCTCGACCCACCCCTCTTCGTAGTCGGCACCTTGGCCCTCGGGGATGTCGGTGTGCATCAACGTCACCTCGGCACCGCCGGGGGCCGACGCGAACAAGATCTCCAGCTTGGAGTCAGCAGCGCCTTGCGGAAAGTCGAGGCTGCGCCACGTCTGCACGATTCGACTCGCGGGCTCGAGCTCGAGGATGTGGCCCTCGATATAGCCATCCCACGCGGTGTGCCGGCCGCCGACGCGCGGCTCCACAGTCGCCGCACCACCAGTGACCTCGCTGTGCTTCTCTCCATCCAACCACGCGGAGTAGAGCTCCTCGGGCGAAGCAGGAATCACAGCGGAGATGCGAATCGATTCGGTCGCCATGGCGATTGCCTTTCCGTGCGTCTCGGCAAGGCCCCTATGGCCCGGCGCGGGCGGAATCCTATCATGGGGCGCCGGCGCTACCGCATCCACCCGCGCAACCGATAGAAGCCCACGCCGACCCACTCGTGCACGATCATGCCGAACGCGAACGTTCGATCGTCGGGATGGTCGAGGTCCTCGATGTCGACGAGCGTCTCGGAGGCGGGGATGGAGATCACCTCAGGGACACCCGCGCGCTCGAACGTGGCCGCGGACCGACGGCTGTGCGTTGGCGACGTCACGAGAATGAGCTTCTTCCAACCGTTCTTCGCGAACAGCTCGGCGACGGCAACGGCTTCATCGTGCGTGTTCCCGACGACGCCGACGGAGGTAATCGCATCCATGTGCTGCATGCCCATGCGAGTGCCGCTCTTGCGGACGTAGTCGGTATACGAGCCGGCACGCGGACCGAGTTCTGACAGCAACAGGCGCGGCGCCTGACCCTCGCCGAGGAGCTCGAGGCCGCGCGTGGCACGGGCCAGCGCGCTGGGGGACGGATCGCCATCGAGCTGGATGTTGGATGACAACACGAAGATTGCGTCGGCGGAAGCCAACGGGTCCCGGCGGATCAGCGGTTGCGCGAGGCGCTGGCTCACCGGCGCAGCAGCCACGGCCAACCACGTCATCGCTAGCAAAACCGTCGCGGTCGTCATGACCCATCGCAGCCGCGTGCGCCAGAATGCAGCGCCGAGGATCGCAAAGGCGACGATGAAGGGTGCCTGCGGTCCCCAGTAGGACACGATGCCCCGCAGGCCCAGCTCCTTGCAAATGAAGCCGGCGCAGAGCCCCACGAGGAGGCCGATGATCCGCCGAGGCTTCGGCTTCTCGAAGGTTTGCGTTTCGTTCATACCCACACCAGGCGATCGGCTTCACGCCACGCCGCCGCATCGATGCGAGGGGCGCCGGGAAGCGCCTTCACCATGGGCACACTCCCCTCGCGAGGCAACCGTCGGCCGCCCAGCGCTTCGGCGGCGGCGACCACCACCTGATCGCCGCCATAGGGCGCGGCCCACATGACGACCTCGCGCAGACCCGCGCGCGCAGCCTCGTCGCAGCACGCGCGCAACAGCTTCTCGGCGGTCTCGCTGCGGGAAGCGTGGAGCCTCAGCACCATGAGGCGCTCGAGCTTCAGATCACCGGCGATGAGCGCGTGGCCCTCGGCGCACTGCAGTGAGCCGTGGGCCACGGTCGGCACGCGGAGGAGCTCCGCGTAGATGCGCTCGCGCGCGCGGTGCCAGTCGGCCTGCGCAGCGTCGGGAAGCAAGGCAAACCTGCCACGCGGTGCATCGCCTGCGAGCAGTCTCTCCACGACGACGGGTGCGTCCGATCGCGTGACCCCCGGTGCGGCATCGGCGCGTGGTGCGAGCACCCAGTCGAAGCTGGGGAGGGCGCTGAAGCCGGCGCGCTCGTACGTGGAGACGCCGATGTCGGAGCACAGCGTGAGCGCGTGAGCACGCGGGTTCTCCCCGAGCCGCGCGGAGATCTCGTCGAGCAGACGCGTGGCGTATCCGAGCCGACGCAGCGAGGGCTCGGTGAACACGCTCGCGATCTCGAAGCTCCAGCCGTTGCGAATCCCGTGACGGCTGCGCACGCGATACGTCTCGAGTGACGACAAGATCTGCGAGCTCGATGGGCGCACCAGCAACCACGTGTGCATGCTCCTGCGCGCCCAAGGGCTGCTGCGGAGCACCTCTTCGCGACGGAGAAACTGCTGCACCGTGAGGCGAGTGCCCCACTCGGCGTACACCGCGGCATCGAGCACGCGCTTCTCTTTTTCGCTGGCGAGGACTGCGATGAGAGCAGGGTCGGACACGATCGTGCCCCCGGATACCACGAGCGGGTTCGCCGCCGGTAGCATCGGTGCCGCCCCTCGGGTAAGCTCCGCCCGGAAGTCATGGATCTGGCTGGCAAGCAAATCGGGAATTACGTCGCCAAGTCCGAGCTGGGCTCGGGCGGGATGGGCGTGGTCTACCTCTGCGAGCACCCACTCATCCGTCGACGTGTGGCTGCCAAGGTCTTGCACGAGGAGCTGGCCGCGTCGGAGGAGATCGTTCGCCGGTTGTACGCCGAAGCCAAGGCCGCGAACGAGATTCACTCCGAGCACATCATCGAGGTGCTCGACTTCGGTCGCATCACGGATCAAGGCCGAGACCTCGTTTATCTATTGATGGAGTTCCTCGAGGGTGAGGCGTTGGGCACGCGCCTGTGGCGCACCGGTCTCACCATCGACGAGTCCCTGCACATCGTGTCGCAGTGCTGTGAAGCGCTCGAGGCCAGCCACAAGGTCGGCATCGTGCACCGCGACCTCAAGCCGGAGAACGTGTTCCTGCTCGACCGGCGAGGCGATCCGAACTTCGTGAAGATCCTCGACTTCGGGATCGCCAAGGTCTCGGGCAACCCATCGACGAAGACGCGCACCGGCGTCCTCCTCGGCACGCCGGCGTACATGAGCCCGGAGCAGTGCCGTGGCTCGGGCTCCGTCGACGCGCGGGCCGACGTGTACTCGCTGGGCATCGTCCTCTATGAGCTCACCACCGGTGACGTGCCGTTCAACGCCGAGGGTTACGGGCAGGTGTTGCTGGCGCAGATGACCGAAAAGCCCAAGCCACCGACGCAGGTCAACAAGGACCTGCCGAAGGTGGTGGAAGCCGTGATCATGCGCGCGCTCGAGAAGGACCCGGCACAGCGCTTCCAGACAATGGCCGAGTTCGGCAAGGCCATCGAGCACGCCGAGCAGCTGTTGCAGAGCCATCGCCCCATCGAGCAGATCCCTCGCAAGGGATTGCATCAGCGGGAGACGTTCGTCGCGAACGCGCGCTCGCGCAAAGGCAGCGTGACGAATGCGCTCGCCGCGGTGATCCCCACGCCCGTCGACGCTTCGATCTCTACGCGCATGGTGGAAGCTGCGCTCGACGCGCCGACACAGCTCATGGACGCGATCGACCCCGTGCTCATGGGGCTCGATCTCGACAAGGGGAGGACGCTCCCGGGAAGCGATCGCTCTCCGACGGTGGTCGATCGCGAGGTGCCGAAGCACGTCACAGACGCCAACCTCGGCCAGGCCCGCACCGAGCTCGCAGAGAAGCCGCACATCCTCGCGAGCTACCCGAACCAAGGACCCACGCAAAGGGTCGAGCCCCAGCCGGCTCCCGTCGCTGCGCCTGCCTCACCGCTGCTCTCGAGCATCCCCACCGTGGTGCGCCCCGTGGTGGAGCCGCTGCCGTCGCCGACCAATCCCCACGTCGATGAAGCGGCGATCTTTCCGAAGACCGGTCGCTACCTGCTGATCGGTGCCTTGGTGCTCACGCTCGTCGTCATTGCGGTGGCACTGGCGCTACGCTGAGGCGAGGCAATGCTCGATCTCTCCGACACTAGCGCTCCCTCGTCGGTGGGGGTGCTCCTCATCGGTGGCTTTCTCGGCGCCGGGAAGACCACGCTGCTGCGCCGCCTGGTGCGCGATCCCGGCGTGGGTCCGCGCCTGGCCGTGCTGGTGAACGAGCTCGGTACACTGGGCCTCGACGGTGAGCTCATCGCTGCCGAGCGCGAGACGGATGCGCTGCGCACCGTGCAGCTCGACTCGGGTTGCCTCTGCTGCACGTCGAAGGGTGAGATGGGGCAAGCGCTCGAAGAGCTGGCGCGACCGATCCACGGTGTGCCGCCGGCGCAGATCATCGTGGAGCTCTCGGGGGCGGCGCTGGCTTCCGAGGTGCACTTCCAGATCTCGACGCAGGCGTTAAGCGCGTCCTACCACGCGGACGGCCTGGTCTGCGTGGTGGACGCACACCAAGCGCCGCGTTGGGCCGTGGAGGCGCAGGCCTTGTTCCACGATCAGCTCTCCCGCGCGGACCTGGTGCTGCTCTCGAAGCTCGACCTCGCCAGCCGCGATGAGCGCCTGCGCACCGAAGCGCTCATCGCAAGAGACGCACCATCGGCGCGCGTCGTGCCGTGTTCGTTCGGCGAGGTGGCACCCGAGCTGCTCCTCGGTCTCACCGTCGACCCGACCGTCGCGCCCGAGCCCACAGGGCACCTGCATGCGCACGCGCTCCGCGGCGAGACCGTCGCGTTGACGCGGCCGGTCGCCGCCGCCGGGCTCGAGGCGCTCCTCGACGAGATCGCGCACGCGTTCTTCCGGATCAAGGGCATCGTCGACGTGACGGACGAGCTGGGCACGCGCGCATGTTTGGTACAGTGCGTGGGCGATCAGATCGAAGTGAAGCCGATGAAGGGTGCTGCCGGGATGCGTCGCCTCACGTTCATCGCGCCTGCAAGCTCGGCGGTTTGGAGCCGGCCTCCCGCGGGGCTCGTCGCGCAGCTACAGGCCGGGTCCCGGCCGTGATCCCTGATAGTGTTAACGAGTATGGCTGAGCCTCGCTGGTCACTTCATTTCGCGTGGGGACGTGCGCCCTACGCGCTCGACCTGCCCGAGGTGGTCATCGGCCGTGGCGACCGCTGCACGCTGCAGATCGAAGAGCCGACCGCGGCCGACGAGCACGCGCGGTTCGTCGTCGGCGACGATGATTCGGTGTGGCTGGAGTCGGTGCACGCCGATCGCGACACGTTGTTGAATGGCCGGACGATCGTCGGTCGCACCCAGCTACACGATGGAGACTTCGTCCAGATCGGTCACGCCGTGCTGACGCTGCGCGCGACCGTTCGGCGCGCGGTGCGGTCAGCCCCCGAGGCGCGCACCATCGCGGGGGAGATGCCGGAAGAGGTGCGCCAGCTCATGGCGGCACGCGCCGCAAAGAACTTCGTGGTGGGTCAGAGCGAGCCTTCGACTCTATCGACAGTGATGATGGCGTCACCGCTCGCGCTGAAGACGATCGACGCGCCGAACCCGCGCGACATCCAGCAGACGGTCCAAGCGAACGTCGACGATCTGATGGCCGCGGTGCGCCAGCACGCGACGGAGTCGCGACGCGTGTCGGTGCCCGAAGATCTGTCCTTCGCATCTGTGGAGCCGACGCTCGTGCCCGAAGCCACGAAAGTCAGCGATGGGCCGCCCCTCGCGCACGGCGACGACTCGCGAAGCCACCGACTGCCTCCATTGCAGCTCACCACGCCGATCCCGGTGGCCTCACCGCTGCCGCCAGGGGGCTCGGGCCCTACCGAGCTGCCCAGTGAGCCCACGGTCATCGCGCCGCCGCAGCCGATGCGCACGAGCGGAGGTGCGCGCCCTCGCACCTTCAGTAACCCCGAGCTCACGCCACTGCCACCGATCACGCCGCCGACGCCGAGCATCGCCGACCTGGGCCCACTCGTGAACCAGGTGCTCCTGCAGTCCGACCCGCTCGCGACGTCGTCGGATCCCGCAATGGACGTCGAGCAGGACACCGATCGCAACCCGAAGATGGACGTGGACGTGCCGCTCGGCTCGGCGCCCACGATGTTGTTCCCCGCGGTCAAAGACGTTCCGCCGCCCATGCCGAGCACAGTGTCGTCCAGCCCGCCCCCGTCCGAT
The DNA here is from genome assembly GCA_043741435.1 of Myxococcales bacterium. GTDB lineage: Bacteria > Myxococcota_A > Polyangia > Palsa-1104 > Palsa-1104 > JBDTCO01. Next base: position 7,311 of record JAYUBF010000213.1, read on the forward strand.
CCGCAAGTCTCGTCGGTGACGGCCCCCACACCCAAGGTAGACCTGCCCAGCTCCGACGCACCGAAGGTCGCCGCGCCGTCGTCCGCGGCACCCACCGGCGAGACGGCCGCAACCAGCTCGCCTGATCCCGGGCCATACGTCGCGCCGGCGAAGGGCATGTTCGGCTCGTTCAGTCGCGCCCTCGATTTCTTCCAGCAGATGTTCGCGTACGCCCGTCGCGACCGCACGCTGCTTTCGCCCATGTACCGCAACCTCACGATCGCGACGATCGTGTCCGTCGCGATCTCCGGACTGCTGTTCGTGGTGCGCTCCGCTGGTGCAGCGAACGGCATCATGGTGCTGGGCCTCATGGTGCTGTACTTCATCGATTACCAATGCAACGCGCTGACCGCGTCGCTGATCAACGACTACGTCACCACCGGGCGCGCGGACATGAAGGTAGCGAAGGCCCGCGTCGCCAAGGTCCGCTCTGGCATCATGGTGTTCGCCGGTGTGTCGGGCCTGCTCGATTTTTTCACCACCTACGCACGAGAGCGAAGCGACGTGGTGGGCCGCATCCTGCTCGGCATCGTGCGCAGCATCTGGACCACGGCGACGTACTTTATCCTGCCGTCGATGGTCATCGAAGGCCTCCCGTTCGGCGAGGCGTTCACAGCGTCGAAGAAGAAGATGGAAGTGGATCCGACTGGGGTCGGGGCCGGCATCGTGGCGCTCTCGTTGGTCTCCTACTTCATCGGTGCAATCGTGTTCCCGCTCGCCTTCACCGTGAGCCGCATCGGCTCACACCTGCACCCGGCGTTCGGCATGGTCCTCTTCTACGCCATGGTGAACGTGTACTGGGCCGTCACCGGCTGGCTGAAGATCTCGTACTCCACGTGCTTCTACCTCTGGGCTCGTCGCTGCGAAGAAGCCGGCAATACCGATCATGCGAACGCACCCCTGCCGCTGCGTCACGCGCTCGACGCGGGCTGAGCCCGTGCCGCCTCGTATTTTCGTCGGCATCGGCGGCTGCCAATACGAGCCTTCGCAAGACGTTCTATCCGAACCACGTGAAGCAGGCGGGTGAACAATTCTTGGAAAGTGGGCTTGCCAAGCTCGGGCCGATCCTCTGGCAGCTCATGCCGACGAAGAAGTTCTAGTCCGAGGAGCTCGATGCGTTCCTGCGCCTGCTCCCGAAGCAGCTCGACGGCCGCGTCCTCCAGCACGTGCTCGACGTGCGGCACGAGAGCTTCGTCGATCAGCCGTACCTCGCGCTCCCGCGCAAGCATCACATCTGGTGGGCGGGCGCGCGCTCCTTCGCGCCGTTGGCGGCGCTCGCGTTGCGACAGCGCTTGTCGATCAAGCAGGCGGTCGCGTTCCGTTGAAGTCCTGGGTGCTGATGCACATGTTCAGGTCGTTGCAGTCGGGGCTGCCGTTCGTTGCCGGTGTGTAGGTGATGGTGCCCTGCTGCAACACGTCACCGACGAGGGTTGTCTCGATTGCGGCGTTGATCGTGTAGGCGCAGCCGTTTTGGGTCGTGGAGCGCGTCCCGAACAGCTGCAGCGAGAGCGTCGCTCCGTCCACGGTGCCGTGGAATGTGGCGCTTCCGAGGGCGAGCGTGAGCGCGGCACCGGCAATCCCACCGACCACGACCGTCACGTTCGCGTCCTGCTGCGTGATCGTGATCGGAATGTTGCTGGCCATTTGCCCGATGGCGAAGTTGTCGAGACCACATTTGTTCGACTTGTTGGTGATGCCAACGGCATACATGCCGGCGGCCTGGACCGGGTTGCCGCAGCCCCCCACGACGAGCGACCCAGAACCGAGGAGAAATAGCCCGAGACCAGCGAATGAACGCGTCATCGTCATGGCGCGACGTTATCACGCGAAGCGGAACGACCGCAGCGTCTACAATGCCGGCCGTGCACGTAGACGCCTTCCTCCGCTGCTTGGCGATCGTGCTGTGCGTAGCCGCCGTCACCACGCTGATCTTCCAGCACCTGCGGCAGCCCGTCGTGCTCGGCTACATCCTGGCCGGCTTGATCGTGGGCCCGCATGTGCCTTTCCCGCTCGTTGCGGATCTCGAGATCGTCCACACGCTCGCCGAGCTCGGCGTGATCTTGCTGATGTTCTCGATCGGGCTCGAGCTGAGCCTCCGCAAGCTCGTCGAGCTCGGCGCACGGTCGTTGCTGATCGCCGTCGTGGAGGTCGGGCTCTGCTTCAGCCTCGGCTTCGCCGGTGGCCGCGTCTTCGGATGGGGGGTGACCGCCAGCGCCTTCGCAGGTGCCACGTTCGCGATCTCCAGCACCACGATCGTGGCCAAGGTGTTCGCCGAGCGAAAGATCGGCGGGCTCCACCGCGACGTGGTCTTCGGCGTGCTCGTCGCGGAGGATCTTCTCGCCATCTTGCTCATGGCGGTGTTCACCGCGATCGCGGCGGGCTCGCAGATCTCGCCCGCTCAGCTCGGGGTCACCGTCGGAAAGCTGGTCGGTTTCTTGATCGCGCTCCTCATCGGCGGACTGTTCGTCGTCCCACGTGCCACGCGCGCCGTCTTGAAGCTGGACCGACCGGAGACGACCCTGGTCGCGGCCACTGGCCTCTGCTTCGGCACGGCGCTCCTCGCGCACGCCTTCGGTTACTCGTTCGCGCTCGGCGCCTTCATCGCCGGCACGCTGGTGGCCGAATCGGGGGAAGCGCACAAGGTTGCGGTTCCGATCGAGCCCCTGCGCGATTTCTTCTCGGCCATCTTCTTCGTCGCCGTGGGCATGCAGATCGATCCGCACCTCGTCTTCAAGCACTGGTATCTGGTGCTCACGTTCAGCGCGCTCGTGCTGGTGGGCAAGATGACCGGCGTGGGTCTCGGTACCTTGGTGGCGGGCCGCGGCGTGCAGACCGCGGTTCGCTCCGCGCTCAGCCTCGCGCAGATCGGCGAGTTCTCGTTCCTCATCGCGTCCATCGGGTTGTCACTCGGCGGCCCGGCAGCCGAGCTGGTGTCCCTGGCGGCCGCGGTCTCTGCCATCACCTCGCTGCTCACCCCCGCGCTCATCCGCGTGTCTCCCGTCGCTGCCGGTTGGGTCGATCGGCACCTGCCCGCGCGTCTACAGATGGTCACCAGCCTCTATGGCAGCTGGGTCGAGCGCCTGGGGCAGCGCAGTGCGGACCAACCGCAAAAGCGCCTTTCCACGCGGCTCGCGCGCGCCCTGGTGCTCGACGCGCTGTGCCTGGCCATGCTCACCGTCGCGGCGGCGCGCTGGCTCGAGCACGTTGCGCTGTGGCTCATCGGCCGTCTGTCGCTGTCGCCTCAGCTCGCGCGCGCCATCGTCACCTTCGTGGTGCTGGTCGTTGCCGCTCCGCTCGTGCTGGGCATCGGGCGCCTGTCGCGACGGCTCGGCGCGGCGCTCGCGATCGAGGCGCTCCCCGCGGTCGCCGAGGGCATCGATCTATCGCGTGCGCCTCGCTTGCTGCTCGGCACCATGTTCCAGCTCGTCGCGCTCCTCATCGCGGGTGTTCCGCTGGTCGCGCTCGGGTACGTGTTGCTCTCCTCTGCCGCTGCCACCCTCGTCGCGGGTGCCATGTTGCTCGCGGTAGTGGCGTTCCTCGCTCGCGGCATCTGGATGCGCGCGGCCGACGTGGACGGTCACGTGCGCGCGGGCGCCGAGGTGCTGCTCGCCGCGCTCGCCCAGTCGGCCGATCAAGCGAAGCCAGGGGATCCTCATGCCGATCGCGCGCGCGAGGTGGTCGCGTCTTTGCTGCCGGGCCTCGGTGCCCCCGTGAGCGTCCAGCTGGTGGAAGGCAGCGCGGCGATCGGGCGCAGCCTCGGAGAGCTGAACCTGCGCGGCCTCACGGGTGCCACCGTGCTGGCGATCCGTCGCGCAGGTGCAGGTGTCGTCACGCCCGGCGCGACTGAGCGCCTCGAGCTCACCGACGAGGTCCTGCTCGCGGGCAACCACGATGCCGTCCACAGCGCGAAGGCGCTGCTGCTCGGCGCCGAGAGCAGCTAGGATGACCGCATGCAGCGCTCCCCTTCCCTGCCGGTCCTGGTCCACTGTCCGCATCACAACCGGACGGTGCGCGCGACCCGCAACACCGCCATCGATCGGCTGGTGGCATGCGACGAGGGCGAGAAGTGCAAGGCCGCTCAGCCTGCGTCGTCCCCGGGCGAGCCCGCGAAGACGTACCCGCACGCGTGCCCGGTCTATCCGTCGCTGGCGAAGTTCTAGTCGAACTTCGACGGCTGCCCTTTCGTCTCCACGTACCAGCGATCCATCGCGCCCAGGTTGTACACGCGCTTGTAGCCAGCCTTGCGCAGGGTGTTTGCCGCGATCACCGCGCGTAGGCCGGTGTGGCAGTACACGATAATCGTCGTGTCGGTCGGGCCGAGCTCCGCCATGCGCTTGCCGATCTCGTCGACGGGAATGTTTATCGCTGGCTCCGGATGTTTCTCCGCGTATTCGTCCGCGGTGCGCACGTCGACGAGCTTCGCCCCCGCGGCCACCATGTCGAGGGCGTTGGCGCGCGTCACGTCGCTGGTGCCGGCGCAACCGGTGAGGAGCAGGGTGACAACGGAGGTCACTGCCGAGGTGAATGCCAGCCACAGTAAGTTGCGCCAAGCTGAGGTGCGGGTGATCGTCATGTCCTGCTCCATGGCCCTACATGTGCTCTGCTCATCGCGACGCCCGTACGTATATCGCGCTCGCCCGCCGGGCGAAACGGTACATAGTAGAGGCACCGATGTCGCCGCTTCATCGACGCCGGCTTTACGCGCTGACCGTGTTCTTGGGTCTGCTCGCCACGGCCGAAGGCCAATCGCCCATCGCGCAGGAGCGGTTGCGTGCACTGCCTGCCTGTCTCGGAGCCTACGCCGACGATCTGTCGCTGGCGTCGGTAGACGCGCGCCGTCAGAACGAGTCCACCCGCTACGCATATGCGCTCCGCAGCCGGGCCACGTACCAGTGCCCGTACTTCGATCGTGAAGGCAATCTCCGACGGAGAAAGGAGACCGTGGTGGCGCACGGCACCGCGTTCGCATTGAAGCGCGATCGTGAGTTCACGTACCTCGTCACCAACGAGCACGTCACGGATTGGCCCGCCGTCTCCACCCCGGAAGATCGGGTGGACGGCATCCCGCTCGGCTGCAAGCGCGTGAGCGATCACAACTGGCTCGTCGACAACGAGAGCGACGAGTACGACGCCGACGACATCGAGGTGCAGCGCGTCCTCGTCGACAGCGAGCTCGACCTCGGCATCGTGAAGACGACGACCAAGCTGCCAACCCTTCCATTCCGCATCGGCACGTCGGCCGGCATCCGCGCCGGCAACGCCATCGAGGTGCGTGGGTTCCCACTCGGTGCGTTCTCGGCTTTGTCCACCGGCAAGATCACCAACGCGCGCCAGCACGACGACGAGCAAGGCTGGAACCACACCGACATGGTCACCGATGCGCAGCTGTCACGTGGACAGTCGGGCAGCCCGGTGCTCGCGGTGTCGTGCGCCACGCGCGAGTTCGAGCTGGTGGGCGTCTATCACGCGGGCTTCCGTGAGGGCGCGTCGCTGAACGTAGCCGTCGGCATCGACGAGCTGCGCGAGAGCATCACAACGCTGAAGCCGCGCAAGCGCGTCGATCCGCAGCATGGCCCCGGTGCGGCGGAACGCGCACGCGTCGAAGCGTCGTTCTCGTCTCCGGCTGCTGTGCCGTACGTGCCGTTCGGCGCGCTCACCGTTGGTGTGCGTCCAGGCAAGGGCGGCGTGCTGCTCTACGACGTGTTCGGCAAGCGCTTCCCGCTCACCGACAAGCGCCTCATGGTGATCGAAGATCAACCGTCATCGGGCGCGTTCGGCCTCGCCGAGCGCGCGTGGATCAACAGCAGCAAGGGCTTGTGCGAGATCAAGCTTGCGAAGCTCGACGAAAGTGACCGCACCACGTTCGTCCGTACCGTCGCTGCGCTGCGCGATCATCTGTTGCGCACGGTGCGCTTCCGCGATCTCGATGCGTCGAGCGACAAGTCCTACGCTCGCTACGAGAAGCTGCGCAGCATCGAGACGGAGATCTCACGCACGGAGGTCGCACGCCGCGATCTGTCCCGTGGCCTCGCGGATCTGGTCGACCGCGTGCCGAACGACGCACTGGGCAGCTGCCTCGAGCCCGCGGCAATTGCGACCGCGCCCCACGAACGGTGACGCGAGACGCCGTCCGCAGAACCCGGGTCGCTTCGGATCACACCTTGTAACCGAGCAGGTGCTCCGGCGCACGGTCTCCGGTGGTGCGGTGCATCTCCAGACGGTCTCGTCCAAGCGCCACGTGAAGTGGGGCCGCTTCAAGCTCTCGCTCGCGGATCGCCCGGACCTGCAACTGGTGTTGCCGACGGTCGGTGCTGATCTCTAAGGGTGAAGCACCGCTCATCACGACTGTTGAACTTCTTTACACCCCAGCAGTGGCGCCTCTGCCTACCAGTCCCCGCGCTGCAAGATGCTGAAACGACGACGGGGGCAGTCGGCACAGCCCTTGAAAGGATGCACTCGTATGAGCATTTCCGTCGCGCGTTACCTCCGGTTCGGTCTGATGGTGGGTGGGCTCCTCGCAACGGCGCTCCCCGCGCACGCGGGACCAGCGCGCAACAAGCAGCGTGCAGCGCGTGGCGAGCAACGCGCGAGAGACTTCGCCCACGCGAAGATGCTCGAGAAGCTCGCGGCTCACGGCGCCTACCACTTCAAGCACGAGGCGCCGAACGCGGAGCACGCGGTCGTCAATGAGGAGGCGCATGGCGTTTTCGCACAGCAGGCGGCGCGCCCAGAGCACAACAACGCGTACCGAACAGCCTGGGCCCTCGTCGAGCAAATGGGTCCCACCGAGGCGATGAGTCTCTCGCGCGGTCTGGTCGGCCAGGCGAAGGCGCAGCTGCAGATGAACAAGCTCGCCATCGAGCACGGGGCACCGTTCCCGCCGCTCGTCGCGAATCCAAATCACTCGTACCAGCGAATGCTGCACGCGGCGATCGTGAACGAGCGTCTCGTCGACGCGATCTCACACGCGAAGAAACTGAACGCAGAGGACCGGAAGCGCATGGCGCAGCACATCGCCATCGAGACCCACTAGGTCGCTCTGTGGCGGTCGATGGCTTCACGCGCTCGGCGTTCGGCATGCACTTTTACGACAGCGTGCTCGTCGTCGAGCGCCGCACCATCAGCCCGCCCACGCATCGCATGCGCGGCTCGCCATCGTTCCCGTTGTCACCGGGGGAGCACACGGTCTACGACGCCGGGTAGCAACCAAGGCGGCTCGCTGATCTTGTGGGTCTCGTTCCCGCGCTCGTCCTCGTGACGCACCACGGCGCCCGAGGCGTCGAGGTCCACGTGGATGCGCGGACTGCGCACGTCGCTCTTCGCGGATACCAGGCGTGGAGCTCCGTCGCCGTGACGCTCGAACTCGTAACGGACACTGCCGGGGAAGTGCGGCGTGTTGCCGAAGAGCGAGATCCTCTGCCAGCCCGGCCCCATTTCGAGCCGAGCGCCCCCGACGTCGGCGAACGAAAGCTCGTGCACCGGTGTCGAGTCCGTAGCCGGTCGACCGCGATCGTCGATGGCGTAACGGAACGCATGAAAGCGGTACGCAAACGAGCCATCGCGGGGCTCGGGCTCGTGGATGTCGATGCGCGCCTCGGCCGCAGTGCTCGACGTGCGCTCCAAAACCTTTGC
>JAYUBF010000214.1:0-39252 GCA_043741435.1 Myxococcales bacterium
TGCCGCGCTCGCGCTCTTCCGGCGCCTTGTCGATCTGGTCGTACGCCATCGCCTGCGCCTTGCCCTGCGCCGCCTGCGTCTTCGTGATCGCGGCCGTCAACGTCGTCTTGCCATGATCGACATGGCCGATAGTCCCGATGTTCACGTGGGGCTTGTTGCGGACGAACTTTTCCTTCGACATCTGGAGCTCTCCTTGGAAAACGAATTCTTTGGCGAAATAGATTTGGTGTCGCGACGCAGCCCATTCTTGCCGGGCGATGCGAGGAGACACGTTGACCGGCTCGACAAGCACTTCGACGAGAACTTCGCCCTCGTTGTGGCGGGTCAACTGAGCTTGTTTGATTGGGGGGGCGGTTCGTGAGGCGGTAGGTGAGGTTGGCGCGGGATTGGTCGGGGGTCTCTGAACTATGTTCAGGCTAAAGACTGCCGATCAAGCTCTCGTCTGGTTCCCTACGGGTTCGTTGCCTCTTCTCCGAGCCACTGCTTTGCTGCGGTTCTCCTTTGCCTAATTGTTGGGGGGCCTTCACCTCCCCCCACCGCGCGTCACTCGCGCGTTGGGGGGTGTGAATCTGACTACCAGCGATAGTGGGCGAAGGCCTTGTTGGCTTCGGCCATCTTGTGCACGTCTTCGCGCTTCTTCACCGCGTTGCCGCGGTTCTGCGACGCGTCGAGGATCTCGGCCGCGAGCTTCTCGACCATGGTCTTCTCGCCGCGGTCACGCGAATAAGAGACCAACCAACGCATCCCGAGCGCGGTAGAGCGATCCGGGCGGACGTCGACCGGAACCTGGTAGGTCGAGCCACCAACGCGGCGCGACTTGACCTCGAGCTTCGGGCGAACGTTGTTGAGGGCCTCCTCGAAGGTCTTGAGGGGCTCCTTCTTTGCGCGCTCTTCAATGAGATCGAAAGCGCCGTACACGATGCGCTCGGCAACGGCCTTCTTGCCGTCGACCATGACCGTGTTCATGAACTTGGTCAGGCGCTCACGAGCCTCGGGAGGCGCGTCGGTAAACTTTGGATCCGGAAGCGACTGGCGCTTCGGTACTTCACCTTTACGGGGCATCTCTTGACTTCCTTACCTATGAACTGGTGCCGGGGGCTGATTACTTCGGGCGCTTGGCGCCGTACTTGGAACGGCTCTGGCGACGGTTGGTGACGCCCGAGGTGTCGAGCGTGCCGCGGACGATGTGGTAGCGAACGCCCGGGAGATCCTTCACACGACCACCGCGAATCATGCAAACCGAGTGCTCCTGAAGGTTGTGACCCTCGCCGGGAATGTAGCTGGTCACTTCGATCCCGTTGGTAAGACGAACGCGGGCGACCTTGCGAAGGGCCGAGTTCGGCTTCTTCGGCGTGGTGGTGTAGACGCGCACGCACACGCCACGCTTCTGCGGGCAGGCCTTGAGCGCGGGGGCGGTAGTTTTGTGCTTCAGCTTCTTGCGCCCGAACTTCACGAGCTGGTTGATCGTCGGCATTCTTCTTGGTTTTCCCTTGGAGGGCGGCAGTCTACTTCCCGCGACCTATGTGTCAAGCGCAATCGGGCGAGGGGAGTCGATCGTTTACAACCGGTTACAAGCACGACTATCCCGGGGCGCGCGGGTTGTCGATCTGGCCGTCGCGCACGAACCACTCGTAGGCTTCGCGCACTGCGTCTTCGATCTTCGTCGGCACGAAGCCGAGCTCGCGTTGTGCCTTGCTGGTGTCGGCCTTGCGACAAAGCGACAGGATCCGGACCGCGCCTTCCGTGAAGCGCAGCGGGTAGCTCGGCGCGAAGGCCTTCACCAAGCGCTCCGAGAACATGGCGATCGGGAGCATCACCGCCGTGGGCAAGCGCACCGGGCGCCGGCGCCCCGTGACGCGCTCGAGCATGTCCATCCAGTCGTCGGTGCTGCGGTACTCGCTCGCGATGATGTACTTCTGGCCGGTACGGCCTTTTTCCATCGCGAGCACGTGCCCCTCCACGATGTCGCGCGCAGCGACGAACGGGAAGCCGCCCGGCAGGTACGCGCGCAGCTTCCCATTCGCGTAATCGCGGATGGTGCGGCCCATGCGCGATGGCACGTAGTCGTGGGGGCCTATGATCGCGCACGACGTGGCGATCACCACGTCCTGGCCCTCGACACAGGCCTTCAGCACCTCGTGCTCCACGCCGGCCTTCGACTTCTCGTACGGCAAGATGCGACCGAAGGGATTGAAGGACTGCGTCTCGTCGCACGGCTCGCCATCATCGCGGTGACCGACCGCCGAGAACGATCCCGTGACCACCACACGGCCCACGCCGGCGTGGCGCGCCGCTGCAAGGAGGTTCTTGGTGCCGAGGACGTTGCTGGCGAACAACAGCGGCTCGTCGGCCTCGAGCGTGGAGACGATCGCCGCCGTGTGAAAGATGCCGTCCACACCCTCGACGGCGCTGCGCAGCGTCGTCGCATCGCGCAGATCGCCCTCCACGATCTCGAGCGCCAGCCCGGCTAGCGCCCGACCTGCGCCGTCGTTCGGCAGGACCAACGCGCGGACCTCGCGACCGTCGACGAGCAGACGGCGAACCAGGTTCGCGCCCAAATGACCGGTGGCACCGGTGACCAAGTACTTCATGCCCGGTTGTCTAGTCTCGCCACGGCCCTTTGTCCATCGGGCCCAGCAGGGCTGCCAAAAACTGCTGGGTGACGCGGCTGAGCCATGGTAATCCGCCGGACATGAATTTCAATTGTGTGAAGGTCCTGGGGTTGGTGACGCTGCTCACTGCGGGCATGGGTTGCAAAGGCGACGACAAGCAGGTCGCCTCGACGGATGCGGCGTGCGCTTCCAGTGTGTGCACACCGCCGGACATGACGATGGCGGGCCCCGTGCTCGACTTCAGCGTGCCGAAGGTGGCCGACATCAACAAAAACGTCGTGTCGGATCTCGTCCTGCCGAAGAGCACCTCCGAGTACGCGTTCGACGTCGACGGCAACGGCACCAAGGACAACCGGCTCGGCGGAATCATGCAGGCGCTCACCGCGCTCGGCTTCAATCCGCAGTCTTCCACCAGCGTGGCAGTGCTCTCGGGCCAGACCTTGCTGCTCTTCACCGAACAGTCGTCGGATCCGACGTTGCAGAACGCGCCCGACGGCATGACGTGGATCAACAGCGGTGTCGCCCCGCTCACGCCTCCGCTGTATGACGGGACCGACTCTTTCACCGTCGACAACGCGGTGATGCCGGCGGTCTTCGGCGGCGCCATCGCCAATGGCGTGTTCACGTCGGTGAGTCCCGCCACCGCCACCACGCCAGTCACCTTCACGCTCAAGCTCGCGCTCCTCGCCGGCCAGGCCCCGCTCGTGGTGCCCATGACGGCCGGCCACGTCAAGTACACGCGCACCGGGACCAAGCTCAGCGGCGAGATCCACGGCGCCATCAAGAAGACGGACATGGACACCGTCGTGCTGCCGGCCATCGCGGTCATGCTCACGACCCAGATCTCCACGAACGCCACGATCGGCACGTTCGACACGAACAAGGACGGCACGATCACCGCCGCCGAGCTTCAGTCGAACTTCCTCATCGCCAATCTCCTGTCGCCTGACGTGCAGATGTTCAACAACGGCGCCTACGCGCCCCAGCCAAACGGCGCGATGAAGGATTGCCTGTCGTTCGGCCTCGCGTTCCAGGCCGTGGGCGCCAGCTTCTAGTACAAAAACGGGATCATGCGGAAGCGCGCGCGCGAGCAGTACTCGGTCCACAGGGGGCCGTACTTCGCGCGGCAGCGCTGATCGTCACGCCACGCGCGGTGTGAGAACAAGCACACGAGCCAGAGCGGTAGCAGGTACGGCACGATCGACTGAAAGCCCGTGGTGAGCGTCCACGAGAAATAGATCATCAGCTCGCCCGTGTAGTTGAGCTTGCGGCCGATGCCCCAGAAGCCGCTGACGAGCAGACGACCACCGACGGTCTCCGGCGTCTTGCCCCAGATCTTCTTCTCCGGGTGCTCCTTGTAGTCGTGCTTCTGCTGGTTGGTGCCGCGGAAGACGATGAAGCCGACGGTGAACAGCGCGGGCAGGAGCACCGTCGCGGAGAGCGGCTGGGGCTCCAGGTAGCCGATGAGGTACCAGCCACAGATGCTGTAGAAGAACGGCACCAGCACGTAGTCGCCCCACACGAGCATGTAGCCGAAGTCCTCGGCGATCACGTCCCAGGTGTGCAGCATCCCGTACTCGAACTCGAAGTAGTTGATGATGTAGATGGTGAAGAACGTCTGGTACAGCCACATGCGCGTGCTCAGGTACCCGAGCGTCTCCCACTGCGCGACGCCGAACGACACGTTCAGCGCCCAGAGGCCCATCAGCGACGGCAGATAGGCGAACATCTTCAGGTCGACGCCCATCAGCTCGGGGTTGAGCTCGACCCCCATGCAGAAGTTCTTCACCAGCGTGAGCGGGCTCGGGGCAGCGCCAGCGACGGTCGCTGTGCCCTCGGGGGAAGGCGCAACGACCTGCGGATCACGCGGCCGCTTGCCGATGCCGCTCAAGTAGAGCTGCGCGTTGTGCAGGAACGCGAACACATTGGCGACGGCGAACAGCGGCCAGAACAGCCGGTTCACCGTGCCGAGCGAGAACCAGTGCATGTAGTGCGCGAGCGCGAGCGATGCCGCGAGCACGAACAAGATGCGCAGCCCGTTCAGCTTGTAGCTGCGGCGCGATCCGTCCTTCAGCTTTTGTCCGAGGTGCACCGTGCCGGGAAGCACGATGCGCAGGACGAAGATGCCGCCGACGAAGGCGAGCCAGATCGCGGCGGCGAAGGAGAGGTTGGCGGGGGTGAGCGTGGAGACGATCGACATCGGGGCTACGCGAACCTCTGACTTCCTACGTGACTACTTGCTCTCGAGGTACGCCTTGAGCGCGCGCATCTCGTTCACCAGGTCGCGGAGTGGAGGCGGCTTGGTGCGATCGAGCTCGATCTGGGCTTCGAGAGCCTTGATGGTCTCGGCGGAGCCCTTTTCGGCGACGGTGCCGATGGAGTGCAGCACGGCGAGACGAACCACCGGCTCCTGGTGGTTGATCTTCTTGAGGAGGAATGGCAGCGCCGGCTTGCCCAGGCGGCCGAGCATGAAGGCCGCCTTCTCCTGCTTGGCGAGCACGGCATCGTTCAGGCCCTCGCCGTAGCAGACGACTTCCTTGTCGCACTTCTTCGCGAGCTCGAGACGGGTGGCGCACTCGGCGAACTCCGTCGGCGCGGCCTTTTCCGCGGCAGCGACCGGCGCGAACGCAGCAGCTTCGGCAGCGCCACCGAGACGGGCGTATGCGAGCGCCGCCGAGATGCGCACATCGGGATACTTCTCCCCTTCCTTCATCACGTCGGCCGTCTTGGCCGCATTGAGGAGCGCCGGCAACGCAGAGACATCCCCGATGAAGTTGAGCGCGTCCGTCGCCGACTTGCGGATGGTGTAGTCCACCGCCGAATTGTTGAGGATGGCGACGACGTCCTTCGTGGTGGCGGGGTCGGCGATCATGCCGAGCGCGTAGAGCTCACCGAGCTGCGCATCGCCCTGCTTCGGCTTCTTGAGCGCGGCGAGCATGACGGGCGCGGCTTCTTTCGCGCGCAGGTCACCGAGCACGAGCGCGGTCTTTTGCTCGATGACGCCGGGACGAAACTCGTACTTCTTGCCATCGGCTTCGAGCGCTTCGTTCTTGCGCTGGAAAGCCTCGATGAGGGGCTGCACCGCCGGCGTGCCGATGTGCAAGAGCGCCGCACGACACGGCTGGAAGATGTCGGTGCCGCGGCCGACCATGAAGAGGCCACGCACGAGCGCCGGCACGGCCTTTGGGTCGGCGATCTCCCCGAGCGCCTTTGCGGCTTCGGAGTTCAGGAAGAAGTCCTGCTCATCGGCCGGCGTGGTGAGCGTCTTCACGAGCGCGTCCGCGCCGGTCTTCAGCTTCACGAGCGCCTTGATGGTCTCGAGCTTGACGATGTTGCAACGCGTCTTGATGGGGAGCGGGTGTGCGAGCACCTTCACCAGCGCATCGCCGGCGCTCGCGTCACCGATCTCGCCGAGCGCGGTCGCGGCGCTGGCAGCGCCCTCACACGAGTCCTCCGTGAAGTCGAGAGCCTCGACGAGGATCGGCACCGAGCGCTTGTCCTTGAACGTGGCGATGGCGCGAAGCACTTCGCCGTCTTTGGTCTTCTTGTACAGCTCGAGCAGCGGCGGCACGGCGACTGGATCGCCGATGCGACGCAGCTGCATGATCGCGTCCTTCGACTCTCGCGGATCGGAGAGCTTTTTGATCCACGTGTTCGGATCGCGTGGGTCCGCCACGCAGGCTACGAGCCCCAGTGCTGCCACAGAAATCAAGACAACCAACCCCAAGCGACGCATATCGATGGCCTCCGTCGGTGTACTGCGGCGGCAACATATGACGTCCGCCAGCCTCGAGGCAAGCTTCGGACGCATGCAAGCGCAGAAAAGAAAACAGGCCGCCTCCTTGCGGAAGCGGCCTCTTGGTGAAGCGAGGGAACGGGTGGTTCTGCTCAGCCGCCGCCGCCGCTGGCCTTCTCTTGCACGGCGAAGTTGACGTTCGAGTAGCCAGCCATCGAGCAGGAGTACATGACCTTCTTGATGACCTTGAAGTCGACGTTCTTGTCGGCTTGCACGATCACCATGCCCTTGAAGCCATCGGGCCCGTCCGACGGGTGGAGCAGCTTGAAGTTGTTCTTCAAGGTGACCAGATCGTCGTACAGCTTGGTGATCTTCCAGTCCGCGGTGTTGTCGGCGTTGAGCTCGGCCGAGTCGGCCATGGGTCGACCGTCGAGCGTGACCGCGTCCTTGGACAGCGCGATGATCGGCGCCGCCTCGAGCGCGGCGAAGTTCTGCGCGTCCGGAAGAATGATGTTCTTCTGGACCGAGAGCAGCTCACCGGAGGCCGAGAACGTTTGCAGCAAGAACACCACGAGGATGGTCAACATGTCGACCATCGACGTGAGATTCAGCTCGGCGTAGCCCGACTTCTTGGAGCCCGAGCCACCCGCCACGAACTTGAGTGGCGCGCTCACCTTGAGACGAGGACCCGGCTTGGTGATGAGCCGATGGCGCTCGGGCGCCATTTTGCTGGTCGGAAAAATCTGACCGCCCGACATTAGACCAACCTCTCGTCGAAGCGATCCGCTCTCGGACAGGACAAGCCTGTCCTTCGCTCATATCGCTTCGCTTCACGTTGTTGAGTCGACGAGAGTCGCATTTAGACGCCGCCTCCCTGGTCGCCCAGGCTTACATCCACGAACCTCGCCGACAGCGCGATGTCCATCGTGTGGATGATCTTGTTGTAGATGATCGAGTCATCCGCTTTGATCTGAATGTCGTTCTTATCCGGGTACAACGACTTCGCTTCTTTCAGCACGTCGGCCAAACGAGCGTAGTCGTAGTCCTCGCCCTTGAGCGGGATGGGCGTGTTCTCCCCCGTCGACTTGGCGAAGTTGTATCCGTCCTTGTTCACGAAGATCGTGAGTTGCAGAGGCTTGTCGACAGGCTCGGACTCCGAGCCCGCAGCGGCTTGCCCCTTTTGCGTCACGTTCATGCGAGCGAGCTGCGTCCAGACTGCAGTGATCAGCAAGAACGCAAGGCAGCACGACAACAGATCGATGAACGGAACCAAGTTGATCGACGCATCGAGGGATTTTTTTCCCCCTTTGCCTGGTGCTGGCCCGCCACCGGCGCCCATTTAGGCCTGGCCGCCCTTCATGGCGTTGCGGTGACCGACGACCAGGTTAACCACCTGCACGGAGACTTCGTTGATGTCGTCGAGGATGCCCTGCGTCCACCCGTTCAGCACAGAGAACGCGAGGAGCGCGGGGACCGCCGTGATGAGGCCGAATGCGGTGCAGTTCATGGCCTCGGAGATGCCCTTCGCGAGCAGCGTGGCTTTGGACGATGGGTCGGCGCCGGCGACGCCAGCGAACGAGTGGATGAGGCCGAGGATGGTGCCGAGGAGACCGACGAGCGTCGCGATGTTACCGAGCATCGCCAGGTAGCCGGTGCGCGCCTCGAGCTTCGGGATTTCCCTGAGCGCGGCCTCGTCCATCGCGGCCTGGACCTCGTGGTCCGGACGGTTGAACTTGGTCAACCCGGCTTGAATGATGCGGGTCATCGGCGTGGGGTTGCCGGAGCAGACCTTGATGGCGCCCTGGACGTTGCCGGCCATGATCTGGCTCTTGAGGAGCGCGAGCAGCTTCTCTTTGTCGATGCCCGCCTTCTTCAAGTAGATGACGCGTTCGATCGCGATGCCCATGCAGACGATCATGAGGGCGAGGATCGGCCACATTGGCCAACCACCTTCGTGGAACGCATCAGCGAGCAACTTCAGTACGGACATTCGGTCCTCCGGGGCCCAGGGCAGGGTCGCCCAGGGCAGGGTAAGTGTTGAGGGGCGAGCAGATGCTCGCGGGCACACACCTTAGCAGGTGGCGGGCCAGGGCTGTCAATGCAGCCGGAGGTTGCTTGCGATGACGAGCCGGGGCGCCCGCCCAAGGATGATCAGGTGCTTAGGCATCGAACGAGACGGCCGAGGAACCGTTTGTCTCGCAGGTGCACCTACGCAGACGTACCTGCGGCACATTGCGACGTAGCCCCCCGCCTCGGTCCCGTAGCAGAACGCTACGGCCGGCGCTCGACCCGGAACGGGATCGATCTCTGCGTGTATATTATAGAGGCGCGGCGGTCCCGGCTTGGTGGGAACGTTTCCCGCGGAAGGATGTCTAGGCAGGGATGAATCGCGTCTTCGATCTCGTGGCGGTCGGCTGCCTCGCCGTGGTGGTGTTGATGCCGCGCGCGAGCGTGGAAGCGCGCCCGGCCTTGTCGGCCGATGCGACGTACACCGCGCGCGTCGCCACGCTCGAAGATTCGCTCGCGCGAGATCCGAAGAACGAGACGGCTGCGGCAGAGCTCGCCGAGCTGTACCTGCAGCTCGAGCATCCCGACTGGGCGCTGATCGTGCTCGCGTCGTTCCCGCAGCAGAACACCACGGCCCGCATCCAGCTCGCGCGCGCGACGGCACATGCGGAGCGCCTCGAGGCGCCGGCCGCGCTCGCGGCAATCAAAGAGGGGCAGAGCACGTGCGCGAAGTCTGCGTGCCCGCCTCTCGTCGTGGCCCGCCTCTCCGTGATCGGCGCGCCGATGCAGGCGTTGGTCGACGAGAAGGTCGACCCGCAGCTCGACCCGCAAAAGGCCAAGGCCATCGTCGGCCGCGTGCTTCACTCCACGACCCCGAGCGTCGGCAAGCAAGAATCGAAGTAAGCTCGTGCGCGAATGAAGCGCGCGCACGTGGTTCCCAGTCTCGTCTTCGGTGCGCTAACGCTCGCGACCGTCGGTTGCAGTCGCCCATACTTCACGTGGAGCCCACGTGAGCCACTCGCCTCACGCAGAGGACGTGTAGCGATTTCCGTCGACGATGCGCGACAAGGCGATCACGAGATCGTCGGGCGCGCATTCGGCGTGGGCGGAATCCCCGAGGACGTGCGCGTCGGTGCGAACGAACCGAGCGAGCGCCTTCGCCGGCTGCTCACCGAGGCCTCGCTCACCGCGGGCATCGGCCTCGCCGATCCCGCCGAGACGCCGAGCGCGCGCGTGTCGCTTCGGCTTGCCACGATGATGTGCCACGGCGAGACGTCGAAGGCGCAGGCCGCGCTGCAAGTGATCTTCACGATCACCGACGCGGGCGGTTCACCCCGGCTCGCGCCGGAGACGATCGCGCTCACCGGGAAGTCGCGTGGCTGCAAGGACGCCTACTACGAGCTATTCGATCACTTGCTCGACGAGGTGGCGGCGCGCCTCGTCGAAGGGCCGGCGCACGAGGCCGTGCTCCAACCACCGGAGCCGATCAGTCGGACGAGCCCACGCGACAAGCCCACAGCCTTCGCCGCAGCACCTCTTCTCTGATCGCGCCTTCCTCGACGATGAACACGAGCTCGGTGTGCGCATCGGCGTTCGGCGGTGTGCGCTCGTCGAACGTCGTGTTCACACCGGCGCGCTCGACGTAGATGAAGCGAGTACCAGCTTCGTCGCTGACGCGCGCGTAGCCTTTGCAGCGCACCAGATCGGTGCCGAGCTCCCGCACCAGCTGTCGCAGCGGCGCGAGCGCGAGTGGGCTCGCTTCCGAGAACGCGAACACGGCGAGCTGGCTGTGCCGATGCTTGCGCGACGTGGCCACCGCGGCACGTTGTGGCCGCGTCGCCAGCATGAACCGCGCGAGCGCATCGTCGCCTTCTTTGCCGAGGGGAAAGGCGGCGCGCTCCACGCAGGGCGCAAGCTGCTCGAGCCGCCGATAGAGCGCGGCCAGCGCCGCTCCCGACACGCGCTCGAGCTTGGTGACCACGATGCGATCGGCCGTCTCCAGCTGCGCCTGCCACTCGACGCGCGCATCACCGGCGAGCCCGACTTCCGCGTCGACCACGCACACGACGCCGCTCGGCACCACGAGGCGGCGACGCTCCTCCACCTCGGCGAACGCGGCGAGCAGCACGCGTGGATCGGCGATGCCGGTGGTCTCGAGGATCACCACGTCGGGCTTGGCGCGCTCGACGAGGTCATCGACCCCGCTGAACAGGTCGCGCTGCAGATCGACCTTGCAGCACACGCAGCCACCGGACAGCTCGATGATATCGCCTTCGTCGGCGGCGATGAGCTGGCGATCCACGTTGATCTGTCCGACGTCGTTCACCAGCACCGCGATGCGCTGACCTTGGGGCGAGCCGAGCAAGCGATTGAGCAGCGTGGTTTTTCCCGCGCCGAGGAAGCCGGTCAGGATGAAGAACGGAACAGGGTCGCGCTGGCCATCGACGTCGATCGCGCGCAGACGCGCGGCTTGCTCTTCGGCGAGGGAGACGTAAGGCGACGAGCGACCCAAGGCCTACTTGCCAAGGCCTACTGTAAGACGCGCAGACGCAGCGGCGCACCTTCGAGGCGCAGCGTCAGCGGAGCGCTCGGTGGCGGCAACGGAAAGTCCTGCCCCTTGGCGAAGACCTTGTGGCGCCCGTTCTCGCGATACCAATCGGCGACGGTGGCGTTGGCCAGCATCTTCTCGACGATGTTTCGCCAGCCGACCCCCGTGTTGTAGGCGCAGAAGGAGATCTCTCCCATTTGCGTGCCGTACGGGATGATGCACATCTCGGTGCGCCGGAAGTCGTAGTTGAAGAGGTCCTGGAACCACATGCCGGCGACAAACAGCACACGCCACTCGAAGTCGGCCGCATCGGACTCGTACTCGCCGATCTTCTTGCCGCGTGCGCCGCTCTGCGAGAGGAGCTGCTTCACCAGCGTGTCGAACGTGAAGCCTTCGGGCGCGCGCTCGGCGTGATAGTTCTTGAGCAGCGCGAACACCAGCTGCGCGAGCGTCACCTTCTTGCCCTGCGCAGCGTCGGTGATTGCCTCGATGTCGGTGAGCAGCCCTTCGAGGTCCAGGAACTGGGTCAGCGGCACGAGACGGCGGGTGTTCTTGTGCACGAGCAGGATGGTGCCGATGCCGCAGTTCGGGTGGCAGCCGCACTTCATCGAGCCCCAGTCCGCCTGCTCGCCCATGAGCTGATCGACCAGATCGGAGAACGGGCCCAGCGACGAGAGCGGGAACCAATCGCGCAGCGGCTCGGTGACGCCCGTCTGCGCCTTCACGTCGTACGCCAGGTGCGACAGCGTGTAGCGCTGCTTCATGCGCTGCTCGTCGCTGATGTCCTCGTCGCGTCCGGTGAAGGACACGGGCTGGAACGACACCACGGTGATCTTGTCCGGGTTGTCGACGGCGAACTGGAGAATCTTGCCGACCTGATCGTTGTTGACGCCGTTGATGACCGTCACCACGAGGATCACGTCGATGCCGGCGGCCGCGAGCTCTTCGATGGCGCGCAGCTTCACGTCGTAGAGGTTGCCGATCTTGCGGTGCGAGTTCGCTTCGTTGCCGACGCCGTCGAACTGCAGATAGGCCATACGCAGGCCGGCTTCCTTCGCCTGCTTGGCGAAGCCCGGCTCCTCGGCGAAGCGGAGACCATTGGTGGCGCACTGCACGGCGAAGTAACCGACCGCGCGCGCGTAGCGGATGGCCTCGAGGAAGTGCGGTGACAGAGTGGGCTCGCCACCCGAGAACTGCACCGACATCTGACGGCGCGGCTTGATGGACATCGAGTCGTCGAGGATTTGTTTGATGTCCGCCCAACCGAGCTCGTGCACGAAGCCGACCTGGTTCGCGTCCATGAAGCACGGGTCGCACATCATGTTGCAGCGGTTCGTCAGGTCGACGGTGAGCACCGACCCACGGCCGAACTTGACGCTGGAGGTGCCGTGCTGCCGAAGTGGCGTGAGCGGTGACTCGAAGTCGCGGCCGGGGAAGAGGCCCTCGATGCGCTGCATCCACTCCGCGTCGATAGCCATGAGGTCACGAAACTCGCCGTGCTTGGCGCAGGTCTTCCGCATCCAAATCTGATTGCTCTCCTCGACGATGCGCGCCTTGATCTCTCCCGGCTTGCCGTGGATGAGCTCGGACAAGTCGGTGCGACCGTCGAGGATTGCGGTGCGCGTTTCCTTCACGCAGCGCGGGCACAACGAGTCCGTCTCACGGGGCCAGCCGAGCTGCGGAAAGCTGCGCTCGCGGCGCTTGAGCAGCGGCGCCGGCGCCCAGGCAGGCTGAACGGACGGGTTCTCGAAGCGCGCGTTGTAGCGCAACACCCACGGCCAGAGGGCGCGAGCGGTCTTGGAGGCGAGCTTTTCGAGGGGACGAACCGAGATCATGAGCAACAAATCAGTAAGAGAAGCGCGAAAGCTAGCTGACGTTTGCCACGGTGGCAAGCACGCGTGTGCGTCGGCAGGCATGGAAGATCCCATGGGCTCTTCTGTCACATGCGCGATTGCAAAAGGGCCGGAGGCTCGCCGAGAACTTGCGCCGCGCTAGTTGAGCGCTAGTTGAGCGCTAGTTGTCGATGTGGACGCCCAGCGAGGGCAGGAGCAGGCGCACGAGATCGGCGGCGGCCAGCACCGCGCGCGCACCATCTTCGCCCGCATCTGCGGCCTCGAGCAGCGCAACGTGACGGGCCGCACCGCGACCCATTGCATCCCGCAGCAATGCGTCGCGGGTGCGGGGGTGGCGGGAGCCGATGATCACCACGTCGTCTTGGCCGAGATCTTGGGTCGGCAAGGCGTCGCCACGCAGAAGCTCGAACAGTGGGAGGTGCCGGCCGAGCTCGGCGAGGATGTCGAGCGCTTCGTCGTCACCGACGAGGTGTAGGCGCACGCGAACGGTGCTCATGCTCGCCACAGGCCCAAGAACAGGAGCATGAGGCCGGCGGCTGCCGTAGCGAGCGACGCTCGCGTGGACCGCGCGAGACCGATGACGAAGCACCCGAGCCCGAGCAGTGCGACGACGGTGAACGGGACCGAGGGCTGCGCGGTGGGCACGAGATATTCTGGCGTGGATCGCGCGAGCGCTTCGTTCGCTTCGCCGAGAAGGTCCGGCGACGGCGTCACCATCCAGCGCGCCGCGAGGATGGACGCACGCAACGTTCGGTAGGCTTGCTCGCTCCCTGCGCGGCCGAGCTCGGCCAGCTGCGCACGCGCGCGCAAGCTCGCACCCCACGGCACGAAGCGGCGCGCCGCACGACCGAGCGCGTCGATGCGCTGCGCTTCGTTTCCCTCCTGCGCGAAGTGCCCTGCTTGCGCGAGCGCGGCGTTCGCTTCCACGTGCATGCGCCCCACCACCACGAGCAAAGGAAGGAGCGCACACGCGAGCGCGCGAACGATCAAACGAAGTCTCTGCGCGAGAAGAACAGCGACGACAGCGCGAGTGCGCAGCCGATGTAGCCAACGGCGTAGAGGCCCGCCGACAGCACGTAGCCCCACGAGACGAAGTCGCCGTGGATGCTGATGTACCGACCGTCGACCATCGCGCCCGATACGTAGAAGAGGCGCAGATCGGGAACCACGTGCAGCACGGCTGCGATGAGGCCCTTGGCGCTGCCGATCTCGAGCTTGCCGATGAGCTCACGCAGCTCCGGGAGGGAGCGACCGATCACGAACAAACCCAGCGTGAAGGCTCCCGACAGGAACGGTGACGAGAAGCTGGAGAACAGTATCGCGATGGAGGTGATGACCAAGACCTCGAGGAACGTGAGCACCAAGGCGCGCAGCAAGGCAGGCTCGATGGACTCACCCTGTATCAACAGCACCACGCAAAGGAAGGCGCCCATGATCGCGACCTGCACGGCGAGCGTGAGCTTCATGCCGCCGAACTTGCCGAGGATGAGCTCGAAGCGTCGGATGGGCTTCGACACCAGCGAGAACACCGTCTTCTTGTCGATCTCCTTGTAGACGAGGTTCACCCCGACGAAGATCGCGATGAGCACGCCGAACAACGAGATGCCGCCGAGGCCCAGATCCCGGGTGACGCGCGCTTCCTCGTTGACCGAGAGCTGCCCGAGTACGAGCGCAGACAAGATCATCGCGATGGCGAAGAACAGCAGCGAATAGAGGATGCGGTTGCGCACTGCTTCGCGAAACGTGTTGAGCGCGAGCGCGATGATTCTACCGATCACGACGAAACCCTCATCCCGCTTTCCTCATGCCGTTTCCCTGGCCGCATCGCCGGCGCTCTGCACGGCGCTGGCATTGCCGCCCACTTCTTTCACGAACAGGTCCTCCAACGATTCACGGCGCGGGGTGACCGACACCACGTGCTTGCCGGCGGTCAGCGCATCGCGCAACACCGCGTCGACGTCCACGTCCGGCGCGAGCTGGACCGATTGCTTGGTGCT
The DNA here is from genome assembly GCA_043741435.1 of Myxococcales bacterium. Taxonomy (GTDB): domain Bacteria; phylum Myxococcota_A; class Polyangia; order Palsa-1104; family Palsa-1104; genus JBDTCO01. The sequence continues at coordinate 14,754 of JAYUBF010000214.1, forward strand.
CGCGACCTCGAACACCACTTCGGTGTGCAGGAGACGCGGCGAGAGCAGCTTCTCGAGTGGGCCCGAGTCGCGCAAGGTGCCGGCGACCACGATGGCCACGCGATCACACAGGAGCTCCACGTCGGTGAGGATGTGCGTGGAGAACATCACGGTGCGGCCTTCGTCGCGCAGTGACTTGATGAGGTCGCGGACCTCCTTGCGGCCGACCGGATCGAGGCCACTCATCGGCTCGTCGAGCACGACCAGTGCGGGATCGTTCACCAGCGCCTGTGCGAGGCCGAGACGTTGCAGCATGCCCTTCGAGTATTTGCGCAAAGGACGATCGCTTGCGGCAGCGATGCCCACGCGCTCGAGCAGCTCACCGCAGCGCTTCCTACGCGTGGCGCGATCGAGGCCGCACAGCTGGCCCATGAGGTCGAGCAGCTCGGCGCCGGTGAGGTAGTCGTAGAAATACGGGCTCTCGGGCAGAAAGCCGACCTGCCTCTTGGCCTCCACGCTCGGCACCGGACGGCCGAGGATCTCGACCGTGCCCGCCGTCGGGAAGATGAGGCCCATGAGCATCTTGATGGTGGTGGTCTTGCCCGCACCGTTGGGGCCGAGGAAACCGAAGATCTCGCCCCGACGCACGTCGAACGAGACGGACTTCACCGCATCGACCCGCTTCTTCCAGAAGCCGAGACGAAATTGCTTCTGCAAGCCTTCGGCGCGGACCACGACATCCGCGGCGCCCTCGAGGCCGACAAAGTCAGACGCAGTGCTCACTTGCCGGCCTGATCCCGTCGCTGCCGATACCAGAGGATGGTGCGCAAGAGGCCCTCCTCGAGATCGACCTTCGCCGTCCAGTCGAGCAGCTCCTTGGCCTTCCCGATCGCGGGGACCCGCAGCTCGACGTCGGGGTGCTTCCACTCGACCTGCTCGATGCGGGAGCCCGACGAGGCGAGGCGGATGATCTCCCGCGCGAGGTTGTAGATGGTCACGGTGGAGCGAGGGTTGCCAATGTTGAAAGAGTGACCGACCGCACGCTTATCGGTGAGCACGCGCTCGACTGCGTCGACGATGTCGTCGACATAGCACCACGCACGGATCTGCGAGCCGTCGTTGTGCACGTGCAGCGGATCGCCGGCGAGCGCGCGCAAGATGAAGTGGTGAACGGCCCCCTCCCCTACCTGGCGCGGTCCGTAGATGTTGAACGGACGGATCGACACCGCGGGAAAGTCGTACTGCCGGTGATACGTCATCGCCAAGTGCTCGGTGGCGAGCTTGGCCACCGCGTACGTCCAGCGTGCCTCACCGACGGCACCGAGCGTGGTCACGTCGAACTCGGTGACGTGGTAGGCGTAGCGACCGAAGACCTCCGACGTGGAGAAGTCGACAAAGCGCTGGCACTTGCCGCTCTCGAGCGCGACGTCGAGCACGTTCGCGGTGCCGAGCAGCGACACGCGCATGGTCAACGCCGGCATCTTCATCACCGTATCGACGCCAGCGATCGACGCGAGGTGGACGACGTGGTCGATGCCATCCATGGCCTTCTTCACCGACGCCATGTCCATGACATCGCCTTCCACCAGCTCCACGCCCGGTCTCTCGTGGAGCCCGCTGGGCCTCAGCGCGTCGCGACGGAACGTATCGAACACGCGCACGCGGTTCTTGCCAGCGAGCCGTTCGACCAGATGGGAGCCGATGAAGCCAGCCCCGCCAGTGAGGAGGATATGAGCGCCTGTGAGCACGGGCGCTCATCGTAGAAGAGCGGGCGGCGCGAAGCAAAGCCTTGTGGTGCTGTCAATCTTCCCTGCTGCTCGGGATCTGCGCCTCGGGCGGTGGGAACGTGAGGTTCTGCTCCTTGTAGGAGACCTGCACGCTCTTGCCGGTCGCCTGGCGGATAGCGGCCTCGAGCTCGTGGTGATGTTCTGTGGCGCGCCGGCGGTCTTCGGCGAGATCGAAGCCGTCCTCGGTATGCAGCACATCGAGTTCGTCTCCACGATGGATGCCTGCCAGATGTTGCTGGTGCCGAACGAGGTGTTCTTGCGCTGCCTCGATGAGCAACCCGCGTTCGGTCGCACCATGGTGGCAGACGTGTGCGCGAAGCTCGCAATGGCCAGCCACAACCAGAAGGCGCTCGCCTTCCAGGACCTGTCCACACGCCTCGCGACCCTGCTCGTGAGCTACGCGATGTTCGACGGCAAGCCCACCAGCGACGGCGTGGTGATCCAGCTACCCATCACGCAAGACGACATGGCCCAAGCCTTGGGCGTGACCCGACGAGGCGTCTCGAAGGCAATCACGCAATGGTTGAACGAGGGTTTGTTATCGCGACGACAGAGCCGCTACGTGCTGCACCGCATCGACGTTCTCACCGAGCTCGCGGCGGCGCAGCACATCGGGCTGACCTACGCACGACCCACCGGCCTCACCATCGTGCAGCCGCCTCGCCCCGTCGCGAGGGCTGCGGCACGATGATGCGGACGTAGGCCTTACTAGGCCACGCGTCGCCGGCGCCGGAGGAGCAGACCGGCGACGGCGAGGAGCGCGAGCCAGGTGGCGTCGCCGAGCGGCGATCGGGCACCGTAGCTGCAGGACAGGCCGCCACCCGTGAGCACGAGGGTCGAAGGCGTGCCGCACTTGCCATCCGAACCACACCTGCCGCTGCGGCACATCGTGGCGGCGGTCGCTGCGGTGCAGGTCGTGGTCGACCCCGTGTTGCCGTCGGCGAGGCCGCACAGGTTGTCGAGCGGATCGCAGACGCCGCTGATGCAAGCGATCGCACCGGAGGTGGCGGTGCAGGTCCCGTCGAGCGTGGGATCGTGACCGAGCAAGGTCGGCACGGGTGAGCCGTTCGGCGCCTTCGGGAAGCAGTCGCCCGAGGTGGAATTGCAGAGAGGTGCGTTGGCGCTGCAGTCGTTGTCGGTCTTGCAGCCCGTGCCGCAGACCCCCGAAGGTCGACACGCGTTGGCGCGGCACGTGGCGATGGAAGCTGCGTCGCAGGGGCCTTCACCATCGACGAGACCGCACTTCCCGTCGTTACCGCATGCCCCGGAACGGCACACCGCGGCGGCCGTGCCATTGTCGCAGCTGCCGTCGCCGTTGGCATACCCGCAGAGGTCGTCGGCGAGGTCGCAGACCATGCTCACGCACACCATCTGAGAGACGGCCACGCTGCACGTGCCGCCGAGCGCCGGCGTGTGGCCCATGATCGAGGGAACCTTGCCGCCATTCGGGATCTTCGCGACGCACGCCTTCGTCTCGGTGTTGCAGAACTGTGCGGTGGTGTCGCAATCCCCATCGACGAGGCAGCCGCCAACCGGAGCGCACGCGCCCGACGCGGAACAGAAGCCCGAGCGGCAGGCCGTGGCCATGGTGCAGGGCCCGTGCTCGTCGCCGAGGCCGCACTTGTTGTCAGTGGTGTCGCAGACTCCGCTCGCGCACACCGCAACGCCGACCGCAGTCGAGCACGTACCGCTGGTGAGGTCCGGCATGTGGCCCGTGATCATCGGCAGCGGCAGGCCGTTCGGGATCTTCGGCGTGCACATTGTCGTCTGCGTGTTGCAGAACTCGATGGTGGTGGTGCAGTCGTCGTCGACGAAGCAAGCACCGGCCGGCGAGCAGGTGCCGTTGTGCGAGCACTGGCCACTGCGGCAAACCACCGCACCGGTGGCGATGGTGCACGGGCCCTGCGCGTCCGGGATACCGCACTTGTTGTCACCGAAGCACAGCATGGACACGCATTCGCTCAGTGCGGCGCACGGCAGGCTGTTCGCGATGGCCGCGGTCATGAAACCGACCGCCGGCGGAACGATCGCGTAGGTCTTCGCGGGTGGTGATGCACCGGTGATGCTCTTGGCGCTGCCGGTGCCTGCAACCGAGTCGACCGTGGCGTTGCCGGTTGCGTTCGCATTGCCCGTCAATTGATAGGTGAACGTGCAAGACGAGCCGGCGGCGATCGCGCCCCCTGCGCCCGTCGGGAACGTGAACGTGGCCGCGTTCCCCGCGAAGCTCGCGACTGCCGCTGGGCACGTGCCGTTCACGTAGTTGCCTGCCGTGTAGCCCGTGGGCGTCGGGAAGCTCATCGCGACATCGAACGCGGGTGCATTCGCGCCACCGGTGTTGTTGGCGACGGTGACGGTGATGGTCTCGGGCTGACCGCGCACGAGGCCCATGGCGGGCGAAGGCGCGCGCGTGATGGTGAGGTTGGGCTCGACGACCGTGAGCGGACTGGGATTCTGCGTGCCCATCAGCGTGGCCGAGATCGCGTTGGATAGGGTCTCACCGCGCGTGGCCGTGGGGGCGACACGCCCGGTGACCGTGAAGTTGATCTCGCACGGACCCGCGGCGCTGCAGCTGACGGTGCCGTAGTCCCACGTTGTCGTTGCCCCGGTGACGATCGTCGGGGCAGTGCACGCGTTCGGGCTACAGGTGAGCGCGCCCGCGCCGGTCAGGGTCGTTGCCGTGGCACTCGCAAAGTCCATGTCGGTCGGGAACGCGTCGGTGGCCTTGACCGGCACGCCGGTGGCGCCAGCCGGAATGGTCATCTTCACGCTGTACGTCGCGGTGTCGCCCGGACGAACGGTCGTGAGCCCACCGTTCGACGTCGTGACGAGCGCAGTCGTGAGAATCGGCTTGTCGAACTTCGCGGTGACCGTCGTATTGGCATTGATGGTGATGGTGCAGGGATTGGTGGTGCCGGCACAGCCGGCGGTCCAGCCCGTGAACACGCTGCCGACGGCGGGCAGTGCACTGAGCGCGACCTGCGTACCATGCGCGTAGCTAGCCGAGCACGTGGCACCACAGTTGATGCCCGCGGGGTACGAGACGATGGTGCCACTACCCGTGCCGCTCGCATCGCTGTTGACGGTGAGCGTCGACAGTGTCGTAGACGCCGTATCGGTATCGACGCCCGTGTTGTCGAACAACGTGGACTGCACCTGCCCGACTGCCGGCGTCGCCGTCGCGCGGTAGGTGATGGAGCCGTCGGCGGGACCGCCCGTGACCGTGGCGTTGATCGTGTAGGTCAGGGTGCCGTTGACCGGGATGTTGTTGCCCGTGGTTGCGATGTTACCCGACCCCATCGCCGAGCCACAGGTGGCGCCGCCGCTCGCGGTGCAGGTCCACGTTGCAGCGGTCAGCGTCGCGGGCCGCACGTCGGCGATGCCCACGTTGGTCGCATCGCTCGGCCCATGGTTGGTGATGGTCAGCGTATAGCTGTTGGCCGAGCCCCACGTGACGGACGATTTTCCATCGGTGAGCGTGGTGTCGAGCCCGACCACGGTCGAGGTCGAGACCTGGGTCTGCACGAGGCCACCACCGAGCGGCGCAGGCCGTTGATCGGTCCGGATGTCGTAGGTGCCTTCGTTGACGAAATCGGGGGCGACGTGCGCGCCGGGGATCACCGGCACGTGCACGGTGACCTGGAACGTATAGGTCCCCCCCGGTGCGAGGTTGCCGATGTTGCAGACCACGGTACCGATCGCCCCCACCGCAGGCGTGGTGCAGCTCGCGCCGACCGCGGTGACGGACTGGAATGTGGTGGGCACCACGGCGGGCGCTTGCGTGACGTTGCTGTCGGCGACGGGAGGCATCGAGAAGTCGACGATGACGCCGGTCGTCGTTGCGAGCGTGCTGTTCTTCGCCGTGATCGTGTAGACGAGATCGCTGTTGGCGTTCACGAACTGAGGCGCGCTGACGTTGACGTTGGGATACGGGAACGTCGTGCCGAACTCGTCGACATAGACCTCGCCGAAGTGTCCGTTGAAGGCGCAGCCCGTCCCGACGACGGTGGCGATGACCGAGTCACCCACCTCGATGCCGGCGGGGCCGGGCGCGATGTCGAACGCTTCCCAATCGGTATAGAGGTCGGGTTCAGCATTGATGTTCACAGCCGCCGGCTTCCACTGCACGCCGGGTTGGTTCGAAAAGTTAAAGGTGTTGTAGAGGGCCACACCCTTCGTGGTGTTCCGCAGCTCGATGAAGAAGTACGGCTGTTGAAGCGGCGTGTGCGTCGGGGCGTTCAAGATCGGCGCGGCCGCGAAGCGCAGGTGCACGATGCCATCATTGGGATCGACGTCTGCGACCGTCACCGTCATCGTCTGCTGGAGGTAATTGGAGTTGTGCGCGCCCTGGGTGCCGATGCGTCCGTTCACCTTCGCGGCGTTGGCGCCAAAGAACGGTAGGCGCAGGCTATCGGCCGCCGTCAGGTCCGCGGGAACACCGACGCCGACGGTGCCGCTCAGCTGCGTGCCCGCGCCGGTGGTGAGGTTCAGATCGGTGAGAGTTCGCGGAGGGAAGTTTGCGAAGCCGACCGTGCCGGCGCCGGTGCCCCATTGAGCGCGGGTCGCGGTCCAGCTGCCGAGTGTGGCGGTCTCGAAGTTGCCGTTCACGAAGTTCGCTTGCGAGAGCTGCCCGATCGGATCTTGCGACCCTGGTGGATTACACGCCGCAAGCGCGAGGAAGGAGGCACAGAGCGGAAGGTGCAGACGCATCGAGTGACTTCTCATTACTTGTTCTCCGTGGGTGCCGGGCCGGGCTCATTGGTCTGAACTTCACCGCTGCCACCGACGATGGTGAAGACCACGCGGCGATTGCGCGACCGGCCAGCCTCCGTCCGGTTGTCGGCGATCGGCTGCGTGGGACCGAAGCCACGCGCATCGAGCCGGCCCTCCGCGACACCATGCGTGGCGAGGAAGCGCACCACCGACCGCGCGCGACGCGCCGACAGATCGAGGTTGTGTGCGAGCTTGCCGCGATCGTCGGTGTGACCCTCGACGAGGATCCGCGCGATGTCCGGGTGCGAGTTGATGACGTCGGCGACGTTGATGAGCAGCGGGAACGAACGCGCCAGGATCACGTCCTTGTTGGTCGCGAAGTACACGCTGTCGATGATGTCGATGCGGCCATTGCGAAGCTGCGCCATCTGCTTCTTCTTGCAGCCTTGGTTCGCGGGATCTCCCGGCTCGTCGGGGCAGTTGTCGAGACGATCGATCACGGTGTCACCGTCGCGATCCTTGTCAGGGCAGCCTTGGTTCTCCCTCGGACCCGTGTCGTTCGGGCACTTGTCGACGACGTCGAGGATGCCGTCCTTGTCGTTGTCCGGATCCGGGCAGCCGTCTTTGTCCTCGAAGCCGTCTTTGTCCTCGGGATCGTTCGGGCACTTGTCGACCACATCGAGGATGCCGTCCTTGTCGTTGTCCGGATCCGGGCAGCCGTCTTCGTCCTCGAAGCCGTCCTTGTCCTCCGGCTCGTTCGGGCAACGGTCCTTGAGGTCCGGGATGCCATCGCGATCGTTGTCGAGATCGGGACAGCCATCGCTGTCGTCGAAGCCGTCTTTGTCCTCCGGATCGAAGGGGCACCGATCTTGTTTGTCGAAGATGCCGTCGCCGTCCGAGTCCTTCGGCTTCTCGCTGCGGATCGGGGCATACGCCGCACGGAACAGCACGCGCGCGTCCGGCGTGCCGGGCTCGCGCAAGATACCGGTGCCCACGGCGAGGCCCATCAGCACCTGCTTGCAGACGTGATAGTGACCGCCGACGAGGACCTCGAGGCTGGTGTAGTCGCGACCGAAGCCGTTGCCGCCCGTGACCACCGTCGAGAGCAGTGCTTCGGGACCGATCGAGAAGTTTCGCTTCTGATCCCAGTAGGCGACCTGCGCGCCGATCTGCACTTCGCTACCGATGTTGTTGCCGCGAGAAGCTGCGCCGCTGCCGATGACCGACTCGGGTCGGTAGTAGAACGCGAGGTCTGCGGACCAACGGATGTTGTGCGCAAAGCCGGCAGCGATGAGCTTCGGCATCACGCGAAGGCTCTTGTCGCCTTGGTGGTTGTCGAGCCCGAACGGTGCCCAGAAAGCGATGCCGAGGTGCAACGACACCGGATCGCGATCCGCGTGGCGCCACAAGCGCACCATCGCGCCGAGGCGAAGGTCGCCGACCCCGACGCCACTCAGCGGTGACACGCCGTTCACCGTGTTGCCACTCTCGTAGAAAGTGATCGGCAGCGACGCGTGGATCGTCACGCGGTCGAGGAACGAGCCGGCAAGATCGACATGACCGAGCAACTGGTGCTCGATCACGGGGATTGCCTTGTTGAAGCTACTGCCGTCGAACTGGCCGGCAACGATCGGATCGTGCCCGTAGTTCAGCGTCACGCCGCCAGCGAACCACCGCGTGGACGAGTACCAGGGATGGTCGACCATGAAGGACCACTCACCCGCCGGCGTCGGTTCGTACCGATTGACTTGAAAGCCCTTGTTCTGTGCTTGGACGTTCGTGGCGAGGGTAAGCAGCAACGCTAAACCAAGGAGATATCGCATTTTCGCTCACAAAAATAACTCATTCCGGCCAATGTGATCAAGCAATTTGCCCATAATTAATAGGTACTTATATAGGTACTATATAAATTATCCGGCCACCTGGTCGCTGTGCATCCGACACCTCCGCCCCACGGGTGATAGCGCCTGTGGATCGGGTTTCATTCGCGCAGCCAAGACTTGATCGCACCGGCTTCGCGTGTAGACAATCTTCCACCCGGCAATCGTCCGGCGATGGAAGAGGACACGGCGCATGGCGGAGATCGAGATCGGACCCCTCACGGATCGCTTGAGCGATGACGAGATCGCCGACCTCCATGTACGCATGGAGCGAATGGGCACGCCGAAGTTACCGAACGCCGACGACAAGGAGGCCATCCCCGTCGGTGAAGGTCTGGACGACGACGTGCTCGTCGAGTTCCTCGATCGTCTCGATGGCCACGACGTTGCCGCCGAGATCTATCTCCCCGTCGAGTTCGATGGGGCGATCGAGATCGCCGATCTGCGCGTGGGCTCGGCGCCCGCGCTCCTCGAGGTCCTCGACGAGCTGAAGGACGAGCTCATCGCCGAAGACGACGTCGACGACGAAGAGGACGAGGACGAAGGTGATGATGAAGACGACGAAGACCGTCGCATCCATGGCCGCGAGCTGAAGCGCGCGTGGAAGATGTTCTACGACGGCGCGACCGCAGCGGTCGCGCGCAAGCTGCCGCTCCACATCCGCTCGTAGCGTTTCCCCGCAGGCTCACCGAGGACCGACGACCCATGTCCGATCGCCAACGCATCGCGGAGTACATCGAGCGCTTCTCCGAGATGGTGGGTGTCGCCATCCCCGCGCCCGATGAGGAAGGCTTCACGCAGATCTCCCGTGGCTCCGCCACGGTGGGCATCAACGTGGTCGAAGAGAAGGGCTTCCTCATGTTGCTGGCGCCGATCATGGACGTGCCGGCCAACAATCGTGAGGCCCTGTATCGGCAGCTGCTCGAGCTGAACTACCTCGCGACCGAGGACAGCGCGTTCGCGATCGATCGGCACACCAGCCGTGTGTACGTGCGCGCGCTGCGTCCGCTCGAGTCGCTCGACTTCGACGAGTTCGTCGATCTCCTCGATACCGTCGCCCGCGTCGCCGACGAATGGGACGACAAGCTGCGCGCCCAATACGGCGGCTGAGTCTGCGATCTCCCCCGCCCGCTCACGGGTCCTGTCAGACAGCGCCTTGTTTCGGGTTCACTCCGCTGGCTCCATTCGCAGGCAGATCCACTCGACATTCTCAGCTCAGGGCGTGCTCGCGGACGCACCTCGGAAGGGCGTGCTCCGCAAGACGCTCGCCAGCTCCGTTCACCGCTCAACAGGGCGCAGCCTGCCACCCGCGTCACGGTCGGGGTCTATCTGGTTTGGGTTTTCAGAAAGTCAGCGGTGCGCTCGCTTCGCTCGCGATCATTTTCTGCTCGCGTCGCTGCTCGTCGTTGTACGTCGCTAGTCGCACACCGCGGATTGCTGCGCTGCTTCGAAGCGGCCGGCTCGACAGATGGGCCGCGAAAACGAACCCAGATAGAGCTCCGTGACGTTACGGGTGGCAGATAGCGCCCTGTTGAGCGGTGAGCGGAGCTGGCGTTCATCTCACCGAGCAAGACCCTTCCGAGGTGCGTCTTTGAGCAAGCCCTGGCCTGAGAATGAAGACTGGATCTGCCTGCGAAGGAAGCCAGCGGAGCGAACCCGAAACAGGGCGCTGTCTGACAGGACCCGTCACGTCGCGGAGTGATATCGCCAACCACTACAGAATCGGCGGCGGCGTGTAGATCTTCTTCACGAACGCACCGCCGATGAAGGCGTACGAGCCGTATCGGTAGTAGCCATAGGCAGCGATGCCGAAGGGCGAAGTGCCCGTGAGGTTGTGCGCCCCGGGCTGCACTGGGCAGCGACGCGCGACGTAGTCCACGCCCGCGAGCATCCCCGCGTTGCCCACGACGCAAGCAGCCGGGAGCGCAGCGCCGTCGATGAGCGCCGGTGCATCGGCCGAAGGCTGGGAGATGACCACGTAGTTGGAGTCGAACGACTCCGGCACGAGGAAGAGGTAGCTCGGGCGATACTGTTCGACGGCCGGGAATAGGGTGAGCGAGGGATCTCCGACGAGCAGATTGGTCTCGGTGTAGTTGGCGCTGACCAAGATCTGCCCGACCACGACCGGCTCCGTGGACTCGGCGGTGAAGTCGGTGTCTACGAAGACCTCCTTCATCTGGCCGGGCGTGATCGTGAAGCTGTTGTTCGGCGGCGCGAGGTTGGTGGTGACGGTGGCGGTCGCGGCTGCACCGACGAAGCGGACGATGTCGTAGCCCGGATACGTGGCGGGCGTGTCGGAGCGGATCGGGCTACGCGTGATCACGAAGTGCTTGCCGAGTGAGGTGATGGGCAGCACCTGCTCTTCGATGTGATCGGTGCAGCAATTGTTGCCGGAGTACGTGGGCGGCGCCGGTGGCTTGCTCGAGGTGCCAGGCGCCAAGGCCATCTCGCTGCCCGTCCACACGGCCACCGGAGCCGACGCCGAGACCGCGCTCCCGGTGAAGTCGCCGCCGAGCCCGGAGTTCTCGAGGTTGATGACGTCGAACGCGCCGATCGTGCCGGTGTACGTGTCGCCGGCGTTGAGCGCGGGGATGCCGCCGCCGGCGAGCGTGGCGGTGGTGGTCTTGAACTTGACGGTGGTACCCGCCTGCGTGCCGACGATGGTCACGTAGCCGTGACCGATGATCCCGGCCGGATATCCGATGATGCGGTGATCGTTGCCAAGGCCGTTGGTGGGGATGAGCAGCGACGCGCCGTTCGAGTAGGACTGGCGCAGTGGATTGAACTGGTAGACGACGAGCGGCAGCGTCGACGTCACACGATACGCGTTCGACGAGAGGAACGTGCCGGGCCCGTTGCCGGCGCCATTGGTCGAGCCGTCGACCTCGCGGGTGGGCAGCGTGACCATCTGAACGCTCCCCGGCGAGAGGCTGAACCCGGTGACGCTGGCGAGTTGTTGCGCCGCACCGACGGCGCCGTCGTTGCGGTCGATGGTGACGTTGGCGGTGCCCACGCCGGCGTTGGAGACGACGATGCCCCAGGGTTGATTCGCCGCGTTGTTGAGGATGCTTGCCTCGTTATCGAGGTCGACCGCCCAGAACTCGCAACCCACGTTGGACGCGTTGGTCGATGCCGCGGCGCAGCCTTGGAGGCACTCGCCGTTCACGCATACGTTGCCGTCGCCAGCGTCGCAGGTCTTGATGATGGCGCCCGGCTTGCCGTCGGCACCACACTGGTGCACCTCGACGTCACCAACGCACGTGGTCGTGCCCGGGATGCAGCCAGTGCAGCCGAGGCCCTCGGCGCAGACGTCACCGTTCTGGCAGATCACCGGCGTGTCTTGAGTGCCGTCCGGCTTGCACGGCACCCACTGGATGCCGTTGCAGTAACCGCAGATCTTGTTCGGACCGTCGGAGTTGCCACCGCCACCGTCGCCGGTTCCGTTGCGCTGGTTGTTGCACGCAGCGGTGGTGAGCACCACCGCGAGCCCTGACACGGTTACGAGGTGAAGAACCCAACGTGCGGCAGAGGGGTAAGACATGCGCAGAATCTAGCCGATTCGGCCACCGACGTCACTCGCGCGAGGGATCGGCGTTTCGTGCGGCGCCGTGATACACCGCTTCCTCGCCATGCACCGACGATCCGCAGTGATGATCGCGAGCATGCTGAGCTGCGCGCTCGGCTACATGCTCATGGGGTCGGCTCCGGCGCAAGCCATGGGCGAGGCCGATCGGCTGGACTTCGGCGTGCTCACACTCGGCGGGCAAGCCCTCGGCACCGACGAGATCACGGCGCTGGAACGAGTCTCGTGGGAGCTGGAGAAGCGCACCAGCGTCGCGGCGAGCCCACATCCCGTCGCACTCGCGCCCCTCGACCCCGCCTTGCGGCGGCACCCACTCCTGTTCTTGCATGGACGCGGTGGGCTCCCGCCTCTAGCGGAACGCGTGCTCGACGCGCTTCGTGGCCACCTCGAATCGGGTGGCTTGTTGTTCATCGACGAGACCGACGCGCCCGAGGGTGGGCAAGCCGACGACCCGTTCGATCGCGACGTGCGCGCGCTGGCGCGAAGGCTGTTCCCACGCGCGGAGCTCGCGAAGGTGCCTGCCGATCACGTGCTCTACAAGACGTTCTATCTGGTGGGCGTGCCGGTAGGGCGCCTCACCCGGGCGAGCTACCTCGAGGCGGTGATCCTCGATGGGCGTATCGTGCTGCTCTACTCGCGGAACGACGTCCTCGGCGCGCTCGCTCGCGACCGCCTCGGCGCTGCCGCGCACGCGACCTCGTCGGGCGGAGATGCACAACGAGAGCAAGCCCTGCGCCTCGCGATGAACGTCGTGATGTACGCCTTGTGCCTCGACTACAAAGCGGACCAGGTGCACGTGCCGTTCTTGCTCAAGCGGCGCCGCGGCGGAGATGTGGGGGAGCCGTTCTCACGATGAACCCGGACCTGGTCCGCCTCGTCTCACAGAGCGCGCTGCCTGCGGGCGCGCCCATCGCTGCTGGTGTGGTCGCGCTTCTGAGCTTGCTGCTCACGGCGTACGGGCTGCGCCGCATGCCGCCCTCGCGGAAGACCGCGTTGCTGGCGCTCCGCTCCGTGGGCTTGGCCTGCGCGCTGATGCTGGTGCTGCAGCCCGCGGTGCGACGCGAGCGACGCGCGAACGTTCCGAGCCGGGTGGTGGTACTGCTCGATCAGTCGGCCTCGATGTCGTTGCCCGACAGCTCGGGCAGCACGAAGGCGCGCGTGGATGTGGCGCGCGCGCTCGCGCGGGCCGCGACGAGCAGCGACGTGCTGCGCGCCCCCGACCGCAGCATCGAGGTGTATGCGCTCTCGGCCTCGGGAGGAAAGCCCGGTGCCGACGCGCCGGTCGCCATTCCGTTGGCCGCGCTCGATGATCGACCCGCACGAGGTGCCACGACGCGGATCGCGGAGGCGCTCGCGGCCTTGCCACGCGTAGCCGATCGCGACCTGGCCGGCGTGATCGTGTTGTCGGACGGTGCCGATCATGGGCGGCTCGGCGCGAACGCGCCGCACGTCGACGAGAACACCCGCTCGCTGCTGCAAGGCCTCGGGGCCCCCGTGCACACCGTCACGATTGGAGACCCGGACGTGCAGGATCTCATCGTTGCCGGCGTGAGCCACGACGACTTCGCGTTCGTGCGCACCCCGATCAGCTTCGAGGCCAAGCTCGAGGCGTTGGGCGCAGCCCAGGCGGGCTGGGTCGGAAAGCGGGTGCCGGTCGTGCTGCGGCGGGACGGTCTCGTCGTGGCGACGGAGAACGTGACGCTGACCGGTGCAACCGAGGGCCAGAAGGTCACGTTCCACCATGTGCCGGACCGCGTCGGTGAGTTCGTGTTCGACGTGTCGACGCCAGCACTGCAAGGCGAGCTCACTCCGCTCAACAACGTTGCCCGGTTCGAGCTGCGGGTGGTGCGCGATCGCGTGCGCGTGCTTCAGGTGTGCGGTCGCCCGAGCTGGGACGAGCGCTTCCTGCGCAGCTTGTTCAAGCGCGATCCCAACGTCGACCTCATCTCGTTCTTCATCTTGCGGACGCCGAACGCGATCGAGGTGGCCACCACCGACGAGCTGTCGCTCATTCCCTTTCCCACCGATGAGCTATTTCGCGAATCACTGCATACCTTCGACCTGGTGGTGCTGCAGAACTTCGACTACGGGCCCTATCAGATGGCGACGTACCTGCCGGAGATTCGTCGCTATGTAGAGGAAGGCGGCGCACTGGCGATGCTGGGTGGTGAGCTGTCGTTCGACGCGGGTGGCTACGCCGGCACGCCCATCGAAGCGATTCTCCCCGTCGAGCTGGGTGTGCAAGCGGGCAGCGGCCAGAAGAACGCCGCAGCGATCGACGTACAACGCGTGCATCCGAAGCTGACGGCTGCGGGCAAGACCCACCCGCTCACGGCGCTCGCGCTCAACGTGGAAGAGAGCGCGAAGCTGTTTGCCGAGCTCCCGCCGATCGACGGCGTGAACCTGGTGCGCCGCGCCAAGCCGGACGCCACGGTGTTGGCCGTCCATCCGACACTGCTCGATGCAGATCGACAGCCGCTGCCGATCATCTCCGTGCGCGAGGCGGGACGAGGTCGCGTGCTGGCCGTGGGAAGCGACAGCACGTGGCGGTGGATGCTGGAAGGTCCGTCCCACGGGAGTCGAAGGCCGTACGAACGCTTCTGGGAGAGCGCGATCCGCTGGCTGGTGCGCGACCCGGCCCTGTCCCTGCTGCGGCTCGACGTGGAGCGCACCGAAGCCGGTCTGTCGGCGCGCGCAACGACGGTGGGTCCCGACTACAGCCCGGTGGCGAACGCGCCGGTCACGTTCTCGCTGGAAGAGATCGGGCGCGCGCTCGACGCACCGCGGGCGAGCGCGCTGCCGCCGCCAGCGCCCGGCACCACGGACGCACAAGGGCGTCTGGATCGCCCGATCGCGACATTGCCGGAGGGTTCGTATCGCCTCCACGCGAAGGCCGTGCTCGGCGGAAGGCCGATCGAGGACGACAAGATCTTCCTGGTGAGCGGAGGTGAAGCGGAGCTCTCGGATCCGCAACCGAGGCCAGCGCTCCTCGCCGCGCTCTCGACCATCACCGGCGGCACCGCGCGCAAGGCCAGCGACGGCCTGCGAGGCCTGTCGTTCAAGCCGCCACGCGAGATCCGCGTGGCCGCATCGGAAGATCGCGCGCTGTGGAGCACGCCATGGGTCCTGCTCGTCGGGTTTGCCAGCTGGGCCCTCGCCTGGGGCCTCGGCCGTCGCTGGGGCCGACGGTAACGCTAGGGCTGGCGCTTGCCGAACAAGAAGCTGCCCGCGCCAAGACGTCACGGGCTCCGTGGTTTCGGACGCTTGTGTTACCATCTGAGCGCTCGATGAGGCGTGGGCGGCGAACTCTTTCTCCTGACACCGTCAAGCTGAACGTCGACGACGTTCGCGAGTCGATCGCGCGCGCCCAAGGCAAGAAGGCTGCGCTCGTGGTGCTGCAAGGCTCGAGCGGTGACATCGGCATCCACGTGGTCATCGATCGTTCCATCACCATGGGCCGTGACCCAGCCGTCGAGCTCCCGCTCCACGATGAAGGAATCTCACGGCGGCATTGCCGTGTGCTGCCTCACGAGAATGACTTCCTCCTCGAGGATCTGGCGTCCACGAACGGGACGTTGTTGAACGGCGAGCAGGTGAAGGGTCAGCCCATCAAGCTGGCACCTGGGGATCTCATCTACCTCGGCGCGTGCGTGGTGAAGTTCACGCACGCCGACGCGCTCGAGGTCGGCTACCACGCGCAGATGGACACCCTCATCGGCACCGACGATCTCACGGGCCTCATCGCCAAGCGCCGCTTCGATGTCGCCTACCTCCGCGCGGTCGACAACGCGCGGGTGCAAGAGCAACCGCTCGCCGTGATGATGCTCGACCTCGACGGCCTGAAGGCCATCAACGATGCGCACGGCCATCCAGTCGGGGCTCACACCATCGCCGAGGTCGGCAAGGTGATCGGGGTCTCGGTCGGTGGCGCCGGGGCTGCGTGCCGCTTCGGCGGCGACGAGTTCGCGGTGTTCCTGCCCGGCTACAAGAAGGATGCGGCGAAGCAACTGGGCGACAATATCCGCGAGAAGATCGCGGCGCATCGGTTCGAGAAGGACGGCGCGGTGGTGAAGCCCACCATGTCGATCGGCCTCGCTGCGTTCCCGGAGGATGGGCAGACGCCGGACGGCCTCTTGGCCAAGGCCGACGCCGCGCTGTACCGGGCGAAGCGCGCCGGCCGCGACCGCGTCGCGGGCTGATCTGGGCCTCTGAATCTGGGCCCACTGGTGCAACGGGGGGCTTGACGAAGCCCGCTGTCGCAGGAATACCTTCGGCCCCGCAACGGCTTGAAGGATCATTCCCGATGATCGAAGTCCAGCAACTGTCCAAGTACTACGATGAACGCGCAGCGATCTCCGACCTGAGCTTCACCATCGAGCAAGGTGAGGTGATCGGCTTCCTCGGCCTCAACGGCGCAGGCAAATCCACGACGCTGCGCATCCTCGGCTGCGTGCTCTTGCCGACCACCGGCTCCGTGCGCATCGACGGAAAGGACCTCGTTGCCGAGCCACACGAGATCCGCAAGCAAATCGGATTTCTGCCCGATACGCCGCCGCTGTACGACGAGATGACCGTCGGTGATTACCTCGGCTTCGTGGCGCGCCTGCGTGGCGCCGCGGCCGGTCGCATCGACGGGCTAGTGCGCGAGGCGGAGCAGAAGACCGCGCTCACCGACGCGCACGACGTCGTCATCTCCAGCCTGTCGCACGGCTTCCGCCAGCGCGTCGGCCTGGCGCAAGCGCTGGTGCACCAACCCAAGCTGCTCATCCTCGATGAACCGGCCTCGGGTCTCGACCCCGTGCAGATCGTCCAGATGCGCGAGCTCATCCGCGGCCTCAAGGGCCAGCACACGATCTTGCTGTCGAGCCACATCCTCTCGGAGATCTCGCAGACCTGCGATCGCCTGCTCGTCATCCACGACGGTCAGCTGGTGGGCCAAGGCACACCGACGGAGATCGCCAGCAAAGCGGCCGGCGAGGCCATCGAGCTCGAAGTGGTGGGCGAAGGCGCCCGGTCGCAAGCCGTCATCGCCGGCGTGCTGCCGAGCGGCGGCACGATCACGCTGCATCGCGAAGCCGAGGGCGTCGCGCACTTCAAGATCGGTGGGCTTGGCAAGCAGGTGTGCCCGACGCTAGTGCAAGCGCTGGTCGGCGCGGACCTCGGCGTGCAGCGCATCACCGTGGCCTTCAGCCCGCTCGAGACGGCGTTCTTGCAAATGACGTCCGGCCAAGCCGCACAGCGAGGAGCAGCATCATGAGCCCCACCCTACTCATCGCGAAACGCGAGCTCAGCGCGTACCTGCGCTCGTGGACCGGCTACGTGATCATCGCCGTGGTGCTCGCGCTCGACGGTCTCCTGTTCAACGCGTATGCGCTCGGCGGCTTCGACAAGCGCTCGGCCGAAGTGCTCGGCTTGTTCTTCTACTTCTCGAGCGGAGTCGTGATCGTCTCGGCCATCTTCGTGTCGATGCGGCTCATCGCCGAAGAACGACAGACTGGCACCATCAACTTGCTCTACTCGTCGCCCATCAGCGACGGCCAGATCGTGCTCGGCAAGTATCTCTCCGCGCTGGCGTTCCTCGCCATCCTCACGCTGGCGACCCTCTACATGCCGTTGCTCGTGATGGTGAACGGCAAGATCTCCTGGGGCCACGTCGGCGCCGGCTATCTCGGCTTGTTGTTGCTCGGCTCGGCCGCGATCGCGATCGGCACGTTCGGCTCGTCGCTGGCGCGCACCCAGGTGGTGGCCGTCGTCATCTCCGGTGTGATGGTCGTTGCCTTGCTCGTCTGCTGGTTCCTCGCGAAGGTCACCGAGCGTCCATTCAACGACATCTTCACCGCACTGGCACTGCACGGAAATCACTTCCAACCGTTCCAGCAGGGCATCATCCACGTGCGCGACATCGCCTACTACGTCGCGGTCACCTACGTTGCGCTCTTCGGTGCAACGCGTGTGCTCGAAGCGCGGAGGTGGAGGTAGTCATGGCCCATCCTCAGAAGAAGTCCGAGCAGAGCATGCGTGCGCTGCCCACCTGGTTGCTGGTCGGCGGCATGGTCGCCGTGTTCCTCGGTGAGCGCATGTTCGGCGCGGGTCCGATGCGTTGGTTCTCTGCCGCGGGCGCGGCGATGGTGCTCTTCGCGCTGGTCCTGCGCGGCCTGCGCCTAGGCCAAGCCGATGCGCAACGCGCCGTGGCCGAGCGCAGCCTGCTGGTGTTCGCTGCGCTCGGCGTGGTGGCGCTGGTGTTCTACGCCGTGCAATCGGATCTCACCGCGACGTTGTTCGACAAGCCCATCGATCGCACGTCGCCGAAGCTGGCCGGCATGCTCACGGCGCTGTGGCCCGTGCTGATGCTGGCATCTCTGCTGCCGACGATCTTCGTGGAGGTGGCGTGGAGCTCGGTCGCTCGTGCCCCCAAGCTCGAGGTCGCACGCATTCGTGATGCCGCGCTCACCGGGCTCGGCCTGGCCGGCGCGCTGACGTTTGCGTTCTCGACGGTATACGTGGCCACGCAGCGCGACACCAAGTTAGACCTCAGCTACTTCCGCACCGCGAAGGCCGGCGAATCCACGCACAAGATCGTGCAGGCACTCGACCAGGATCTCGAGGTGTCGATCTTCTATCCGCCTTCGAACGAGGTGCGCGATGAAGTAGAAGGCTACTTCGCCGATCTGAAGAAGGACTCGGCGCTGCTCAAGGTGTCGACCTACGACAACGCGGTGGATCTTGCGAAGGCGAAGGAGCTCAACGTCACCGCGAACGGGATGGTGGTGATCTCGCGCGGCGGTCGCAAGGAGACGCTGAGCGTCGGCCTCGAACAAGAGGCCGCCCGCTCACAGCTGCGCAACCTCGACAAGGAAGTCCAGAAGCGCTTGCTCCAGGTCGCGCGACCGGGCCACACGTTCTACCTCACCACCGGCCACGGTGAGCGCGGGTTCGATCCGCAGAACGAAACCGACAAGCGCGGCACGCTGCGCGATCTGCGCGAGGTCTTGCAATCGCAATCGTACGCGGTCCGTTCGCTCGGCGTACAGGACGGTCTCGGCGTGGACGTTCCGAGTGACGCCACCATCGTGGCCATCGTGGGGCCGCAGCAAGAGCTCGCCCCCGAAGAAATCGCCTCGCTCGTGCGCTACCTCGATCGCGGTGGTCGATTGTTCGTAGCGCTCGATCCGGATTATCGAACAGACACAACGCAACCGGGTGGGCCTCCGGTGCTGAAGGACCTCCTCGCGAAGCTGGGCGTGAAGTACGACCCCACGCCGCTGGCGAACGATTCGGCCTTCGCACAACGCACGCACCAGAAGTCGGATCGCCAGAACATCGTGACGGCCGGCTATTCGTCCCACCCGTCGGTGTCGACGCTGAGCCGGATGGGTGGGCAGGCGCCGCTGATCCTCGTCGGTGCCGGCCACCTCGAGGAAGTGAAGGAGCGCGCGCCGGGCATGACCGTGGACTTCACGGTTCGTGCGCACCCGCAGACGTTCATCGACCCGAACCGCGACTTCAACGCCGACCAGGGCGAGCAACGCAAGACGTGGGAGCTGGCCGCTGCGGTGAAGCGGAAGCTAGACGTCAAGGTGCCGGAGATGGCGAAGAAGGACGACGCCCCCAAGGAAGCCAAAAAAGACGATGCAAAAAAAGACGACGACAAGAAGGACAAAGGTAAAGACACGAAGGCTCCCAGCGACGAGCTACGCGCGGTGGTCCTCGCCGACTCCGACGCCTTGTCGGATGGCGTCCTCGCGGCCTATGGAAACCGCTACCTCGTGTTCGACGCCATTCGTTGGTTGTCGGGTGAGGAGTCCATTGCCGGCGAAGTCTCGTCGGAGACGGACGTTCCAATCTCTCACACGCGCAAGCAGGACCAGATCTGGTTCTACGCCTGCATCTTCGTCGTTCCCGCCCTCGTGCTCGGCCTCGGAGCGCTCATGACGCGCCGTCGGCGCATGGGCACCCGCGTCGCCACCACGAGCGAGCCGGCTCACAAGGAGGCAGCATGAAAACCCCCGCAGCAGCGATCCAAGGCGGCCTGGCCGCGCTCGGGCTGATCGCCGCGTACACCACCTGGCAAAGAGACCCCGAGACCAAGCCGGGCGAGGTGGTGATCGTCGACGCCTCGCAGAACGACGTTCGCAAGATCCGCTTCGAAGACACCTCGGCCACGCCACCGAAGTGGGTGGAGCTCGAGCGTCGCAAGGAGACCGACGGGCAGCGCGTGTGGCTCAAGGTCTCGGCGCGTCCGGAGCAAAAGTCGCCCGAGCGTGAGCTGCGTGGCAACGAAGCGGCGAACAAGCTGTTCGAGAAGTTCGCACCGCTCAAGGCCACGCGCGCCCTCGGCGTGCTCGCGCCGGAGAAGCTGAAGGAGGTGGGGCTCGAGGCCCCGAAGAAGCGCATCGAGGTGGATGCGCGCGGGCAGAAGCAGGTGTTCTTCGTCGGTGCGTCGCCCTTTGGGGTCTCCGATCCGTACGTGCGCAGCGAGAGCGATGGCAAGGTCTTCGTGCTCGGCGGCAACGTCGTGAGCGATCTCGACGCTGCTGCAATCCGCCTCGTCGATCGCCAGCTCCACGACTGGAAGACCTCCGACTACGACGAGGTCAAGGTCACTGCCGGCGGCAAGTCGAAGGCGCTCACCCAGACCTCTCCCGAGCAACCCGTTCAGGCGAAGCTCGTCGACCAGGCGGGCAAGACCGACGAGCAAGCGAAGAACTGGCACGATCGCATCTGGCGGGCGCTCGCCTCGGACGTCCTCGGTAAGGGCGAGGTGCCCGCGAATGGTGAGCCTCAGCTCGCGCTACGCATCGACTACAAGTCCCACGGCAAGCCGCGCGGCTTCGTGGAGCTCGCGCGCGTGCGGGTGACCCCAGAGCCCGCGGCGGCCGCGTCTGCTGCACCGACGCCGGCCACGCCGCCCATCGAGGTCTACGCGCGCAGCGAGTCGACCGCCGGTTGGGTGAAGATGAACGCGAACACCGAAGACCTCATCAAGGAAGCCGACAAGGTCATTGCTGCCGAGTAGTTCGCATCGCCTCTCAGCGCAGGACCGAGAGGCGATCCGGGCGCTGGCCGACAAATACGATCGCATGCGCGCGCTGCGCGCCGAGCTCGGTCGCGGGCCGACGACGGAAGAACATCGCGCTCGCCTGCGCGCTTTGGCGCTCGAGTATCCCGGTAGCTTGCGCGAGCTCGAGACCCTCACCACCGATGAGATCGAGCTACGGCGGCAACTGACGTCGGCGGTGGAGGACGAGGCGCCCGCCTGGCTGATTTGGACCGCGGCCTATCACGTGGCGATGCGCGAGGCGTTGCAAGCCCGCCGCCGCGGTGACCGCGCCCCTTCGCCCCATGGACGCTTGAACGCGAAGGTGTTCGCTGCGCTCGGCTTGCGCTTTGGAGTGGATGGCAGCGTGGTGTGGGATGCGCTGTTCCCGCGACGCGGAACGGTGCCGCGAAACTATCGCTGAAGTTCGCCTTGCTGATCACCGATCGCGTCGAGGCGCGTCGACTATTGCGTCACGTCGGAATCCCCGCAGAGCTGCCTGCAGCACGAGCGCCTCCATCTTCCGGTTGTCTTCCTGATGCGGGAGACGAGGAATTGAGACCTACACCTCCAAAGCCCCTGCCTCTCTGCCGATGAGTTCCTTTGCCGAAACGGCGGGAACCGACTAAATTCCCGCGGGCACCGAGGAGCACTGCGAGCTGCGGCGAGGTCGTGACGCAGGCCGTGCTCGAAGGACCTGCAATGACAGTGCGGACCGCGAGCCTCATCACCCTCGTCCTCGTCGGCATCGGCCTCGGCGCGCGCGTGCTCATCGGTGGTGACGCGCTCTTCGGCGGGGGCAGCGGCGGCGCGTATGAGGTGCCACTTGGCGGCACCGTGCCTGATCTGTTTGCGGTTCCCGCGCTCCTTGCGCCGCCGCGGCCGCTCGACCGCGCCCGCTGGCTGTCGCTCCCCGCGCGAGATCCCTCCGGGGCCGTCTTCGGTCTGACCGAGGGCGCGGACGGCAAGGAGGGCGTCAAGCTCGACGAGGCGACCGGGCGGGTGCTTTGGCGGGTCGCGGTGCCGCGCTTTCTCGCGGGATATGAACGCGACCCGGCATGGGCAAAGGATGAACGCCTGCCGCGGCTACCCATCGCCGAGCAAAGCGGCGACAGCTACCTTCTCACCTGGGAGCGCCAGTGGATCTTGTTCGACGTCACCACCGGCGCGATCCGAGCCGAGGGCGAGCTCCCCGCCGGAGTTCCCGCGGTCTCCGCGGAAGGGGGCGTCTGTCCGCTGCCTGGCAAGTTCTGGCTCGCCGTCGAGGACGGCGGACGGGGCGGCGGGATCTTGCTCGACCTCGTGGGGCGAGCCGACAGCGCGCGCGTGCTCCGACCTGCGGGATGTGGGCAGGGCGTGGGCCAACGCGACGATCAGCACACCGAAGACCGGCTGTGGAGCCGCAGCCCACAGCAGAACGCGCGCCAGTCGAGCACGCCGTGGCCCGACAGCTGCCGTTACTACTCGAGCAGCGGCGCTCGCGGATACCACGAGGTCAAGTACTGCTCCGACATGATGACCGATGCCGACACGTCGCGTGACGTCCTTTTGCACATCACGAACCTCGCCTTCCACGAGGCGAAAGACTGGCGCATCGTGCGGTTTCCGATGGGCGTCGCGGCGGGCGAGCACGTCGACTTTCACGGGACGCCATTCGCCGTCGAGCTCGGAGTCTCTGCGGCGTTCGTCGATCTCGGCGCCTATCGCTTCGACGAGCTCGTGTTGCCCTCGCCCCCGGAGTCCTTCCAGGCCGATCGCCGGGTAAAGACCACGCGCCTGCGCGAGGTGATCGCCGCGATCGATCGCAAGGGGGAGCTCCGCTGGGCGCGCACGCTCGGCGTCCACGACGCCGAAGGAGGCGAAGGTGGCCTCGCCGGCCTTTTGCCCCATCGCTCGCTCCTCTTGGCCTCGCACCCGAGGTCGCCCGTACACAACGTGTATGCGCTGAAGGTGGGCTGGCTCATCGCGATCGACCAGGACACCGGCACCCCGCGCTTCGAGGTCGGTGAGCACCGATAGTGCACCGCGCGCCGCATAATGGCGCATTGGGCAGCGCGGAGCGACTCGCTGCCGAGCCGTGCCTCCGGCGCGCGGATCGGCGCGGCGTTGCCATCGAGACCAGGTCCCACTCGGTGAAGCCGGGGTAGAAGCTCTCGTCGCGCTTCGGGATGGAGTGCCATCCTGGGTAGACGTAGGCAGCGACTCGCACCAGGCCTTTCTAAACCATCCGCGGTAGTATCGTCCCGCCGTGGACACCCCGCCTCGCCCTTCGAAAATCGACGTCATGCGCACGTTGCTCGAGCACGCGGAGGCCCAGGTCCACCTCGATGCTCGACGGGACGGCGTCATGCTTCCCGAGCGCCTGCGCGCGTCCGGCAACGTTCGCCTCGACTATGGCTACGAGCTCACGCCTCCCATTCACGATCTGAACATCGACGAGAACGGCATCAGCGCCACGTTGGCGTTCAATCGCGTGCCCTGCTCTACGTTCGTACCCTGGAGCGCCGTGTTCCTCATCGCCGACTTCGCCGGCCGCGGCGCCGTCTGGCGCGAAGATCTCCCGGCCGAGCTCATGATCGACCCCGCCATCATTTCCGAAGGAATGCCGGAAGAAGGCGCGCCGCAGGATGCAGCGACCGGGCCGGCGCCGAAGGCCCAACCGGCCGTGCGCGCGACCGAACGCAATCTCGCGCCGCCCGCGCCCGCACCCCGCCGCTTTACGATCCTCGACGGGCTCGATGCTGCCGATCAGCTCGCCACGGCGCCCGGACCCACCGATGAAACGCGTGGTGAGCCCGATCCGCCGCGGCCGCGACCTGCACTTCGCCTCGTCAAATAGGGCTGCGATATCCCCCGACCGCTCACGGGTCCTGTCAGACAGCGCCCTGCCTCGGGTTCACTCCGCTCAACAGGGCGCAATCTGCCACCCGCATCACGGTCGGGCTCTATCTGGTTTGGTGGTTCAGACAGACAGCGGTGGCTCGCTTCGCTCGCGATCATTTTTTTTCGCTGTCGTTGCTGTCGTCGCTGGTCACCGACCGCGGATTGCGGATTGCGGTTCGTCTCCGCTTCGAAGCCGCACCGCACGGCATTGATGGTCTGAGAAAACGACACCCCAGATAGAGCTGCGCGTCGTTACGGGTGGCAGATGGCGCCCTGTTGAGCGTCGAACGCAGCTGGCGATCGTCTCGCGGACCGATCCCTTTCGAGGTGCGTCCTCGAGCAATCTCCGGACTAAGAATGTGGAGTGGAACTGCCTGCGAAAGGAGCCAGCGGAGTGAGGCCGAAACAGGGCGCCGTCTGACAGGACCCGTCACGTCGCGGAGTGATATCGCCCACACGAAACCGAGCGGCAACGTGTAAGTGAACCATCCGACGCGCGGCTACTTGCTGCCGGCGAGGAGGTTCTTTGCGATGACGATGCGCTGAATCTGCGACGTGCCTTCGTAGATCTGCAGCAGCTTCGCGTCGCGCATGAGCTTCTCGACGGGATATTCCTTGGTGTAGCCGTAGCCGCCGAAGA
>JAYUBF010000215.1:0-4808 GCA_043741435.1 Myxococcales bacterium
CAAATGCGACGACAACCAAACGAATCACGAGCGGCTTCGGGGACGGCCGAAAATGCTTGGATTCTTATGCGAACTCACCTCCGTGGAAATCCAGGCTAGATAGCCTCACGCGTGACGCCGAAGGCGACACGGATGGCGTCGACCCGCCTTTCCCACTCGACTGATCGCCACGCCCTCATCGTGACTCGCCTCGGCGCCTCTGCACGGCGTGTGTGTGTCTTCTGCCTCACACACCGTTTCGTACGTGCTCCCGCACTGCGAAACGCTGAGGGCCTCGGCGCTGATCAGCGGGCCACAAACGCCTTGCCCTCGCCTACAAGAGGCAGTTTATTCCTCTTACAAGCAGAACATTCTTCCTGCGGACTGATGAACTCACCGCCCCATGTTCGCCACCGCCTGGTGCTCCGCCACGTTGACCTGCACCATCGCCAACGCCTTTCAGGTCGAGGTCGAGGCACGCGAGGAGCTGCTCACCATTTTCGACCTCAATCGCCTCTGGGATGCCTTTCGCACGCTCCGTTATCTCGAGGTCGTCCACTCGGAGATTGGCACCTCGCCCGCTCGCGCGATTGCCTCCGTCAAGCGGCGTCCCATTGATCCCGGCGTCGCGCACGAGTTGTTCCTCGTGCGCGCAGATCGTGAGGTCAACAAGAAGTCAGCGACGGTCTCTGTCGAGGGGCATCTCTTCCTCTGCGACGGCTCGCTGCGCGGACGCAAGGTCACCGTCCGCTATGACCCGCGCGATCTGTCGAGCTCCGGGTCTTCAATGGCACCGCTCGCGAGCACTGACGGAACCCGTGGTTTCCGATTTCGCCAGCGAACCGAATTTTCGTGCACGGGTGTTCATCGAACTGAATTTGGACTATATTTGGTCTTCGAGGTCGCCCCAATGGCTATCGTCCGGATGTCTGAAGACTTCATCACCGTGAGCGAGCTCAAGGCGCAGGCCGCGGACTGGCTGCGCAAGCTTGGTGACGGTGGCGCACCGGTCGTCGTTACACAGAATGGCAAACCGGCGGGGGTGCTGCTCTCGCCCGCGGCGTTTGACGACCTCACCGAGCAGGCACGGTTCGTCGCGGCGATCGAACAAGGGCTGGCCGACGTCGGAGTCGATCGCGTCCACTCGCATGTCGACGTGAAGAAACGCATGAAGGAGCGTTTTCGGCGGAAGGCGCGGTGACGAAGTCCCGATCGCCGGGCGCCAGCGCCAGGCGGCGTCCACGGTCGAACGAGCCGCGCGAGCTGGTTTGGACCTCACGCGCCCTGGCCGATCTCGAGGCGATCTGTGACTACATCGCGCGAGACAGGCCGGTCGCAGCGGAGCGGTGGGTGGCCGAGCTCATGGCCGTTGCTGAACGCGCAGGGGCTTTACCGTTGTCTGGTCGCGCTGTTCCCGAGTTTGGTCGAGACGACATCCGCGAGCTCATCAAGAAGACGTATCGCGTCGTGTACCGCGTCACCCAAGCACGGGTCGAGGTACTCACCGTGTTGAAGGTCATCGCCTCTTTCCGATCGAGGTAACAAGAAAGCCATGACTGCGACGACACCATGCTGTTCGTGCTGATGGGCTTCGAGCTGATCAGCCTCACTCTGACAACGCAGGAGGGCGAGCGGGTCGACCGTCGAACTCGGCGTGATCGACCGTGAGCAAGAGCTGCTGTTGCCCTGGCCGCCACGGGCGCCCTCGCGGTGGTGCTCGGCGGAACGATCCGTGCTGGCGCGGCAGCGCGAGGAAGTATAAGAAGTGTTATCTTCCCGCCGACGAGAGCGGCACGTTCACCAACGGATCCCAATCATGATGCCGTCCATCCACACCGCCGGTCCCATCGCGCGCAAGATCCTAAATTCCGTTCAGATCAGAAGCTGAAGAAGAAAGCGGTCGTCGACCTCGCCGCCCATCGCCAAGGCCGCGACGAGATGGAGCGGATCTTCCGCGAGGCGGTCCCTTCCCCGGACGCCCATGTCAAGTCGCCCGCGTTCGCCGCGTACACCTACGTCACGAACTGGGCGCTTGGGCTCGTCGAGGCCCTCCAGGAGGTGCACGAGCTACGGCGGTTCATGGATCGGATGGCGAAGGCCGAGGACGAGTACATGCCGAGTGGTCCACCGATGAGCCCACTCACGAGGTCGTACTTCTCGTCGTGGATGCTATGGGATATGAGCGTCGGCGTGAATCGCGAGACGCTCGGGTCGATCTTGCTGGCGGTCGCCCGCTCGCAGGGTATGGATTCGATCTTCGTCGG
Source organism: Myxococcales bacterium (assembly GCA_043741435.1). GTDB lineage: Bacteria > Myxococcota_A > Polyangia > Palsa-1104 > Palsa-1104 > JBDTCO01. The sequence continues at coordinate 2,244 of JAYUBF010000215.1, forward strand.
CGTCCTCGCCATGCTGGTCGAGTCCCGCCTCGGGCTACACTTTCACGAGGGAGTACGGGACGACCAGATACAACTCCGCGAGTTGGTGACCGACGAGCTGCGCGCGTGCATTTGCCCGGCAGGCTACGACGGCGTGGCCGGCGACCTGTGGACGCCGTACGTGATCGTTAACCCTGGCGTAGATGCGTGGCACGAATATCTCGGCCGCACGTTGTGCAAGACTGGCTCGCGCGAAGACATCGACGCCTACAAGCGACTGATGAAGCACGGCCTCGATGATCGCTACTGGTCGGAGTCGGTGTTCGAGGCGTACGCCAACCACAAGCCCGAGGCGATCTTCCTACGCGGGTTGCCAGACGTCCCCGAAAGCCGGCCCCAGTCGCGGGAGAACTCGGGCAAGTGGTAGCAAAACCCACAGCGATAGTCCGATTTTGCGTGAACCGTGGTGCGCGCTCGCGGTATGGCTCAGCCGCAAGACTCCAGAAATCACCAACCAGGAGAAACCGATGCCCAAGCTACCGCGTCCCCACGGCCATCATTCGATTACCCCGAGCTTTATCGTCCCGGCGGCTGCGAAGGTGATTTCGTTTCTCGAGAAGGCGTTCGGCGCCAAGGTCGTCAATCGATACGATGGGCCAGGAGGCTCCGTCGCACACGCAGAGATCATGATCGGCGACTCGGTTGTGATGTGTGGTGAGCCGATGCAAGGTTGGGAGCCTCAGCCCGGCGCGTTCTCGTACTACGTCGACGACGGCGCCGCTGTCGATGAAACATACAAACGAGCAATCGGCGCGGGCGCGACCTCGGTTACCGAACCCAAGAACGAGTTCTACGGCTATCGCAGCGCGTCCGTGAAGGACGTCGCAGGCAACAAGTGGACGATCTGCGCCATCGTCGAGAACGTCTCGAAGGAAGAGATGCATCGGCGCATGGCTGACATGCCGAAGGGATAGCTGAACGCCGGACTACGCGACGCGTGAGCTTGCATGGCTGTGTAGAATCCCGACGCCAGACGACCCGACTCGCAGGCGTCGCCTCGCCTGGGCCACGCTTCTACGCCGAACCTTCCAGTTCGAGGTGCTCGTCTGCCCACGGTGCGCAGGCCCGATGCGCCTCATCAGCGTCATCGAGGACCCCAGCGTCATTCGCACCATCCTGGCCCACCTGGGCCTGCGCAACCCGCCCGCTCGGGCAGGTCCCGCGCCGCGGTTGCCATGCACCGTCTAGATAGCCTCACGCGTGACGCCGAAGGCGACACGGATGGCATCGATCCCCCTTTCCCACTCGACTGATCGCCACGCCCTCATCGTGGCTCACCTCGGCGCGTCTGCACGGCGTGTGCGTATCTTCTGCCTCACACACCCTTTCGTACGTGCTCCCGCACTGCGAAACGCTGAGGGCCTCGGCGCTTCCCATCGCGGACCACAAACGCCTTGCCCTCGACTACGACAGGTAGCTTGTTCCTCTTACGAGCAGCTCAGCGCGAGACCAGCTTGTCCGCCCCCGAGTGCAGGCTGCTGACCCTGGCGCGGCCGGTGTCGCGGTCAATGCCGCCATTCGGGAAGATCCCGAAGTCTTCCGGTTTCGCTTGCTGCACGTCCACCTTGAGGCCGGCCGCAGCGGCGCGCTTCACTATCGCGCTCGCCTGACTGGGCGTGTGCAGGAGCGAGGCGGCGAACTGCCGTTCAAGTGCCGAAAGTGATTAGACGACGTCAAAACCGGGAGTGTGATGTTGGCCCGGGATCAGCGTGGACGACACCTGCCTACGGGCCACGCGGCGTCCGGCATAGAGGCAGCGCCAGCTTGGTTCGGGCTCCTACGTTGAACTGCGGGAACCTTCGGCTGCGATGCAAAGGGAAAGGCACAAGCAGAGATGCGAGGCCGACAATACCGAAGCGCAGCCAAGGGGCGGAGCGACTCGTAGTAGCGATGAGGTCACTGTAATGGTGGCGGAGCGAAGGGGTCGCGTTATCCGGTCATGGCGTCGCGCCAACTGCGAAAGCAGGAGGAGCGCGGCGTCATGACGAAGCCGTTCGCAATCTCCAAGGTACTCGTGTGGGAGGCGTTCAAACGTGTCAAAGCCAACGGAGGATCAGCCGGTGTAGATGGAGAATCGATCGAAGTATTCGAGAGCAAGCTCAGCGACAACCTGTACAAGCTTTGGAACCGGCTCTGCTCCGGCAGCTACTTTCCGCCGCCGGTCAAGGCGGTCCCGATTCCGAAGAAGAGCGGGGGAACACGGCTGCTGGGAGTGCCGACGGTTGCGGATCGAATTGCACAGACGGTGGTCAAGCAGGTCCTTGAGCCGATCGTTGATCCGGTTTTTCACCGCGACTCGTACGGCTATCGGCCGGGGTATTCGGCCCTGGACGCGATAGGTGTCGTGAGGCGGCGAAGCTGGGAGTACGACTGGGTCATCGAGTTCGACATCAAGGGGCTGTTCGACAACATCGACCACGAGCTGCTGCTACGTGCCGTGCGTACGCATTGTCAGATTCCTTGGGTCCTTCTGTACATCGAGAGATGGCTCAAGGTCCCGATGAAGGCCGAGGATGGTTCACTGGT
>JAYUBF010000216.1:0-14652 GCA_043741435.1 Myxococcales bacterium
GAGCTCGCGGCTCATGCGCTCGCCGCCGCCGCGGCGGAAAACGTCAGTGCCCTTGCCGCAGTGAGGGCACGTGAAGGTGCTCATGTTCTCGATGATGCCGAGGATGGGGACATGCACCGTCTGGAACATGCGCAGGCCGCGGCGCGCGATCTTGAGACTCACGTCCTGCGGCGTCGTCACGATGATCGCGCCCGACAAGGGAAGGCTCTGCGCCAGCGTCAGCTGCGTGTCGCCTGTCCCGGGTGGGAGGTCGAGAATCAAGTAGTCCAGATTTCCCCACTGCACGTTGCTGGTGAACATGCGCAGGTACTTGCTCACCATCGGTCCGCGCAAGATGGCCGGGTTGTCGTCCCCGGTGAGCATGCCCATCGACATTACCTTCAGGTTGTGACGATCCGCAGGCACGATCTTTTGGTCCGCAGTCATTGCTGGCGGCTGACCCGTGGGGAGTCCCAGCATGCCGGGGATGCTCGGCCCAAGGATGTCCGCGTCCACAAGCCCGATCCATCCCCCGATCTGTTGGAGCGCGAACGCGAGGTTCACGCTGACCGTGGATTTTCCGACACCGCCCTTGCCACTCCCCACGGCGATGATGTGTCGGATCCCCGGTAGCTTCTCGGGGCCAGTGGACGGCTGGTGCGACGCGCCAGCCGCGTGGGGGTGATCCTGATGGGACTCTGTGGTCGGCATGGTCCGGTTCCCTTCCATTTATGCGGCTTCCGTGATCCGTGCTGGAAAACGGCGGCTTCTGGACTTCTTCGTGCGCGGCACCGATTGACGTCCGCCCTCGCAGGGGCGCGGCGTCCGCTCCGGTACGGCCGCACCGTCGAGAAACTCCCTTAACATCTCCGCTTGTGCCGGCATCCGCAGATGTTCCAGCGCCGCAGCCTCGATTTGGCGGACCCGTTCCCGTGAGAGGCCCAGCGCCTCACCCAAGTCCGCCAGCGTATGCTCGTCGCCCGTGCCGATGCCGTAGCGCTCGCGAAGCACGTAGGCCTCGCGCGACTCCAGCCCCGAAAGCGCGTGCTCTACGCGCTCGGCGAGCTCGCGACTCGTCACCGCGTCGATGGGCTGTATCGCCCCCTCATCGGCGATGAAGTCTTCCAGCGTGGTCTCGCCATCGCCGACCGGCACGTGCATTGAGATCGCGTCGTGAAGCTGCAGAAGCCTAGACACTTCGGCGAGGGGCATCTGCGCTCTGCCGGCGAGGTCCTCGGGCGAAAGCGAAGTGCCGGCTTCGCTCAAGCCCTCGTGCGAGGTCCGCCGCAGTCGCGCCAGCTTCTCGGCGATGTGCATGGGAAGCCGAATGGTTCGGCCCTGGTCGCCGATCGCGCGCTGGATGCTCGAGCGGATCCACCAAGTGGCGTAGGTCGCGAACCTGTATCCCTGATGGTGGTCAAACTTCTCCACCGCCCGCATCAGACCGATGTTTCCCTCCTGGATGAGGTCGAGGAAATCGAGGCCACCGCGCTGGTACTTCTTCGCAATGTAGACGACCAGCCTGAGGTTGACCTTGACCATCTCGTTCTTCGCGTGTGCCACGCGGCGAATGGCGCCCTGAACCTTCCCCCACGTCCGCTTCATCTCCTCGAAAGGCAAGCCCGCCTGCTGCTCGATCCGATGCATGTCTCGGCGTCCACTGCTGCCCTTGTCGCGGAGACTCGCTTCGGCTGCGGCCACAAGCGCTCCGAGTTCGTCGCTCATCCGCTTCACGTGCGCGGGGGTGAGGCGGGTATCGGCAAGCACGAGGGCCATCTGCTGCCAGAGGCTCTCGAGCTCCTGGTGGATCTGCGCTGCGCGTTTCTCCGGGAGCCGCTTGCCGGAGAGCAGCTCTCCTCTTCGTGCGGCGCACTGCACTTCGAGCTCGGAGAAATTGCGCAAGACGCCACGGAGTTTGTCCTGAGCCTGGTGCTTGGCGTGCTCATCTTTGGGCACCGCGCCCACGACGATCTCCCACGGATCCAGCTCTCCGTCAGCTAGCCTTCGAGAGAGTGCAGCGAGCTCTCTCGCGCCGATCGCCGACCGCAGGAGCAACCGGAGGACGTCGCGATCGGAGTCCTCAATCCTGCGGGCAAGCTCGAGTTCCTCATCGGCGCTGGGGACCAGGAAGCCGCCAGCGCTTCTCAGGTAAGCGGCCAGCGGATCGGAGTCGGAGACGCTCTCGATATCAGAACCGGTCGTGCGCGGGCGGCTCGGCTTCTTTTCTGCCGCGGGGCGAGACACGCGGGCGAAGATGTTCTCCGCCCACTGAGAGGGAACGATGTGCTCGGGCGGAATGCGATCCCGTGCGCCCGGGATCTGCTTGAGCATCGCGCGGTAGATGAATCCCCGCGTTCTCTTCTTGTAGCCACCGAGGATCGGCTGAACGGTGCTGGGACTGGAAGCGTAGCCCATCCGCCGCGCAGACTTCGCCACGCGAATGGAGAGCTGGCGTTGGGTCGTATCCGGGTGCTGCTCGAGCCAGCTCTGGGCCAACGCTGCGATCGGCTGCGCGTCTACCCAGCACAAGTCGATCTGTTGGATATGCCTGTGCCCTGCCGCCGCCACCTCAGCCGTCAGGTCGTGACCCTCGGGAAGGCTCTGCCGCAGCATGCCCTCCATCTCAACACCCAGGGCGCGTCGGACGTGCTTGAACCTGCCGTCCACGGCCTTCTGGATCTGGAGCAGGCACAGGTCAATGCCGCGCTGCTGCAGCTTCTCTTGGAGAATGACGGACAGATGCCGTGATGACGGCTGGTGGTTGCGGAGCTTCCACGCGGTTGCGAGATCTGCCAGACGCCGTGACGGTTCGAGGGTGCGGTCCTCGACGTAGGCGGCGATGTCCTTCTGGCACTTCTGCCGGCGTTCGCGAGCCTCCGCCTCCGAGGCGATTCCGTACGCCGTGAGGAGAGCGAGCAATACTTCGTGGACTTCACGGCGAGCGAGCGGTTGCTTTCCCGCCAAGATGTTCTGAAGCGGATCGACCCTGAGATGCACGCCCTGACGGGCAAGCCGCTTCGAAAGCAGTATGGCGAGCCCACGCTTGGAATGCCTCGGGTTGAAGAGCAGCCAGAGCTGGGCCAACGGGACGATTCGTTCGCTCGAGAGCCGTTCCGGCTGACGAGCTTCCGGGGCGACCCAGAGGCCCGCCGTGCGGAGTGCCTTGTCGATGTCGATGTCGGTCCGTAGGCCGTTCGCGCGCAAGAGGACATGCCGCATGGCCCCCTGGACCTCAGGCGGGACCGACGACACACTGCCCGTGAGCTGCCGCTTGAGCGTTCGGACGTGGTAGTCGACGCCGAGCGTTTCGAGGTGCTCCTGGAGCTCGTAGGCAAGCGCTTCGCGAGCGCAGTCATTTTTCTGGAGGACGAGAGTGCCCATGGCGCGAAAGAGCGCCCCTGGCATCCGCTCGAGCGAGCCGTGGGAGCCGTTCGCCATGCGCGCTACTCCTTCAGCTCTTCCACCCGCGCGGGGATGGCCTCTCGTCCGATCTCGGCGTCCCAAGCGGCGAGCCCACCGGTAAGGCTGCGGGCGCGCGGGAAGCCGTAAGCCCGGAAGTAGGAGGCCTTGTCGAGGCTGCGTCGGCCGTCGTTCGAATAGAAGACGAGCAGCGTGTCCTTGGGCCATGTGTCGAGGATCTCGAACGTCAGCTCGACCGTGATCCGTCGCGAACCCGAGAGTTTTCCGGCGTCGTACTCCTCTGGCTTGCGAACGTCGAGAAGGGTGAGCCGCTCGTTCGCCCGCAGCGTCGATGCCAGGTCTCTGGGCGAAATGTGCAGGGACGCGAAGACGTCGGCGCTCCCGCGGATGACGTTCACGATCTCGTCCAGACCGTCCTGGATGTTGAAGTTCTTGCGAACCTCCTCGATCGTCTCGGCGGGCTTGTAGCTACAGCTATCGCAGCCGCCGATGTGATAGCGCTGAAAGAGCCCCACCTTTGCGGACGGATACGCCCGGAGAACTTCCTCCATCGTGGTCGTCGGTGCGATGTCAATGAGCGCCATCTCTCTTCCTCCTCACAGCATCCCGAGCTGCAGCTGAGCAGCCTCGGACATGCGACTCTTGTCCCACGGCGGTTCCCAGACGATCTCCACGTCCACTTCGGCAACGCCGGGGACCGCCTGGACCCTGGCACGCGCGTCTTCTTTGAGCACATCGCCCATGCCGCAGCCCGGTGCCGTCATGGACATCTTGATCTCGACCCGCTGGCCGCCGCCCTCGATCGGGTGCGCTTCGCATGCGTAGACGAGGCCCAGGTCCACCACGTTGACGGGGATCTCTGGGTCGAAGACGGTCTTGAGCTGCTCGATTACCCGCTCGAGGTCGAACGCACCTGCGCCCTCGGGCGCTTGGCTCGCTTGGCTCGCTTGCTTGACTTCAAAGCCGAGGGCGTCGGCATCGTGGGGCGCGATCCGTACGAGTTGGCCCATGTCGGTCTTGACCGTGAAGCTGCCGCCGAGGGACTGCGTCAGGACGACGCTCTCACCCAGCGAGAGCTGCACTTTCTCCCCGCTCGGGATGAGCGTCGCCTCGCAGTCGCGCTTGAGCTCGATGTTCTTTTGACCCCCTGGCTTGTTCGGGTTGTCGATCTTGAAGCCCGAGCCGTTCGGTCCGTCGACGAAGTCGATGGACACACCATCCGCTCGCGCCGCGCCCGGTGGATCGAGCAAGATCGTGATCCCATCGCAGTCGACGGCAATGTCGCTTTCCGCCTTGGACCCAAAGAACAGATCTGCTTCAAAGCGCGCGCTGATGCTGAGCCTCAGTGAGTCTCCGCCGGCGTCCTCGCTAGCGGCCGCACGTGCATCCAGGAACTCCTTCCTGGCTCTATCGCTGATACGGATGACGGGCGTTCTCATCGGTTGGACTCCTCTCCATCCGTTGAGACTCGGTCGCCTTTGCCATCGAGGGCGCTCCGCAGCGTGTGCCAGGCGAGGGTCGCGCACTTGACTCGCATCGGAAATTCCCAGACGCCGGACAGCGCCGCGAGCTTGCCCACGTCCTCGAGCTTGACCTCGCCGTTCGGTCCGTCGGTCAAGAGGATGTGTACCCGTCCGAAGAGCGCCAGGGCCTCTTCCTGCTTCTTTCCCTTGAGCGCCGCGGTCATGAGCGAAGCCGAGGCCTTCGAGATGGCGCATCCCGAGCCCTGGAATCCGATGTCCTCGATGACTCCGTCCGCGAGCTTCACGTAGAGCGTGAGCTGATCGCCGCAGAGTGGATTGAAGCCTTCGGCCGTGCGCGTCGCGCCCTCAACCTTTCGGAAGTTGCGCGGCTGCTTGCTGTGGTCGATGACCACCTCCTGATAGAGGTCTCGAAGCTCGCCGTTCATCGGAAGACCTCCCGGACCTTGTCCAGGCCCGCCACGAGCGCGTCGATGTCTTGGTGCGTGCTGTAACAGGCGAGCGACGCGCGGGCCGTAGCGGCTACCCCGAGCCGCTTCATCAAGGGCTGTGCACAGTGGTGGCCCGTGCGGATCGCAACTCCCTCTCGGTCGAGGATGGTGCCCATGTCGTGCGGGTGAATGTCGTCGAGCACGAAGGAGATGACGCTCGTCTTGGAGCGTGCGGTCCCGTAAAGGCGAAGACCCGGGACCTCGGAGAGTGCGCGGCTGCCATAGGCAAGGAGGTCGTGTTCGTGGGCGGCCAGTGCGTCGTGGTCCAGCCCGGCGAGAAAATCGACAGCCGCGGCGAGGCCGACGGCTCCCGCCATGTTGGGCGTGCCCGCTTCGAACTTGTTGGGAGGCTTGTTGTAGACAGTCTTCTCGAAGCTGACCGACAGGATCATGTCGCCGCCACCCTGATACGGAGGCATCGCCTCGAGAAGCTCGCTCCTGCCGTAGAGAACGCCGATGCCGGTGGGGCCGTACATCTTGTGGCCCGAGAACGCGTAGAAGTCACAGCCGAGCGCCTGCACGTCGACCTTGAGGTGGGGCGCGGCCTGTGCGCCGTCAACGAGCACAAGCGCTCCTCGTGAGTGCGCCATCTCGACGATGCGCCTTATCGGATTGACCGTGCCGAGCACGTTCGAGACGTGCGTAACGGCCACGAGCTTGGTCTTCGGTCCTATGAGGCTCTCGAGCTCTTCGAGCAGTAGCTCGCCCGCGTCGTTGATGGGTGCGACGCGAAGACGGGCGTGCTTTTCTTCGCAGAGCATCTGCCAGGGCACGATGTTCGAGTGATGCTCCATCTCGGTGATGAGCACCTCGTCCCCCTCGCCGACGTGCGTCTTGCCGTAGGTCTGCGCGACGAGGTTCACCGCCTCGGTGGTGCCGCGAACGAAGATGACCTCGTGGGCGTGCTCGGCGTTCAGGAACCGTTGGACCTTGGCTCGAGCACCTTCGTATGCCTCTGTCGCTCGCTCGGCGAGGTAATGCACTCCTCGGTGAACGTTGGCGTTCTCCTTGAAGAAGAAACGCGACATCGCATCGATGACCTTCTGAGGCTTTTGGCTTGTCGCTGCGCTGTCGAGGTAGACGAGGGGCTTGCCGTAGACCGTCTCGCTGAGGATCGGGAAGTCCCGGCGCACGCGCTCGACGTCGAAACTCGCCGGGCCGTTCCGACTCGCCTGTATGTCGGCGGACCTCTGGTTCGTTGCAGAGCTCGTCTCGACCGTGGTCATGCCGCCATCCCCGCGCCGCCCGTCCCGAGCCTCCACGCGACAAGCCTCTCCACATGCAACCGGAGCGGTTCCACGCGAATGAGCCCCAGCATCTCGTTTGCGAACGCGTAGGTGAGCAGGCCACGCGCGGCGTCCTCAGGAATGCCGCGCGAACGAAGGTAGAATACGGCGTCCACGGCGAGCTGGCCCACGGCGGCGCCGTGCGCGCACTTCACGTCATCGGCAAAGATCTCGAGCCGTGGACGTGTGTCGACCTGCGCTGATTCCGACAGCAGGAGGTTCTTGTTCGTCTGGCTCGCGTCCGTTTTCATCGCGCCCGGGCGCACGACAATCCGGCCGTCGAAGACACCGCGGCCATGCCCATCGACGACGCCCTTGTAGAGCTCGCGGCTCGTGCATTGCGGAGCGGCGTGCTCGATCGTCGTCGGGTTGTCGAGGTGTTGCTCTCCCCGTGGCATGTAGAGGCCGTTCAGGACGACCTCCGCCCCGGGGGCCTCGAGTGCGATCTTCACCTCATGCCGAGCGATCGATGAGCCGAGCGCCACCGAGTGCGTGGAGAACCGGCTGCCTCGTCCCTGGCGCACGCTGAGGAGCGCGACGTGGAACGCGGTCTCGGTCTCATTCTGAAGCTTGTAGTGCTCGACCGTCGCACCCTCGTCGAGGACCACCTCCGTGACCGCGTTGCTGAGGTAGACGTCGCCCAGGATGCCGGCGTGAGTTTCGATGATCGTCGCCCGACTTCCGGCTCCCGCCAGCACCAGAGATCGCGGATGCGAGACATGAGGCGTGGCGCCCGTATCCGAGATGAACACGAGATGGATCGGATCTTCGATCGTTGTGTTCGCGGGGATCCGAATGAACGCTCCATCCTCGGCGAGGGCAGCATTGAGAGCCGTGAATGCGTGGGGCTCTTCGCGGAACGGACGCGACAGGATGGGTTCTAGCGCCTCGCCCTCCTCGGCAAGCACCGACGCGAGGCTTTTGACCTGTACGCCATTTGGAAGCTTCTTCAGCGACGAGAGCTTCGCGGCGAAGTATCCGTTGACGAAGACGAGCCGGGGGCCACCGAAGTCGCCCGCGAGCTGGTCAATGGCCGCAGCGGACAGCCTGCGGCTTGTTCCCGGTTCGGCCGGCTCGAAGGGGACCTCCAAGATGGGCGCAACCCGCGTGTACTTCCAGGCCTCGTCCTTGGCGCTTGGGAACCCTTGCTGGGAGACCCACTGGAAGGCCGAGCGGCGAAGTTCCTTGAGCCAGCCGGGATGGTGACCATTGGGCTTGGCCTGCAGGCGCGAGATGGCCTGAGGAAACGCGTTCGCGGCGCCGCTCATGGCGCTATCCCGACTGTCGTAGATGTGGGTACGGCCGTGTGCTGTTCGAAGGCCGCGTAGCCGTGCTTCTCGAGCTCGAGCGCCAGGTCCTTGTCGCCTGACCTGACGATCCGGCCGTTTGCAAGGACGTGCACGCGATCCGGGACGATGTAGTCGAGGAGCCGCTGGTAGTGCGTGATGACCACCATCGCCCGATCTTTCCCTCGAAGCGCGTTCACGCCGGCGGCGACGATCCGGAGCGCATCGATGTCGAGGCCCGAGTCGGTCTCGTCCAGAATGGCGAGCTTCGGCTCGAGGATCGCCATCTGAAAGATCTCGTTCCGCTTCTTCTCGCCACCCGAGAACCCTTCGTTGACGGACCGGTTCATGAAGCTCTGGTCCATTTCGACGAGCTTCATCCGCTCCTTGGCGATCGAGAGAAAATCCATGGCGTCGAGCTCTTCGAGCCCCCGCTGCTTGCGAACCGCATTGAGCGCCGTGCGCAGGAAGTAGAGATTACCGACGCCAGGGATCTCGACCGGGTACTGGAACGCGAGAAAGACACCGGCGACCGCGCGCTCCTCGGGCAACAAGGCGAGCAGATCCTTGCCTTCGTAGAGCACCTCGCCGGTGACGTCGTAGGCATTGCGGCCGGCGAGCACCTGGGCGAGCGTGCTCTTGCCCGAGCCGTTCGGCCCCATGATCGCGTGAACCTCGCCTGCGTTGACCTGTAGATCGATGCCACGCAGAACGTCGCGGCCTTCGACCTTGGCGTGTAGATTCTTGATATTGAGCATCGGGTTCACCTCAAGCCGCCTCGCCGGGCACTCGCTGGCGATTCGGGTTGGAAAACAGGGTCAGTTCAGGCGGCAGCGGGCTGGGGAATGTCTGGTCCGGGTGAAGCTTCTTGGCGCGCTCGAGAAGAATCTCCTCGGACTCACGAATGTTCGGATCCGGCACACAGCACTCCACTGGGCACACCGCCTGGCACGCCTCGTGGTCGTGAAACCCGACGCACTCGGTGCAGAGGTTTGGGTCGATGACGTAGATGTCGTCACCTTCGCTGATGGCTTCGTTTGGGCACTCTGGTTCGCAGGCTCCGCAGTTGATGCATTCCTCGGTAATGATCGTGGCCATGGTGGTTCCTCCTCGCTCCTTTCAGCCCACGCAGCCTTCCAGGCTCACGCTCAGAAGTTTTTGGGCCTCCACGGCAAACTCCATCGGTAGCTCCTTGAAGACCTCGCGGCAGAAGCCGTTCACGATCATCGAGACCGCGTCCTCTTCCCGAATGCCTCGCTGCCGGCAGTAGAAGAGCTGGTCCTCGCCTATCTTCGAAGTCGACGCCTCGTGCTCGACCTGTGCCGTCGGGTTCTTCACTTCGACATACGGGAACGTGTGCGCTCCGCACTTGTCGCCGAGGAGCAGCGAATCGCACTGCGTGTGGTTCCGCGCACCGGTCGCCGACTTGAGGACTTTCACCAGCCCCCGGTACGTGTTCTGTCCATAGCCCGCCGAGATCCCCTTCGAGAGGATGGTGCTCCGCGTGTTTTTCCCAATGTGAATCATCTTCGTTCCGGTGTCGGCCTGCTGGCGGTTGTTGGTCAGGGCGACGGAGTAAAATTCGCCGATTGAGTTGTCGCCCTGGAGGATGACGCTCGGGTACTTCCAGGTGATGGCAGAGCCGGTCTCGACCTGGGTCCAGGAGATTTTCGAGTTCGCGCCGGCACACTTGCCGCGTTTGGTGACGAAGTTGAAGATGCCCCCGCGCCCCTCGGCGTCGCCCGGATACCAATTCTGCACGGTCGAGTACTTGATCTGTGCGCCCTCGAGCGCGACGAGCTCGACCACCGCGGCGTGGAGCTGGTTCTTGTCTCGCATCGGCGCCGTGCAGCCTTCGAGGTAGCTCACATACGCGGCGTCCTCGGCGATGATGAGAGTTCGCTCGAACTGGCCCGTGTCCGCGGCGTTGATGCGGAAATAGGTGGACAGCTCCATCGGGCAGCGCACGCCCTTGGGGATGAAGCAGAACGAGCCGTCGGTGAAGACGGCGGAGTTGAGCGTCGCAAAGAAGTTGTCGGTGTAGGGAACCACCGAGCCGAGGTACTTCCGCACCAGGTCTGGATGGCTCTGCACAGCCTCCGAGAAGGAGCAGAAGATGACGCCGACCTCGGCGAGCTTCTTCTTGAAGGTCGTCGCGACTGAGACGGAGTCAACGACGGCGTCCACGGCGACGCCGGAGAGGCGCTCCTGCTCGGCAAGCGAGATGCCGAGCTTGTTGAACATGGTCCTCACCTCGGGATCGACTTCGTCGAGGCTCTTGGGACCGGGCGTCTTGGGCTTGGGAGCCGAGTAGTAGATGATGTCCTGATAGTCGATCGGCGGATAGTGGACGTTGGCCCACTTCGGCTCCGCTTCCGACTTCTCCAGCTTCACCCAGTGCCGGTAGGCTCGGAGGCGCCACTCCAGCATCCACTCCGGCTCGTTCTTCTTGGCCGAGATGAACCGTATCGTGTCCTCGTTCAGGCCGCGCGGCGCCGCATCTGTCTCGAGGTCCGTGACGAACCCGTACTTGTACTCCCGATTTGCTAGCTCGCGGATGTCGTTCGGAATGATGTCCATCGCTCTTCCTCCTACTTCGCGCAGCCCGCGGCTTGCGACACGACCGAGCGAAGAGGACGAAGCGCCGCCTTGCCCTGTGGATCGCGCGCGATCTCATAGCGTGGCACCGAGGTGTCCACGGCGAGCGACCAGGCGTCGATCCCGCCGGTCATCGAGCGGACGTTGGAGAAGCCGTGCCCTGCCAAGTACGAAGCGGCGTCGAGGCTTCGCTGACCGACGTGGCAGAAGAAGACGATCGCCGTGTCTTTGGGCCAGTGCATCATCTCCTTCGTCAGCTCCTCAGAGATGAGCGTCGCGCCTGGGATTCGAGCCAGTTCCCACTCTTCAGGAGTCCGGACGTCAAGCAGACGAGGAGGGCTCTTTCCGCGGAGTGCCGTCGCCACGTCCGTCGGATTCGCATGGATACGCTGGTCAGCCTGTTCGGAGTGCTCGATGAAGGCGACGACCTCTTCGAGATCGGTGATCTTGTGGCGGTGCGCGACCTCTTCGAGGATGTGGTCGGGCTCGTACCCACAGCTGTTGCACCCCCCGATGTGGTAGCGGCGAAACAGGGCACGCTGCGCGCTGGGATAGGCCTCCAGGACCTCCTGCATCGTGCTGCGCTTCGTGATCTTCGCGGTGGCTGGCATCGTGCTCTCCTCGTCCGGCCGGGGGTTACTTGTCGACCGATTAGATAAATACGAAAGTACATTCTTGACTATACTTAAGCAAGGCATTTCTTGCTAAACGACCAAATAGACGCAAGCACGTGGACTATGACGCGCACTCGCCATCCGTCGTTTGCGGCCGGAACTCTTCGGTTTCGGCGAGGTCCACGAAGTCTTCTGCCTGCGCCATCTCGGGAGTCATCCCCTCGATGTCTGCGAGCAGCTTCTTGACGCGAGGCAGCTCGACGCGCGCGAAGAACGCCGTTGCGGTTTCGCCCTCAGCGCGCTCCGCCTTGTAGAACCCGATCAGACGCTCGAGAGCCACGGGGATGCGTCGAGCGGGGATCTTCGCCGCAGTTCGCGCAAAGCGGGCTCCTCCCTCGCTGACCATTCCGCCGACCATCACGAAGTACTGCGGCACGGTCTTGGTTCCGACCTTCCGCATGCCGCCCTGAAAGCCGATGCCGGCGATGTGGTGCAGGCCGCACCCGTTCGGGCAGCCGCTGATCTTGATCATCAGATCTGTTGCTGCCGCGACGAGATCCGGCCTGCTCCGAAGGAATCGCCCGAGCAGATCCCCGAGACCGCGTGACTGGGTCACCGCGAGCTTGCAGGACTCCGCGCCTGGACAGCTCGTGACGTCAGCGATCGTTCCCGCGTCGGGCAGCGCGAATCCGGTCGCCGCGAGCCGGCAGAACAGCGCCTCGACGTCCTCGTTGCGAACCCAGCGGAAGAGCAGGTTCTGTTCCTGCGTCACGCGCACGAGCCCGTCGCCGTAGACGCCCGCGAGGTCGGCGAGGACTCGCATCTGCTGCCCAGTGAAGTCTCCGAGAGGGACCGTTACCGTGGCGGTTGAGTAGCCTTCCTGCTTCTGGGGCCGGACGTTCGTTTTCCCCCAGCGTTCGAAGTCGGCGCCGGTCGTCCCAAGCTCGGGCCTCACCTCCGGCGTGATGCCGGGACCTCGGACCGCCCCGCTCCCGACTCGCGCGGCAACGTCCACTGGCGACGGCGCCGGTTCGCGTGTTCCGCTGGGGGCGTGCTCGACGGGCGGATCGTTGGGAGCGAAGGGAAGCCTCACGCCGCCCGCGACGCGGATGCACGCTCTTTCCTTCTCGTACTCATCGCGGTAGCGCTCCCAGCCGAGCGCCTTGATGAGAAACTTCATCCTGTTCTTGTGCTTGTGCTCGCGATCGCCGAGGCGGTGGTAGACGCGGACGATGGCCTCCGCGACGTCGAGGATCTCGGCGGCTGGGGCAAACTCGTGAAGCAGGCTGCCCGATCGGCACAAGATCGCCGTGCCGCCACCAACGGTGATCCGGAATCCCAGCTCCGTATGGCCGTTCGTCCCGCGCAGACGCGCTTTGAACCCGATGTCGTGGATCGCGGCGAAGGCATGGTCCTCGGGACAACCTTCGAAGGCGATCTTGAACTTGCGCGGGAGCGACGAAGAAAGCGGGTGCCGCAGGAGGTAGCGGGTGAGCGCATCGGCAAACGGCGTGACGTCGAAGAGCTCGTCCTGGGCCACACCGGCGTACGGGCAGCACGTGATGTTGCGAACCGAGTTCCCACAGGCTTCGCGCATCGTGACGCCAACATCGGCAAGGAGCTGGTGTGCCAGCGGCGCATCGTGCAGCTTCACAAAATGGAACTGGATGTTCTGGCGCGTGGTGATGTGGCCGAAGCCTCGCGAGTAGGTCTCTGCCACCGTTGCGAGGGCGTAGAGCTGGCGCTGGTCGAGCACCCCCTGCGGCACCTTGACCCGGAGCATGTGGACGTCGCCGTCCTGCCTCTGGCCGTACGTCCCACGGAGAAGACGAAACCCGCGCCACTCGTCGGAGCCGATCTCTCCGCGCTCGAACTTCTCCAGCGTGGCGACGAACTCGTCGATGTCGTGCTGGTCGGAGAACGCGAGACGCGCTCGGCCGAGGGTCTTCGGATCGTCGACGGCCGCCATCATCCTGCTCCTGCCGCTTGCGTGTGCCTCGAGGCCACTTGGGGCCCCGTCGCTGATAAAACAAGTATACGCTTGACTTATGTTTGTCAAGCATGTACTTTTCTAAGTTGCGAAACTGGAGGAAGCTGTGCATGCTGCCGCTATGAGGTCTGACGCTCCCGGCACCGGGCGGGAACGCGTTCTGTATGTCCTGAAGACAAAGGGACCGCAGACCGCCGCCGGCATAGCCAAGCGGCTGGGGGTCACGCCGATGGCCGTTCGCCAGCATCTCGCCGTCTTGGAGGGAGAAAAGCTCGTCGACTTCACCGACGACCGCCGCAAGGTCGGTCGCCCGGCTCGCCTTTGGCGGCTCACGCCCAATGCCTCTGATCAGTTTCCCGACCACCACGCGGAGCTCGCTGTCGAAATGCTCCAGGCGATCCAGAGCGCCTTTGGTGACGAAGGCCTCGAGCGTCTGACCGATGTGAGAACGCGGCAGCAGGCCGAGAGCTATCGCGCGCGAATGCCCGCACCGAATGCCCCGCTTGAGGAGCGTGTGGCCACGCTTGCGCGCATCCGGCGCGAAGAAGGCTACATGGCCGAATCCCGGCACAACCGCGATGGAACGATCGAACTCGTGGAGAACCACTGCGCCATCGCGAAGGCGGCGAGCATCTGCTCGAAGCTGTGTGGCGGCGAGCTGTCGCTTTTTCGTACCCTCCTGGGTGACGGCGTCTCCGTCGAGCGGACCGAGCACATCCTCTCGGGAGGCAGGTCTTGCTCTTACTGCATCACCGACCGAGCCCGCGAACCCGCTTTGGACGGAACGTCTTAGTTCTCCACGCAGTCTCTGGTCGGTCCGCTGGTGACCGAATCTGATCACGCTGCGGGGGAGCTCACGGAGAGCGTCGTGCTCGAGGAGAATGAAGACGATCTGATGAGCAACACGCTACAGCCGGGAATCGACGAGGCACGCCTCGACAGAACATGGCGACGATGGGCGTGAGGTTTGGGTCGTGGTGCGCCCTCGAGCGCGCGGCAGCGGAAGCGCCGGAGCGGCCAGGCCTGCTGCAGGTGCGCGCCGAAGCTTTGCTTTCGTTCCCGCGTGGCAAGAGCGCGATGGTCCTGTACACGGCGACGGCAACGGACGAGTCGCTCGCGGCGTTCGTCGCCGGGCGAGGCGCGCCCCTGTTGGCCCGCGCGGCGGCGTTGGGCGGGCGCTTGGTGCGCTTCGCTGAGGCGACCTTGCCCGAGGCGGAGCTAGAACGTCTCATGCAGCAGTTCACGGAACGGTTCAGCGCCCCGCTACCGGGCAACGCGCAGGAATGACCATCGGTGTCAACTCTATCGGAACGTGCTGCTTGTAGGATGAACAAACTGCCGGATTCACGGCCACACCGCCGTGCACCGAGGGCACCGCGCTCGCGGCGACGTCGGAAGACAGCGACGCGATGTCCACCGGCTCCATCTGCCGCAAGGTGGACGGCGTGGGCACCGACGACAACGCCGCCGACTTTACGTACTGCAATTCGACGCCGGGCGCGACGAA
>JAYUBF010000217.1:0-14618 GCA_043741435.1 Myxococcales bacterium
TTTGGATGATCTAACGCGGGTATGCGGCGTGACACGTGCGTGGAGGAGACGATCGTCGAGAAGTACGCTGCGATTAGGAGTGTGCTCGACGAGCGCACACGGCGGTTGTGGGCGGCGACGGAGTCGCGGGCGCTCGGATACGGTGGCGACGCGCTTGTGTCGTCGGCGACAGGTCTTGCGCGCGCAACGATTCGCAACGGGCGGCGTGAGCTCGATGCGGGGATAGCGATCAAGGGGCGAATACGACGTCAGGGCGCTGGGAGACCGTCGCTCCAGCAGAAGCAGCCCGGAATCAAGACCGCGCTCGAGAACCTGGTCGACCCGCTGACGCGCGGTGATCCGATGTCACCCCTGCGCTGGACGTGCAAGAGCAAAGCGAAGCTTGCAGCGGCGATGGTGCAGAACGGGTGGAAGGTGAGCGCCACGATGGTGGGCCGCCTGCTGAACGAGCTCGGCTACAGCCTCAAATCCGCGCGCAAGAGTACCGAGGGCACGGCGCACCCCGATCGGAACGCCCAGTTCGAGCACATCAATTCGGCGGTTGCAGAGTTTCTTGCGCGCAAGAGCCCGGTGATCTCGGTCGACACCAAGAAAAAAGAGCTCGTTGGCGACTTCAAGAACGGCGGGAAGGAATGGCAGCCGGCCGGGACTCCCGAAAAGGTGCTCGGGCACGATTTCCCCTCCGATGCCGTCGGTAAGGCCATCCCGTACGGCGTCTACGATATGGCGCGCAACGAGGCGTATGTGAGCGTGGGTCGCGACCACGACACTCCTGCGTTCGCGGTCGCATCGATCCGACAATGGTGGAGGACGATGGGATGTCGCGCGTATCCAAACGCAGAGGAACTCTTCATCACTGCCCCCATCAAAGTTGATCACGTAATTTCGATCGGCCGCCTTGCTGACCACCTGCGTCCTCGCCGCCGACGCGGATCTCGAATGCTGCTGAAATCGAGCACATCCCGTCGCTGCCGAAAAAATGTTTGTATCGCTTTGACTCTTCGTTTTAAGGTCATCGAACGTTTCTCCGTAGGTAGGGGGGAAGCGGGTTTCCGCCCGCTCCCCCACGTTTTCCCCACGGATGACATCGATCAATCAGCGACGGTGTTCCAGGTTTTTCTCGTCGCTGCGATACGGACTCGCAACGCGAATTTGCGTCACGACCTCCCATCGTCGCTGACGCTACCTACTACCGACCACCCCTGGACTCGTCTCCAAGTGGCAGCAGGACGCTTGATCTTCCGCCGCATCGGCGCCGAGAAACGTGGAGACCGGCACCGGATCGCAATGGACGACCTGATAGAGCACGGCCGGGATGGACGCACCGACGAACGGCTTGGTGCCGGTCAGCGCTTCGTACGCGATGATGCCGAGCGAAAAGACGTCCGAGCTGGGGGACACGACTTCGTCGCCACACGCTTGCTCGGGTGACATGTACATCGGCGTGCCGACGAGGATGTCGCTGGCGGTGATCGTCGAGCGATCGAGGACCTTCGACACGCCGAAGTCGAGCACCTTCACGTAGTCGGGCTCGGGCGATTGATGGAGAAACACATTGGCCGGCTTCAGGTCGCGATGCACCACGCCGAGGTCGTGCGCCGCGTCGAACGCCAGCGCCATCTGCGACACCAAGCGCGTCACCTGCGCGAGGCTGATGCGCTTCTCGCGGCGGATGCGACGCGCGAGGTCCTCACCCTCGAGCAGCTCCATCACGATGTAGGGAAAGCCCTCCGCCGCGATCTGGTAATCGTGCAGGCGCACCACCTGCGGATTCACCAGCGCCGCTGCCACCTGCGCCTCGCGGCGGAAGCGCTCGAGCGCGACTGCATCGTCGGACTCACTCTCGAGACGTGACCAGATCTTGATCGCGAAGCGCAGCGGCAGCGAGACGTGCGACGCCTCGTAGACCACGCCCATCCCACCCGCAGCGATCTTTCGCTCGACTCGAGTTGATAGGTGCCGGAGAGGATCCGGCGCCCCACGTCCAGGAGCGCTGGAGCGGCCACGCGGAGATTGTATCCCGCGGCCGACGTTCGAGTACGATTCGCTCCGCATGCCTCTACGTCTCTTGTTCGCCATCCACAACCACCAGCCCGAAGGCAACTTCGGCGAGGTGTTCGAGAGTGCCTACGACGCTTGCTACGTGCGCATCGTGGATGCCCTCGAAGCCCATCCGAAGGTCAAGGTCTCGCTCCATCACACCGGCCCGCTCCTCGAGTGGATCGAGCTCAACCGGCCTCAGTACTTCGCGCGGGTCCGAACGCTGGTGGAGCGCGGGCAAGTCGAGCTCCTCGGGGGTGGATTCTACGAGCCGATGCTCGCCATCCTCCCGGAGCGCGACGCCATCGGCCAGATCCGCATGATGGCGGACTACCTCGAGCGTCATTTCGGTCAACGGCCGCAGGGCATGTGGCTGGCCGAGCGCGTCTGGGAGCCGGGCCTGGCCAAGGTCATCGCCGACGCGGGCATGCGCTTCACGCTGGTGGACGACACGCACTTCCGCGCCGCCGGTCTTGCCGGCACGCTGCGGGGGTACTGGGCAACCGAGAAGGCAGGCGCTGCGCTCGCCATCTTCCCCATCGACAAGAAGCTTCGCGAGGTCATCCCGTTCTCCGAGCTGCCCGAGACGGCGAAGGCCTTCGCCGAGCTCGCGGCCGAGTCGAACGGCGAGGGAGCCATCACCTACGGCGACGATGGTGAAAAGTTTGGCGTGTGGCCGAAGACCGGTGCATGGGTGTGGGACCGGGGCTGGCTCGATGGCTTCTTCCGTTTCCTCGTCGAGTCGAAGGACGTTCGCAGTGGTCACTTCGCCGACGAGCTGCGCGAGAACGCGCCCGTGGGCCGCGTATATCTGCCGACGGCGTCGTACGAGGAGATGGGAGAGTGGTCGCTGCCGACGGCGACGCAGCCGGCCTACCTCGCGTTGCGCCAGGATCTCACCAGCCGCAACGAGATGGATCGCGCGCGGCCGTTCGTACGCGGCGGCATCTGGCAGGGCTTCCTCTCCAAGTATCCCGAGGCCAACCACATGCACAAGCGCATGCTGGCGGTCTCCGATCGACTGCATGATGCCGAGACGCAAGCGCTCACGCGCCAAGGTGCAGGCCACGATCGCGAGGACGAGCTGGCGATCGCGAAGCGCGCGCTCTACCGCGCGCAGTGCAACTGCGCCTACTGGCACGGCCTGTTCGGCGGCATCTACCTCAACTACCTCCGCGATGCGGTCCACCGACAGTTGCTCGTCGCCGAAGCGTTTGCCGACGGTGCGCTGGGCGCGCCCTGCCCCGCTTGGGCGCACGGTCGTGGGGGCTCGCCCTCGCTCCTCACCGAGGTGCGCGACCTCGATGCCGACTTGCGCGACGAGGTGATGTTGCGCAATGCGGACCTCGCCGTGATGGTGCGGCCGCACGACGGTGGCGCCGTGGAGTCCATCGCGTATCGGCCGAAGACGTTCCTCCTCACCAACGTGCTGGCTCGTCGCGAAGAGGGCTACCATCACAAGCTGCGCGAGCACGTGGCGCGTGGTGGCGCAGCTGCGCAAGACGGCGTGGTGTCGATCCACGACCTGGTGCAAGTCAAGGAGCCCGGCCTCGAGAAGCTGCTCGTGTACGACGAGCGCCCGCGCTACAGCTTCGTCGATCACTTCTTGCCGAAGGACTCGACGTGGCAGCAGCTCGAGTCGAACCAGAAGATCGAGCTGGGCGACTTCCTCGACGGTGCATTCGAGCTGGGCGCCGCCGACAGCAAGGGCGTGCCGATGGTGCGCACTGGCCTCGTCGCTGGCCGCACCGTGCGCATGCACAAGCGAATCGAGGTGGAGGGCAAGGCGCTGCATGTGCGCTATGCGATCTCGCTGGTCAGCGGCGCCGCGCTCGACGTGGTGTTCTCACCCGAGGTCGTGCTGTCGCTCCTCGATGGTCGCTCGCAGGAGCGGGTGTACTCGCTGCCCGATCGCACGCTCACCGAGGAGCAACGCACGCTCGACAGCCGCGGGGTGTTTGCACCGACACAGGCGCTGTCGCTCCTCAACCGCGCGAACATGTTCTCGGCCCGCTTCGACTTCGGTCAGGCCGTCGAGGTGTGGCGTTATCCAGTGGAGACGGTGTCGAACTCGGAGGCCGGCTTCGAGCGCACGTATCAAGGATCGGTGCTGGTGCCGCGCTATCCGTTGTCGCTGCGCACCGTCGGTGATTCCGTCACGGTCGTGGTGTCCCTCACGCTAGGAGATCTGTGATGCCCGAGCTGCGCAAGGATCCCATCGTCGATCGCTGGGTCATCATCGCCACCGATCGCGCGCGGCGTCCGCAGGACTACGCGATCGATCGCGAGCTGCCCCGGGCCGGGATCTGTCCCTTCTGCCCCGGGCAAGAGTCGAAGACGCCGCCGGAGCTGCTCGCGCGGCGTCCCTCCGATGGCCCGTCGTCGCGACCGAACGCCCCGGGCTGGAGCTTGCGCGCGTTCCCCAACAAGTTCCCCGCACTCAAGGTCGAGGGCACGCTCAACCGAGAAGGCGACGGACCGTACGACCGTATGAACGGCGTCGGTGCACACGAGGTCATCGTCGAGACGCCGGACCACAACCGCAAGCTGAGCCAGCTCAGCATCGCGGAGATGGAGCACGTGCTCAGCGCGTATCGCGATCGCATCCTCGACCTGAAGCGCGACACGCGGTTCCGCTACGTGATGGTGTTCCGCAACTACGGTCGCGCGGCCGGTGCCAGCGTGGAGCATCCGCACTCGCAGCTCATCGCGCTGCCGGTGGTGCCCACGACCGTGACGCGTGAGCTCGCCGGCGCGAAGGCACACTACGACTTCAAGGAACGCTGCGTGTACTGCGACATCGTGCACAAAGAGCATCGCGACAAGTCGCGCGTCATCCACGACAACGGCGAGCAGCTGGTCATCGCGCCGTATGCGTCCCGCTTCCCGTTCGAGACGTGGATCATCCCGCGCTCGCATCGCGCGGCCTTCGAGAACGCGACCGCCGACGAGCTGCGCAGCCTGGCCGAGGCATTGAAGACGGCGCTGGCGAAGCTCGAGCGTGGCCTCGACGACCCGCCGTACAACATCACGCTGCACACCTCACCGTTCTCCGTCGGAGAAGTGGCGCACTACCACTATCACATCCAGATCATGCCCTCGCTCTCCACGCCGGCTGGCTTCGAGTGGGGCTCCGGCTTCCACATCAACTCCACGCCACCCGAAGAAGCCGCGCGCTTCCTGCGCGACGTGCAGCTCTAGCGTGCGCATCCTCCACGTGGCCTCGGAGCTTGCGCCGTTCGCCAAGACCGGCGGGCTCGGCGATGTGCTGGCGGGTCTCGCGCCGGCGTTGGCCGCGGCCGGGCACGAAGTGATCGTGGCTACTCCGCGCTATCGCATGGGCGCGCTCCCCGGCGGCCTCGCGAAGCGGCTGCGCAAGTTCGCAATCCAGCTGGGCGGTAGCAACCTCGAGGTCGAGCTGTGGGAAGGCTCGTTCGCCGGCCAGCCACGAGCGAAGGTCTGGCTCATCGATCACCCGCCGTCCTTCGACCGCGATGGGATCTACGGTCCACCGACCGGCGGTGACTTCTCCGACAATGCGCGCAGGTTCGCGCTGCTCGGTCGCGCCGCGCTCACCATTGCCGACGAGCTCGATCTGTGGCCCGACGTGGTGCATGCGCACGACTGGCAGGCCGGGCCCACGTTACTCTACGCGATGCACCCGCCCGCCGATCGCGTCCGCCCGCGCCGCGTGATGACGATACACAACCTGGCCTTCCAGGGTTTGTTTCCCTCGTCGGTGGTGGGTGAGCTGGACCTGCCACCGGAGCAGTTCGTTCCCGACGGCTACGAGTTCTGGGGACAGGTCGGCTTTCTCAAGGCCGGCATCGCGGTGGCGGACCAGATCACGACGGTGAGCCCACACTATGCGCAAGAGATCTTGCGGCCCGAGGCTGGCTGGGGTCTCGACGGCATGCTGCGCTCCCGCCAGGCGCGGCTCACCGGCATCGTAAACGGCATCGACGGCCAGGTGTGGAACCCGGCCAGCGATCCCCACCTCGCCCACCTCTACGATCGCGACTCGCTCGGTGCGAAGCGCAAATGCAAGGTCGCGCTGCAGAGGGACGTCGGCTTGCCGCTGCGCGACGATCTGCCTCTCATCGGCGCCGTCGCGCGCATCACCGAGCAGAAGGGCTTCGACCTCGTCGCACGCGCGCTGCCGCGCTTGTTACGGGATGGCGTGCAGTGCGTGCTGCTCGGAAGCGGGGAGCCTGCGCTCGAGCAGCAGCTGCTGCTCCTCGAGCGCGCGAATCCAAAGTCGGTGCGCGTGCGCATCGGCTTCGACGAGCAGCTGGCGCATCGCATCGTGGCAGGCGCCGACCTGTACCTCATGCCGTCACGCTGGGAGCCGTGCGGGCTCAACCAGCTCTACGCGCAGACATATGGCACGCCGCCGGTCGTGCGGGCCACCGGCGGGCTCTACGATACGGTGGTCGACTTCGACCAGAAGAGTGGCAGCGGAACCGGCTTCGTGTTCGAGGCCTACAGCGACGCGGCGCTCGAGGCCGCGCTTCGTCGTGGCATGCTCGCATGGCGCGACACCGAGGTCTTCGGCGCGCTGCAGCGACGGGGGATGGCGCAAGACTTCTCGTGGCGCGAGCCGGCGGAGCGCTACGCACGCCTCTATCGAGCTTGAATCGCGACGTGGCCCGTAGTTGGGCTAGGATGCGCCCGAGTGCTGCCCGATTTTGCATTGCGTCGTTTTTCGCTCGTCGCGCTGTGCCTCGCCGGCTGCGTGACCTTCACCGGCGCTGGCTGCGCGAAGGTGCATAGCGCCATGCCCGACGATGCGTCGTTCGGCGATGGCGGACGAGGTGGAGATCTCGCGGGCGCGGACTTGCTCCAAAACGAGAACCCCACGCCGAGCCCATGTGGCGACTGCGGCGACAAGGTGCCGTGCACCACCGACGTGTGCCTTCCCACCAAGACGTGCTCGCACATACCGGATCACGGCAAGTGCGGCGATCGGCAACTTTGCACCTCGGCGGGTTGCGTCGACATCGCAAACAGCAAGCTGTGCACGCGCTGCAGTGTCGACGCAGAGTGTGGGCTCGACGAGTCCTGCGCGATGGTGCCGAACGGCGACATGGGCGTCGTCGGCCTGTGCCTCGCGCGCTGCGGCGCTGGCGGTACGTGTCCCAAGGGCTTCTCGTGCGACCCGAGCCAGTCGCGCTGCGTCCCGGACTCGGACTCGGGCCTGTGCTGCTACGACGGAGACGCGGACAAGCGCGGCATCGGTGCAGGATGCCTGGGCGCCGATTGCGACGACTCAGACGCCAACGTGTTCTCGGGCCACCCCGAGATCTGCGACGGCAAGGACAACGATTGCAATGGCAGTACGGACGAGGGCTACCTGTGCGGTGGGCCCAAGTGCGGGCTGCTCGGCACCTCGGGGGCGTACGGTGGGTCCGCGATTCCGCAATGTCTGACCGGCCAGTGCGCGCCCGCCACGGTCAACAGCTGTGGAGGCTACACGTGCCAGACGATGACCACACCCGTCGCTGGCAGCAACTGTGGCACCAGCTGCACCGGCACCAACGACACGGCCTGCATCGCCACTTCGTACTGCGACGGCAGCGCGTGCTCGCCGCGCCTCCCGAACGGCTCGGTCTGTAGCCGCGATCAGATGTGCGGCAGCAACCACTGCCAGAACGGTCATTGCTGCGGCAGCGGCGATTGCTGCGCCACATCCACCGATTGCCCATCGGTGACGTACGCCACGCCGCCGGTGTGCGACGCACCCCCGACCTCGTGCCAGGGCCACCGCCGCGATCCGTTCTGCGATGCCGCGGGGACGTGCGGCTCCGTGCAGGTGGACGACGACCGCGCCTGCGGCTCCAGCATCGGCATCGACTGCACCCCGCTCCTCGCGCAGAGCTGCACCGGCGCAGCCACGCAGAACGCGCTTGCCTGCCCGACCACCTGCAGCACCGACGCGAACTGCGTGGCGAGCGCGTACTGCAACGGCACCACCTGTGTGGCCCGCAAGCCGGACGGCAGCACCTGCGCCACCGACAACCAGTGCGGCACCGGCCACCACTGCCTCAACGGTTTCTGCTGCGACGCCACCACCGGCGCTTGCTGCGGCGTCGCCACCGATTGCCCGGCCCAGTACGCAGGCGCCGCGACGTGCGATGCGCCGGTCACCTCGTGCCAGGGCCATCGCACCGACAAGATCTGCGTGGCCAGCATCTGCGGCTCGCTCGCCGTCGCGGACGATTCCGCATGTACGTCGTCGATCGGAAAGCCGTGCGGTGCGTACGCACCGACCACCTGCACTGGCGCGACGACCCAATCGGCGCTCACGTGTCCCGCCACGTGCACGTCCGATAGTCAGTGCGTGCAGCCGCAGAACCACTGCCTCGGCGGACAGTGCATGCCATGGGTGAGCTCGGGCGGCACCTGCACCGCGTCCAGTCAGTGCCTGAGTGGGTTCTGTGTGGGCACCACTTGCTGTCAGTCGTCGTGCAACGCCACGTCGTGCGATAGCTGCGGTGGAGGCGCGTGCCAGCCATTCCTCGATCCCCAGGAGGCCGGCAACATGTGCACGAGCTCGCTTCCCGATCTCGGCAGCGGCGCATTCACGTCGGTCACCGTGGGTTATCTACAGAGCACCAGCGACGACGAAGACTGGTATCAGTTCTACGCCACCGACGCCGGGAACAGCTGCACCGGGTTCTTGCGCGTGCGCCTGGCCGTACCCGCCGGTGTCGACTACGACGTGTATCTCTACTCCACGCCGACGGGCAGCTGCTCGGGTACGACGCTGCTCGTGGCCGGCCTGTCTTCGAGTGGAGACGAGGACCAGCGCTGGAATGAGCAGTGCACCCTGTCCGACGAAGGCTGGTACCTCGTCCGGGTCAAGCGCTACGCCGGATCCAGCTGCTCGGAGCCGTACACGCTCACCGTCGACGCACGGTTGTAGCGTCAGGCCAGGATCTCGGTGAGCCGCACGCCGAGGTCGCCTTCCAGGTCGACCAGCTCGCCGCGCGCGATGAGCCTCCCACCAACGGTGAGATCGATGGGACCCGCGAGCGGTCGCGGCACCGGGATCACGGCGCCGGGCTCCAGCTCGACGAGCTCGCGCCCGCTCATGGAGACGCGCCCGAGCTCGCAGACGATCTCGACGTTGAGCTCGCGCAAGAGTTGATCGCTCGCGGCGGGCTCGGGCGTGCGGGAAGACGGGTCCTCGATCATCTGGGCTCCTTCGTAGAGACGGAATGCGTGCGTGATGTGGAGCGCGTCACCGCGGACCTCGGCCGAGAGCGCACCGCCGCCCACGCGCAGGCGCACCTCCACCGATGCTGCCGGCCCTGGCGCGGGTTGATCGAAGGCGACCACGTCGCCCACCCGAGCCTCGCCGATGCGTGCGCCGGCCAACCGCACGCGGGCCAGCTCGACGACGAGCTGGACGTTCTGCGACGCGAGGCGCTCCCGACGCCGCAACAACGACGGACGTGATCGCACCGGCATCGCGGCTGCCGCGATCGCGTCGGGCACGATGAGGCGCGCGGCCCCGGTACCGACGGGAGAGTCGACGCGAGCCTCGAGCACGTGCACCAGTGCATCGTCGGCGAGCGTGCCCATGACGCCCAGCAGCGCATCGGGCTCGACCACGCCCACGACGCGCAGGGGTTGCTCTTCCACCAGCAGCTGCACCAGGAGCTCGATGGCGCCCGTCTCCGCCAACGTGGGTTGACGCGGCGCGGGCAGCTCGGGCGTGCTCGCCGAGTCGATGCCCAGCACGCGACCCGCGAGCGCGACGGCGAGGACGCGATCGATGACCGCGAGCCCCCAGCGCTCACCGACACCGGCCAACCGAACGACCACACCGGCCAGCAGCGACTCGAGATCGCGCGCGTGCGCGACGAAGCACTCCACCATCTGGAAATGCAGAGGCCCACCGAGGCCGCGCTCCATCTCGGCGAACGCGGGCCCCGGACCGAGCGGCAGGTGCGCGCGGAAGTTGCGCCCCACCTCCACCTGATTGCGCGAGATGCGGGGCAGCCGATAGAACGGGTACGGCCGGACGCGCTTCACCGCGGGCATCGTGCCAGAGGCATCTGGGCTTTCCCAAAGGCTGTTTTTTTTAGGCTGTTTTTTTGCCTCGGTGGTTAGATTGTCTACACTCACCTACATGATCGACACGCTGCCGGTGAGTGGCTCCGAACGACGAGAGAGAGAACGAGTGCCGCTGGGCCTGCTCCTCGACGAGTACGTCGACGAACGCCGACATCGAGCGATGGCTCTCAACGTCTCGCCGACGGGCCTGTACCTCGATCGCATCTTCGGCGCAGGGCTGCAGCGCCTCCAGCTGGGGCGCGACGACCGAACGGTGCAGCTCGAGTTCACGTTGCCCGAGACCAACGAGTCGATCTGGGCGCTGGCCGAGATCTGTTACGACAACGTCGGCGAGCTGCGCGATCGCCTGGCGGTGGTGCACGGCACCGGGGTGCGCTTCACGGCCATGGCGGAGAAGCACCAGCGCCTCATCTACGACTTCGTGTTCGAGCAGCGACGGCGCAACCTCGAGAGCCTGCTCGAGCGCATCCGCAATCGTCGTCGTCGCGACCGCCGCCAGCAGAGTCGCCGCGCCGCGTAACCGCACTCTCTCTTTCCGCTACACTCACGCGCGATGCGACGCGTCACACTCGCTTTACTCGCGCTGACGCTCGCAGGGCCCGCGCATGCGGACTGGTCCGTGAAGCGCGCGCCCGATGACAGCCGCGCGGTCGATGCGTTGTTCGGCGCGTTGTTGCGGGCACCGGACGATCGCGGTGCGCTGCAGCGGCTCGTTGCCCACGCCGGTGGCAAGGCGGGGCTCGCGAAGCTCGCGGCACGCTGCGATGCGAAGGCGCAAGGGGCTGCGCTGCTCGCGTGCGGGCAACTGCACCGCGAGGCGGGCAACGCCGAGGTGGCGCTCACGCGCTTCACCGCGCTCAACGACGACGTCCGGGCGCAGCGTGCCATGGGCGAGCTGCTCCTGACGCTGGGACGTGCCGACGAAGCGGTTGCGCAGCTCGAGAAGGCGCGCGCCGGTCTGCCCCCCGCCGAGGCCCAGCGGGTGCTGGAGCCCCTCCTCACTGCCTATGAGCGATCGCGGGCCCCGCAAGATCAGCGACGGCGCGCCATCGAAGAGATCGGCAAGGGGTTGCTCGCGGCCCGTCCGCACGATGCAGCGATCGTGCGGCGCGTCACGGATGCGCTCGCCTCGGTCGGTGGTGAAGCCCTGGCTGCGCAGCTGCTCGCCCCCAGCATCGCCTCGGCGGACCCGAGCCGTCGCGTCGCATTGCTGCTACGGCAAGCGCAACTGTTGGAAGCTGCGCACCAAGAAGGCGACGCGCTGGCCGCGCTCGAGCGCGCGTTGGCCAGCTTGCCGGCGCGTGACTCGCGACGCGCCGAGGTGCAAGAGCGCATCGTCGGCATCGAACGTGGGCGCGACAAGCTGGCCGAGCTGGCCGAGCGGTGGAAGAGCTTGCCCGAAGGGCGGCGCGACGCAGCGTCGGAAGAGCTCCTGGGCCGTGTGCTCGACGAGCTCGGCGACACGACCGAGGCCCTGCGTCATCTGCAACGTGCCAGCAAGCTCGAGCCGCGCGCGATCGGTCCCCGTCGACTCATGATTCGCCTGCACGCGCGCGCGGGTGACGAGGACGCGGCCATCGCCGAGCTGCGCAAGCTGGTGCAGGTGAGCGGCGACGATCCGCGGCCCGCGCTGGAGCTGGCGGAGCGGCTCTTCGTTCGTCCAGGTGGCACGGGTGCCATCGAGGCCCGGGCGCTCGCCCGTTCCCTCGGCCAGCGCCACCGCGACGCCACCACGCACGCGGCGCTCGCGGCGCTGTACGAAAAGTGGGGTCACAAGGATGCAGCGCTCGCCGAAACCCAGCTCCTGGTGCGCCTCGAGCCGTCGGAGGTGGAGCACCTGATCGCCCTCGGTGAGCTGTACGATCAGCGCGGCGAGAAGCCGCAGGCCATGCAGGCGTGGGGACGCATCGCGACCGCGAATGCACCGTTGCCGGCGCGCCTGCGGCTCGCCGAGGTGTTGGCCGAGCACGATCACGCCGCCGAAGCGCTCGCGATCCTCGAGAGAGCGCTGCACGAGCACCCGGGCGATCTGCAGATCGAGCGAAAGCTCGCCGACGTGCTCGATCGCTTGCGACGTGACGAAGAGGCCGAGGCCATCTATCGACGTCTGCTGAACGCCGCCGTCACGCGCGACGACGCCACGGCGGTTCGCGATGCGGGTAGTCGATGGCTGGAGCTGGCCACGCGTCGCAATGTCTTGGCGAGTGGCCTGACCCAGCTAACACCGCTGGCCGAGGCCGCCAAGAACGCGGCTGCCGTAGAGCTCGTGTTCGTGGTGGCGAGTGGCCGCGAACGCGAGAAGAATTCGAGCGAGGCCGAGCGCCTGCTACGAAAGCTGACGAAGACCGCCGCGAAGCCAGCGGACAAAGCGCGCGCGCTCGAGGCCTTGGCCGAGCTCATCGC
The DNA here is from genome assembly GCA_043741435.1 of Myxococcales bacterium. Classification (GTDB taxonomy): domain Bacteria; phylum Myxococcota_A; class Polyangia; order Palsa-1104; family Palsa-1104; genus JBDTCO01. Next base: position 12,526 of record JAYUBF010000217.1, read on the forward strand.
GCCGCGCTACGGATCACGAAACCACGAGTCACTCTCGCTCCTCGTCCAGGCAGCGGAGGCCGATGCGACACGCGCCCCGCTGCTCTACGGCAAGGCCGCGAGCCGAGCTGCAGCGCTCTATCGGGACGACGAAGCGCTGCGCTATGCGGAGAAGGCGGTGAGCCTCGCGCCGCTCGATCCCAACGCGCACGAGCGGCTCGGGAGCTTCGTGGAGGCGCGTGATCCTACCCGCGCGCTCGCCGCCTACGATCGGGCGCTGGAGCTCGACGGTGGACGCGATCGCCTGCGCCTGCGCGCCGCCGAGCTCGCGCTGCGCCGCGGTGAGGACGACGATGCCGCGTCTCGCTATCGCACGCTGCTCCTGCGGGCTCACGACGAGCAGACGCTCGACGAAGCTGCGCACCGCGCGGTGGTCGTCCACGAGCTGACCGGCCGCCTCGGTGTGCTCGAGCGAGAGATCGCGCCCCGGGCCACGACCGCCGAAGGTCGCGCCGTCTTGCGCCGCGTGCTGGTCGACGTCGAGCGCCGCTACGTTCCGCTGCTGGCGACGCGCGTGAGCGCCGGCGATGCCGACGCCTTGAAGGAGCTGCAACGCGTCTCGCACCACGCGCTGGGCCCGCTGCTCGATGGTGTCGTCGACGGAGATCGCGACGAGCGTACCGCGGCCGTGCAGCTCCTCGGACAGCTGGGTGCCGAGTCGGCTGCGCCCTTGTTGCTGCGTCTCGCCGCCGGCGAGGCCGCGCGTCGTGGCGGCAGCGCGCCGTCCATCGAGCTGCGCTCGCTCGCAGCGAATTCCGCGGTGGGCCTGGTCACGGAGCGCGATGTGCCGCAGCTCACGAGGCTCGCGCAGGATCCCGAGCAACGCCTCCGGCTCGCCGCCGCCGTCGGGCTCGCACGGCTGCAGCAGAAGAACGAGCAGGCACCGGCCATCGCGGCTGCGCTCTCGGCACTCGTTCGGGACGGTCACGACCTCGTGCGGACCGCGGCGTGCCTGGCGTTGGCGAACGTGCCGCCGGCGTATGCATGGCCTCACTGGCCCACGCTGTTGACGGCGGTGGCGTCCGCGGAGAAGCCCCTCTCGCAACGTGCCTGCGCCGTCGCGCTGGCGCGGCGCTTCGAGCTCGGCCTCGAACCCGCAGCCGACAAGCTGCTGCAAGCGCTCCAAGCGAAGCTCGAGGGCGCACCACCTCCACAGGTCCCTGGGTACTGGCGCGTGTTGTTGGCGACGGAGCCCGCGGGCTCGTTGCGCGTGAACGGCGCGCTGCTGTCGCTCCTGCGTGACGAGGCGATCCCGAGACCAGGCATCGCCGCCGAGCCCAACGTCACCGACGTGGCCGGATGGCTCGCCTCGCGCGAGACCCTCCGCGCCGCGGGTCCCGCACCCGAGCGTCGCGCTCGACGTGGCGACGTGGTGCGCGGGGTCTTGGTGAACGAGCTGGTCCGCGGATTGACCACGATTCGCCCAGCCGCTTCACTCGAAGCCCCCGTCGATGCGGTCGATCGGATCCTGGCCGACCTGTTGTCCAGCGATCCGCTGCTCCCGGTGCTCGCAGCCGATCCGGGTCAGAGCCTCGAGGCGTCACGCGCTGCCTTGCTCGACCAACTGCTCGCCGGGCTGCAGCGCGTCGTCGACGATCCGACCGCCGGCCGCCACGCGCCGGCACTTCTGCTGTGCGCCGAGCGTCCCGACGGCCTGCGCGTGATCGCGTCGGTGCTGGGGAGCCCCAAGTCTGCAAGCGATCGCGTCGCGGCGCTGCACGCGCTCGGCACCAGCAGGCCGGTGCCCGTCTCCATGCTGGAGCGCCTCAAGCCGCTGGTTCAGAAGTCTCTGCAGGGCAGCTGGCGCGAGCGTCGCGAGGCGCTGGCAGCCTGGCGTCTGCACCCTGAGCTCGCGCTGTCCACACAGTCGCTCGACACCCTGCTCGCCCGGGATAGAGACCCCCTCGTGCGTCTTGCCACGCCCCCAGCCTCTCGGGACTCTTCCGACAACCGTGAGCGGGTGACTAACGGAGACGGGGGCCATCGTTGAGTAAAAAAGTTGCAGGTTGGTGGAATAGGTGATCTAAGACAGGAGCTGCCGTCGCTGTTGCTGC
>JAYUBF010000218.1:0-38636 GCA_043741435.1 Myxococcales bacterium
CCCGACGAGCCGTATGTGACCAGCACAAGTACGGTTCTGTGAGAGGCGCCCTCGGCAACGAGGGCGCCTACTCGATGAGCACCGGTGCACCCTCGCGACCAAGACGAGGCCCTCCCTCTCCTGATAGGACCTTTCCCTCATAGAATTCTCTCAACCGCTGTCTCATTCTCATTGACACGTTCCGCGCTGACACGGCACGCCGGCCGCATCACCCTCGAGAGCGAGCTCGGCAAAGGCACCTACTTCGTGGTCACGCTACCGGCGTAAGCGGAAGGCTAGCTGCATTCGCTCGAGCTACCGACGAAGTGACATTGGAAGCCGCCGCAGCCGATGACGCGAAGGGTGCCGTCGACGTCGCACCACACCATCGCGTTGTTGTAGCAAATGCCCGGCTTCGAGATGCCGTTGCATGGCGTGTACGCCACGTAGTTGCACTTTGGCGTGCCGCTCGCGCTCGTGCACGACTTGCCGCCGGAGCAGGTGGCGCCACCACACGTACCCGCGGGTGGCGCGAGGTCCGGCGGTGGCGGCGGCTGCGAAAAGTCAGGCGGCGTGATCGGGTGCGCGAGATCGTGCACCACGGCTTGGTCCGCGACCGCGACCGCGAGGTCGTGTGGCCCGGCGAGATCCGTGGGCGCGCTGGTGGACATGTCCGTCGCCGCGCTCGAGAGGTCCTCGGTGGGACCGTGCGCGATGAACCCGGCGAGGTCGCCGCGCTCCTGATGGAGCGGCTCTCCCGGCATCGCGCTGGCGCATCCGCCCGCGACGCTCGCAGCAACGATCGTGAGGAGGAACAAGAGTGGTCGTCCCGAGACAAATGGTCGCATGTCGCCCCCGCGTACCTGGTTTGTTCAGCCCTTGGCCGCGGGTATCATACTGCACCTCGGTTCTTTTTTTCAGCAAGAACGTGAGTTGAAACACCAAATATTTGATCTCACTTTATATAAGTGATTGAGCTGACAGGAATTACAGCGCGCGCCCAAGCGTGAGTGGCGAAGTTGCCATCTATCGGTACTGACAAACTGACAAACTCGCGCTGCCAGAAAGTCAATGGCCGACCTGGCCCAATCACAAAATCGAGTTAGAATCATGGTTTGCCTTCTGGACTGGTGCTTGCTTGGAAGGCGACCATGACCCTCGACCGACCGACTCCCACCATTCTCATCGTCGACGACGAGGCCTCCAACCTCGAGTCGTTAGTTCGGATCTTCGTCAAGGAAGGTCTCGAGGTCATCAAGGCGGCGGGCGGCAAGGAAGCGCTCGACGTGGTTCGCAAGCGTCGCGTCGACGTGGTGCTGACGGACCTCATGATGCCCGGCATGTCGGGCGTCGATCTCGTGAAGGCGGTGAAGCAGCTGTCCGTCGAGACCGAGGTCATCGTGATGACCGCGTACGGCTCCGTCGAGAACGCGGTCGAGGCCATGCGCGAGGGCGCGTACGACTTCATCACCAAGCCGCTCAAGCGCGCGCATGTGCTCGCCGTCGTCGGCAAGGTGATCGAGAAGCTGTCGCTCGTCGTCGAGAACCGCGCGCTGCGGGCGCAGCTCGAGGCGACGCGACGGAGGCCCATCGTCGGCCAATCTTTGGCCATGCGCCGCACGCTCGAGGTGGTGAAGCAGGCCGCGCCGTCCGTGGCCACGGTGTTGTTGCTCGGCGAGTCGGGCACCGGCAAAGAGCTCCTCGCGCGGCAGATCCACGAGCTGTCGCCGCGCGCGGGGCGCTCGTTCGTTGCCGTGAACTGCGCGGCGATCCCCGAGGGCATCCTCGAGGGCGAGCTCTTCGGGTACGAGAAGGGCGCGTTCACGGGCGCCGTCGAGCGCCGGCTCGGACGCTTCGCCAGCGCCGACGGGGGCACGCTGTTCCTCGACGAGATCGGGGAGATCCCGCTGGCCATCCAGGTGAAGCTCTTGCGCGTGCTGCAAGAGGGCGAGGTGGAGCGCCTCGGCGGCAAGACGCACAAGGTGGACATCCGCCTCGTCGCTGCCACCAACAAGGATCTGCGCCGCGCGGTGAAGGAGGGCAACTTCCGCGAAGACCTCTTCTACCGCCTGAACGTGATCGCGCTGACGGTGCCGCCGCTCCGCGATCGTCGCGACGACGTGGCGCTGCTCGTCGATCACTTCCTCCAGCGCTTTCGCGACAAGAACCAGAAGTCCGTCGGCAACTGCACGCGACAGGCGCTCGATGCGCTCGTGGCCTATCCGTGGCCGGGTAACGTCCGTGAGCTCGAGAACGCGATCGAGCGCGCGGTCGTCTTGTGCAAAGGCAACGTCATCGACGTCGACGATCTGCCGCGTGAGGTCCTCGGCGCACCCTCGGGCGAAGACACCGGCACCAACTCGGTGCGCTTCGAGGTGGGGACCCCGCTCGACGAGATCGAGCTGCGCATGATCCACGAGACGCTGCGCCATACGAAGGGCGACAAGCGGCTCGCGGCGCAGCTGCTCGGTATCGCCACCCGCACGATCTATCGCAAGCTCGGCCAACCGGACGGCGCCGGTGGGGACGTAGGCGCAGAGGCAGGTTCGGCGAAGGAGGATGGGCCCGCGACCTGAGGCCGTTTTGCCATCTCGACAATTTGATCCGTCAGCGTCGCGAGCCGAGTGACAAAGTGGCAAGAGAATTGCCAGTTTATCGCAGCAACTAGCTGAAATTCAACAAAATATCCGCGTCTGGGCTGGCACCGACGTTGCTGTACACCTGCCCGCGACGATGGACCTCTTTTTCCGCAAGTACTTCTGGATCGTGAATCTGATGGCGCTCGGGCTGTGCGCAGCGCTGCTCGGCCGCGCGGCCTCGCACGTGGTCGAGGGCGCGTACCTCACCGGCGCCGATGACGCGAAGGTGCCGGCCGTGCGCCGCAACAGCACGTCGCCCGCGACCAAGACGCACGGCAAAGTGGCCGAAGACATCGTTCGCCGCGACGCCTTCTGTTCGGGCTGCACGCCGGTCGTGAAGGCGGAAGACAAGGCCGCGACGCCGGGCACGTCGTCGAACGAGCCGCAGAAGACCTCGATGCAGCTCGAGCTCGTGTCCACGATGGTGTCGTTCGACGACGACGCCTGGTCGATGTGCGTGTTGCGCGATCTCTCGTCGAAGGAAAAGGACGCGGAGATGTTCAACCGCGGCAGGAAGGTGTTCGCCACCGGCGCGACGATCAAGAGCGTGCTGTCGCGTCGCGTGTACTTCGATCACGACGGCCGCGTCGAGTACCTCGACCTCGACAACCAGGTCGCCGCGTCGGCAGTACCCGCGGCCACACCGACGCCGGCGGCAGCGCCGGCCGCGGGAGGCAACGAGTTCGGCGATCTCGACAAGTCGATCCAGTGCAACGGCGGCAACTGCACCATCGAGCGCGCGCTCGTGGACAAGGCGCTCGGCAACCTCACGGGCCTGAGCGCGATGGCGCGCTTCGTCCCGTCGATGCGAGATGGAAAGCCCAACGGCTTCAAGGTATACGCCATCCGCCCGAATTCCCTGTTCGGCAAGATTGGCCTCCAGAACGGCGACACGATCAAGCAGATCAACGGCAACGAGATGGCCACGCCCGACCAAGCGTTGAGCTTGTTTACCAAGCTTCGATCGGCGAGCCACCTGAGCATGCAGGTGGAGCGCCGTAGTGAGACGGTCACCATGGACTACACGATTAAGTAATCCGGCAAGTAAGTTCCCTCCGAGAGCGCGCAGAAGAAAACATGACCATGACCTCCGTTCCAACGAACGCCCCCCGGCGCCGCGGCATGACGCGCGCCGGGCTGCTGCTCTGCAGCGCGCTCGCCACGAATAGTGCGCTCGCTCAGACGCCGAAGACGCTGCCGAGCCCGGTCACCACGCGCGCGCCGGCGCCGACGCCGACTACACCAGCAGCAGCACCAGGACCTGCGCCTGCGCCTGCGCCTGCGCCTGCGCCTGCGCCTCCTGGCACGACGGCCACGACCGTCGCGGCGCCTCCTGCGGCCGATGCGCCCTTTTTGCCCGGCGAAAAGGAAGCGGTGCAAGACTGCAAGAAGTTCCCACCGACGAAGAAGTTCAAGTGGGAGCTGCGTGGCGAGGTCGACCTCATGACCTTGCTCAACGCGATCTCGCCGATGATGTGCAAGCCGTTCATCGTGCCCGGCAACATCCGCCAGTCGAAGGTGACGATCCTCGCGCCCGACAGCATGACGGCGCCCGAGGCGTATCGCATGTTCCTCGCGTCGCTCGAGACGATGGGCCTCACCGTGCAACCCAACGGGAAGGTCCTGAAGGTGATCGAGTCGTCGCGCGCGCGGGAGAGCGCGATCCCGATCTACTCCGAAGATCATGCGCCGCCACGCCAAGATCAGTACGTCACAAGGCTCCTCCGGCTCGAGCATGTCCCCGTCGACGACGTGAAGGTCGTGCTCGATCGCTTGAAGGGAAAAGACGGTGACATCACCGTCTATGCGCCCACCAATACGCTCGTCATCACCGACCTCGGGACCAACATCCACAAGATGGAAGAGGTCGTGGCCCAGCTCGACATCGCGATGGGTGGCGAGCGCATCTGGGTGGTGAAGCTGAAGACGATCTCGGCCACCGAGATGGCGACCATGCTGCAGCAGATCTTCGGCGTGGCTGCGAAGGGGGCGGCCCCCGCGGCCGGGAAGTCGGCACGCACGAACCTCGCGCCACCGCCAGAGAACGGTTCGCCAGCACCGGCGCACACCGGCAGTAGCAAAGCGGCGCCGGGTGCCGACATGGCGATCTCGCAGATCATCCCGGACGATCGCAACAACCTCATCATCGTCGTTGGTACCGAGAAGGCGTATCAGCGCGTCCTCGCGCTGACACGTCGCCTCGACCTCGCGAGCTCGGTGCGGGGCGACTCCGCCAGCGACATCGTGCACGTGATCACGCTCGCGAACGCGAACGTGGAGGACGTGGCGAATACGCTCGCGGGCCTCGGGGCCGGCGTCAGCCGCAGTGGCTCGACGACGCCCGGTCGTCCCGGGCAGACGAACACGCCGTCGAATACCTCGTCGCCGTCCAGCGGTCAGAAGACTGCGCTGTTCGAAGGCGACGTGCGCATCGCGGCTGACAAGCCGACCAACTCCATCGTCGCGGTCGCCACCGGTCGCGACTACATCACGCTGCGCGACCTGATCAAGAAGCTCGACGTGGTTCGCCGCCAGGTGTTCGTCGAGGCCGTCATCCTCGAGGTCTCGGTCGACAAGACGCGCACCCTCGGGGTCGCCTGGCACGGTGGTAACACCGTCGGTAGCGGCAGCACGCAGTCCTTGCTGTTCGGCGGATCCGAGCCAAGCTCGGACGTGAACTCGATCTTGTTCTCTCCCACCGCGTTGTCGGGTCTCGCCGCGGGTCTTCGCGGTCCGGCCATCCCGAACGCCGACAAGATCCTCGGGCTACCGGCCGGGACCTCGGTGCCCGCCTTCGGCGTGTTCGTGCAGTTCCTGCAGAACAACGGCGACGTGAACGTCATCTCGATGCCCCACGTGCTCACCACCGACAACGAGAAGGCGTCGCTCTCCATCGGTCAGAACCTGCCGTTCCCCGGCGCGCTCGGCGTGTCGTCGTTCGGCAACGTGGGCGGCGCCGGTTCGCCCGCCGTCGCTGGTGGTATCGGCACCTCGGTGCAACGGCAGGACGTCGCCTTGAAGCTCGACATCACGCCGCACGTCAACGAAGGCGACTTCGTCCGCCTCGAGATCGAGAACGAGATCTCCGACGTGGCGAACCCGAACTACAACGGCCTCGGACCGTCGACCACCAAGCGCACGCTGAAGACGCAGGTCACCGTTCGCGATCAGCAGACCATCGTGCTCGGCGGCCTCATCAAGGACAGCGTGTCGGAGACCGTGCAGAAGGTGCCCCTGCTCGGCGACATCCCGATCCTCGGCTACCTGTTCAAGAAGACGAGCAAGTCGATCGTGAAGCAGAACCTGCTCATCATCATCACGCCCTACATCATCAAGGATCCGTCCGACCTCCGTCGGATCTTCGAGCGCAAGCTGCGCGAGCGTCGCGAGTTCATGGAGCGCTCGTCGGCCTTCAAGGACGAGCACGACTACGACGCGCAGGTCGACTATCGCCGCAAGCGCGGCCTCCTCGAGGAGATCAACCGCACCGCGAACGAAGCGGAGATCGAGGCCTCCGAGCTGCGCGCTGCCGAAGCCGCGATTCGTGCGCGCGAGCTGGAAGGGCCGCTCGACCTTCCGCTGCCGCCGCGACCCGCCACGTTCTTGCCGGGTCAGTCCAGCAGGCCCCCCGTCGAGCCACCGCGGCTCCCGGCACCGCCGCGTCGCGACACCGCACCGACCTCCCCTGTGACCACGGACCAAAGGTAGTCGCGCGCGGCCATGGACAGCGAAGACGAGCGCACGGAGCCCAGCATGTCGCGAGCCGCGACGGCCATGGGCGCGAGCGCGGCGGACCCACGGAGCGCCGCGGCGACGTCCCCCGATCTCATCGGCCAGATCTTGTTGCGCACGACCACGCTGTCCGAGGCTCAGCTCGACGCCGCGCTGCGCATGCAGAGCGAAGATGGCGGACGGCTCGGTGACCTGTTGGTGCGTTCCCGCGCGGTGACCGACACCGAGGTGTTGCGTGCGCTCGCGTCGCAGCTAGACCTCCCCGTTCGCGCGGAGCTGAAGCTCGAGGAGTGCGACCCGGAGCTCATCGCCCTCGTCCCCATCAACTTCGCGAAGCAGCACCGCATGATGCCCATCCGCCGCCTAGGTCCCTCGCGCACGGGCCACTCCGGAGGCCGCATCGAGCTGGCCGTCGCTGATCCCACCGACGTGCACGCGCTCGACGACGTGGCGCGCGCCCTGTCCGCCGAGCTGCAGTGCGTGGTGGTGCCGTCGGAGGCGATCCTCGAGGCCATCAACAAGCTCTACGCGCGACAAGAAGGGGGCGTCGAGCTCGGGAGCGACGGCGAAGAGGACATGGGAGGCCAGGCCGAAGAGCTGGTCGACATCCTCGATCTCACCGACGAGGCACCGATCATCCGCTGGGTGAACTCGGTGATGTTCAACGCGGTGAAGGAGCGCGCGTCGGATATCCACGTGGAGCCGCGTGAGAAGGAGCTCATCGTGCGCTACCGCATCGACGGCAACCTCGTCGAGGCGAAGCACGCCAACCGCAACTACATCAACTCGATCTTGTCGCGCCTCAAGATCATGGCCGGCCTCAACATCGCCGAGAAGCGCTTGCCGCAAGATGGTCGCATCCGTCGCAAGATCGCCGGCAAAGACATCGACATGCGCGTCGCGACGGCCCCGGGCGTGAACGGCGAGCGCATCACCATCCGTTTGCTCGATCGATCGAGCGTGCTCCACGACCTCGCCGACATCGGCTTCGGCGAAGATCACCTGGTCGTCATCGACGAGCTGATCCACCGGCCGCACGGAATCATGCTGGTCACGGGCCCCACCGGATCCGGCAAGACCACCACGCTCTATGCGTGTCTCGCCAAGATCAACACGGCCGACCTCAACATACTCACCGTCGAAGATCCGGTCGAGTATCAGCTCGAGGGGATCACCCAGGTCCCGGTCAACTCGAAGATCGACCTCACCTTCGCGTCGGTGTTGCGCAGCTACCTGCGTCACGATCCCGACGTCATCATGGTCGGCGAGATCCGCGATGGTGAGACCGCGCAGATGGCGATCCAAGCATCGCTCACGGGTCACCTCGTGTTCTCCACCATCCACACCAACGACGCCTCGGGCGCCATCACGCGCCTCGTCGACATGGGCATCGAGCCGTTCCTCGTCGCCAGCTCGCTCGTCGGAATCTTGGCGCAGCGCCTCGTGCGCCGCCTGTGTCCGGAGTGCCGCGTGCCCTACAAGCCCACCGCCGACGAGCTGCGAAAGATCGGCATCGACGCCGATCGGTTCTTCGCCGGCACCTTGCCGACGCCGGCCTTGCGCACGCGCGTTCCACCGCCACCGCCCGGGATGGTGTTCGCCGCGCGCGACGGCGGCTGTGCCCGCTGCGGCAAGATCGGCTATCGCGGTCGGCTCGGCATCTACGAGCTCTTGCTCATGGACAACGAGATCCGTCAGCTCGCGCTCAAGAACGCCGACTCGAACAGCATCAAGCAAGCGGCCATCGCCCGCGGCATGCGCACGCTGCGCGACGACGGATGCATGAAGGTGCTCGCCGGCGTCACGACGCTGGAAGAAGTCATGATGGTCACAGCGGAGGATCGCCAGTAGGCGAACCAGCATGCCCGTTTACTCGTACAAGGGCTTCGATGCGCGCGGGCGCAACGTGGCGGACGTCAAGGACGCGGACAACGCGAAGGCGCTGCGTGCCATCTTGCGTCGAGACGGCATCCTCCTCACCGACGCACGCGAAGGTGGGCGCGGTGGCGCCGTGCGGGGCAGCGCCCAACGCGGCGGCAGCACCTCGGTCGTCGTTGCCGACGGCTTCAGCTTCGCCGCGTACATCGCGTCGTTCCGCGAGCGCGAGACGGCCGACCGCGCCGAGGTCGCGACGCTGACGCGGCAGCTCGGCACGTTGCTCAAGGCGGGCGTGCCGCTCGCCGAGTCGCTGGGCGCGCTGGTCGAGCAGATCGATCGCGCCGGCTTCAAGCGGGTGATGGCCGACATCCGCACGCAGGTGAACGAAGGCTCGTCGCTGGGTGACGCGATGGCGCGCCACGGGCAGATCTTCGAAGACCTGTACGTGAACATGATCCGCGCGGGCGAGACGGCCGGCAACCTCGACGCCGTCATGTTCCGCCTCGCCGACTTCCTCGACGCGCAGAATCGCCTGCGCGGCAAGATCACGTCGGCGATGTTCTATCCCATCGTCATGGCCGTGGTCGGTGGCGGCCTCGTGTCGCTGCTGATGGTCTCGGTCGTCCCGAAGGTCACCGAGATCTACGCCGAGAGCGGCAAGGCCGATCAGCTCCCGTGGAACACGCAGCTCATGATCTCGATGGCCTCGCTGTTCTCCAATTACTGGTGGGCGATGCTCATCATCATCCCCATCTGCACGTTCTTGTTCCGTCGCTGGGCACGCACCACGCGCGGCAACGAGATCATCGACCGCATCACGCTCAAGATTCCGGTGGTCGGTGCGCTCGCGCGCCAGGTGGCCATCACCCGCTTCGCGAAAACGCTGGCCACCATGCTGTCGGCCGGCGTGCCGCTCCTGCGCGCGCTCGACATCGTGAAGAGCATCCTCGGCAACGTGGTGCTCACCAAGGTGGTCGAGGCCGCGAAGGAGTCGATCAAGGAAGGCGAATCGATCGCCGCGCCGCTCAAGCGCTCGGGCGAGTTTCCTTCGATCGTCACGCACATGATCGCCGTCGGTGAGCGCTCCGGTCAGCTCGAGCAGATGCTCGAGAACGTGGCCCAGGCGTACGACCAGGAGATCGACCTGAAGATCGGCCGCCTCACCACGTTGCTCGAGCCAATGATGATCTTGCTCATGGGCGGATCCGTCGGATTCGTCGTCATGTCGATCTTGTCGCCCATCATGGAAATGAACCAGTTCGTGAACTGAAAGATTGCAAGGAGACCCCATGCGTAACCGACTCACTCGTACCCTCCGACGTCGCCGTCTCAACGCCCAGCGCGGTATGACCCTCATCGAGATCATGGTCGTCGTCGCCATCATCTCCATGCTGATGGGCACCGTTGCCATCGGCGCGTTCAGCGCGTTCGAAAAGGCGAAGGTGAAGGACGCCAAGATGGTGATCAAGGCCGTCGAGCAAGGCCTCGTCGCATACCAGACAGATAACACCGACTCTTGCCCGAAGGCGCTGGTCGATCTCTACACGCAGAAGTACCTCACGAAGGAGCCGAAGGATCCGTGGGGCGAGCCGCTGGTCTTCAAGTGCCCCGGTGAGCACAACAAGGACGGCGCCGACCTCGTGTCGAAGGGCAAGGACAAGCAAGAAGGCACCGCCGACGACATCAAGAGCTGGGAGCTGTAGGGCGTGTCCTCAACCTCCTCCCGTCGTCGGACTCGTCCTTGCTCCGGTTGGCTGCGTCGCTCCTCGGGCAGTTGCCACCACTCTCACCTTTCATCACATCTTTTAACGCAGAGAAAACAGGCAACAGGCAACAGGCAACAGGCAATGTTACGGCGCGGCGGGCGTTGCGCGTTGCCTCGCGGTCCTCGCCGATGCGTCAAGAATCGCTGCGAGCTGACGTCCTTCATCGAGAAGTGCAGCGGTATTGGGGTCGAGCAAATGCGCCTCTAAGGCAAGCTCGATCCAGTAGCATGCCTCTCGCAACTCCTTGGCAGCGATGCCGACCTTGTGAACGAAGTGAGCGCGACTCTCGGCGGCGCGGGCCTCTTCGTAGTTCGCGCCTGCGCCCGTCGCTGAGCGAATCCATTGGCTGGCAATGTGACGTCCCCCGAAGTCCTTCGAGAGATGAGCGGCCCTACGCAAAGTATCGACCGCGAACGCGAGCAATCGGTGCGCGATATCTGCACCTCTCTGCAAATGCCTGTTGCCTGTTGCCGGTCGCCTGTTTCCGACGCCACTTCCACTCCTCGGCTCCCTAGCCGGAGATTTGTCGAAGATATGACGAATCGTGAGCCACCAGCAGCTTTCCTCGTCGCTCCTTGCAATCCGGGCTGCGGACTTCGCCCGCCTCGGTTCGGAGTTCGAGGACACGCCCTAGAGCGCGGCATCACGCTCATCGAGATCATGGTGGTGATCGCGATCATCGCCAGCGTCACGGGCGCGGCCTTGTACAGCGCGCGGTCGGTGGGCAAGACGGGGTTGCGCGCGACGGCGAGCAAGCTGGCTGGCGCCATTCGCTACTGCTACGACCGCGCGGTCACCACCAACAGCTACTACCGGATCGTGATCGACCTCGACAAGAACGCGTACTGGGCCGAGCGCTCGGAAGAAAAGATGCTGCTCGGTCGCGAGAAGGAAAAGACCAGCGGCAAGGGGCAGGCGTTCGACGCGGAGGCGGCCGAGAAGCTGCGTGAAGCCGAGATGTCCGAAGAGGACCAACGCATGCGCCAGCGCGGCCAAGGTCTCGGCATCGCGCTCGAGCCACCCCCGAAGCCCAAGCGCGCAAAGTTCCAGACGTTCATCGATGCCACCACGAAGCAGGTGCAGCTCAAGAAGGTGCGCCTCTTCGACGTGTACACGCCACGCCAGCCCGAGGCGTATCGCAAGGGGCGCGCGTACCTCTACTTCTTCCCCGACGGTCACACCGAGCGCGCGCTGATCCACGTTGCCGACGGCGACGACTTCTACACGCTCCTCGTGTCCCCGCTCACCGGCAAGGTCGAGGTGAAGAACGGTCGCGTCGAGCTGGAGAGAGACTTCGATACCAAGGGGCAAGAGGGCGTGCGATGAAGCCCCTCAGGATGCGGGGTCAGCGCGGCTTCTCGCTCCTCGAGCTCATGATCGCAATGACTATCCTGTCCGCATCGCTGACCTGGATCGTCGTCGGGATGGCGCGCAACATCACGGCCGAGAACCACGCGAAGCTCATCACGTCCGCCACGTTCCTCGCGCGCTCGAAGATGAACGACCTCGAGGATGATCTGTACGAGAAAGGCTTCGGCGAGTTCGAGAAGGAGCTCACCGGTACGTTCGAGGACAAGGGCTTCGCGCGCTTTCGTTGGCGGGTCGTCGTCGACAAGATCGAGCTGCCGTCCACCGATCAAGTGCAGAGCATCCTCGGCAAAGCCGGCGACGCGAAGGCGCTTGCCGACGGCAAGGATCCCGCCGCCAGCGCCAACACGCAGCAAAGCCCGATGAACTCGAGTGTGGCTGCGATGTCCGGGCAGTTCGGCCTCGTGAAGGATGTCCTCGAAGGCGGCATTCGACGGCTTACGGTGCAGATCCTGTGGTCGGAGGGCAGCAAGTCGTACGACGTGTCGGTCGTGGCGTTCTACTCGGATCCGCGTCGCGTCGATCAAGCGGTGAGTGTGTCGGGCGCAGCTGCCGCCGCCGCGGGTGGGGCGAGTGGGTCCTCGACAACCGGCACCGGGACGAAGACGGGGACCACGCGATGAGGCGCTCGCGGGGCTTCACGTTGATCGAGGTCATGGTGGCCATCGTCATCTTGGCGATGGTGTCGACCGTCGTTTGGTCGAGCTTCCGCGACACGACCGCCACCAAGAAGAACGTGGAGGCGCAAGCGCTTCGCTATCGTACGGTGCGCCTCGCGCTCGATCGCATGGCGCGCGAGATCGCGATGGCGTTCTTGTCGCAGAACGAAGACACCACGCAGCCGGAGCGCCGCACGCGCTTCGTCGGCAAGAAGCGCAACGGTCTCGACGAGCTGACCTTCAGCTACTTCGGTCACCAGCGCCTCTACGAAGACGCGAGCGAAGGTGATACCGCGGTGGTGTCGTACACCAACGAGCCCGACCGCGATCGCAGAGGCATCGTCAATCTGATGCGCCGCGAGAGCCGGCGGCTGGGCTACCTCAAGCCCGAAGATCTGCCGGGGCAGTACGACATCCTGTGCGACGACGTCGTGAAGCTGAAGCTCGACTACTGGGACGCACGCGACAAGCAGTGGCGCGAGGAGTGGAACACCACGTCGGCCGACGGCCAAATCGATCGCCTGCCCAGCAAGGTCAAGCTCACGCTCACTGTACGCGACGAGCGCGGCAAGGAGATCCCGTTCCAGACGCAGACGCGCGTGCTCATGCAAGAGCCACTGAACCTGCGCGCCGCCGACGTGCAGAACGCTGCACCGGCAACCGGCACGGGAACTGGAGCGGGCAGCAGCGCCGCCCCTGGCGCCGCGGGCTCCACCGCAGCCAAGGCCACGACCGCTGCGGGGACCACCAAGTGAGAGGGCGCTTCTCACAGAAGGGCGTCGCGCTGATCATGGCGACCGTGATCATCGCCATGTTGTCCGCGGTGGTGGCGGAGTTCAGCTACAACGCGCGAGTCGATCTGGAGGCGGCCAGCAACGGCCGCGATCTGCTGCGGGCGGAGTACCTCGCGCGCTCGGGCCTCGCGCTCTCGCGGCTCCTCATCAAGGTGCAGCAGTCGGTGCTCGACCCGAATCGCAAGTTCATCGGCGACGTGCAGATCAGCGAGTTCGCGCCGTACCTCATCCGCGCGTTCGGCGGCGACTCCGAAGAGCGAGCAGGCCTCGGCGCGATTCTGGGCATCTCCGCCGATTCGCTGAAGGGCATGGGCGCCGGCAAGGGCGCTACGTTCGACGCACAGCTCACGGCCGAGGATGGTCGGCTCAACCTCAACTGCGGCGGCGGCATCAACGACGTGCAACGCGAGGCCGCGCTCTACGGCGTATTGTCGGCCTTGTTCTGGCCGCCACGGTACAACCGTTTGTTCGAGAGCGCCGACGCCGACGGGCAGTTGTCGACGCGCGACGACGTGGCCCGCGGCATCGTGGACTGGGCCGACGTCGACGAGACGCGCTTCGAGCCCGCGGCCAACGGCAAGCCTGCCTCGAGCGGTAGCGGCGGTGAAGACTACCGCTACGACGCGGGCCGAGATCCGTACCGGGCGCACAACTACTACTACGATTCGCTCGAAGAGCTGCACATGGTGCGCGGCATGAAGGAGTCGATCTTCGGCTCCTTTGGCGAGCTGTTCACGGTCTATGGCAGCTGCAAGGTGAACCTCGGTGCGCTCCGCCCGGAGTCGTGGCCGCTCGTCGCTGCGATCATTCGCGGCACGGTGAAGGACGAGCAGAAGAACAACGCAATGTTGCTGGACGAGGTGCTGATGGCGGCGCTCGCGCAGCGCGCCATCTCGCAGTCGCAGCTGCTGGGTGGGTTCCAGTCGATCCAGGACTTCATCAAGATCATCGGCGACCCGAACCAGCAGATCGACAGCACGCCGACCGGGATCGCCGCGCTCCTCGGCGACAAGTCGACGACCGCGAGCACCTCGAGCTCGTCGAGCTCGTCGAGCTCGTCGGGGGTCACCGGCATCGCGCTGGACCCGGCCAAGGTGACGCAGGTCGTCACCACGGGTCCGCGTCGCGTCTATCGCGTCGATTCGATCGGCATCGTGCAACGCACGAAAGAGCGCAGCGTGAAGGTGCATATCCGCGCGGTGTGGGACACGACGCACTTCAACCAGAACACCACGAGCGGCGACGTCAACGATCGACAGGGCACCTGGGTCTATTACCGGCTGGATTGACGGAAAGAAAACATGGCGCAAACAATCCTCGGCGTCGATCTCGGCGCGTACTCGGTGAAGTTGGTGGAGCTGGAGGTCAGCTTCCGCCAGGCGCGTCTGCGCGCGGTGCGCGAGCGCAAGCTGCTCGATCCCCTGCCGGGTGAGAGCGAGGTGCAACGCGCAAGTCGTACCTTGCGCGGCATGGTGTCCGAGCTCGAGCAACACGCGGACCTCGTCACGCTCGCGCTCGGCAACGAAGCCGTGCTGCGCCTCGTCGACATGCCCTTCAGCGACACGCGCAAGATCGATCAGGTCATCGGCTTCGAGCTCGAGGCGCAGATCCTCGGCGAGCTCGACGGCATGGTGGTGGACCAGGTCTTGGCCCAACCCATGGGCGATGGTGCGCGCGTGCTCGCCGTCGGCGCCGATCGCGCGCGCTTGCAGCAGCTCATCGACGCGATGGCGGAGGCGGGGGCCGAGCCGCGCAACATCGGCGCCGCGGTGCTGAGCTACGGCGCGTTGGCCGCGAAGCTGCTGCCCGTGCAGTCGCAGATGCCGCCGGTCACCGACGTCGACGCACCTCCGACGCGGCTCGTCGACGTGATCGTCGATCTCGGGCACCACACCACGCGCGTGGCATTCATCGAGGGCAACCGCACCTTGTTCGCGCGCGGCATTCAACGCGGTGGTGCCGAGATCACCGCGGTGCTGGCCGAGACCTATGGCCTCGAGGAAGCCGCGGCCGAACGCGCCAAGCACGCGCAGGCACAGCTCCTCCCGGTTGGGTCGATGGAGACCGATCCGGCCCGGCGCAACCTCGACACCGTGTTGCGCGACACGCTGAAGCCGTTGGTGCGCGAGCTGCGGCAGACCTTCGCCGCCGCACGCTCGCAAGGCGTCCCGCAGCCCACGCGCATGGCGCTCCTCGGAGGCGGTGCCAAGCTGGGCGGCCTGCCTGAGCTGCTCGAGGTGGAACTCGGGGTTCCGCGCGTGCGCTTCGACGTGCCGGTCGAGCTCGTCGGTGATCTCGATACGGACGCGGGTCGACCGATGACGGACGTGGCGATCAGCCTCGGGCGACCGGACAACGAGAGCCTGCCCGGCGTGGCGATGGGTCTGGTGTTGGGCCTCGGCCTCGGAGTCGGATCGCAGGTGAATCTGCGGAAGGGCAGGCTGGCCTATCGCAGCGACTACGCCTACCTCCGGGGCAAGGCCAAGTACCTCGCCGGCGCGGTGGTGGCGTTGCTCGCATGCGTGGCGCTCAACTCGTACGCCTCCCTGCGCGCGACGAACAAGGAGGCCGAGGTGCTGGAAGCTCGCCTCAAGCGCGAGACGATCGACCTGTTCGGCTCGGCCAAGCTCGACGGGCGCGCCGTGTCCGAGGAGCTTCGGCGCGGTCCCCAGAACGGCATGCCACCGGTGCCCGCCATGACCGCGTACGACTTGCTCGACGAGATCTCGCGCAAATTGCCCGCGCGCGATCAAGTGAAGCTCGACATCCTCGAGCTCGATATCAAGCCGAAGAAGACGTACATCAAAGCCACCGCGGCGAGCGCCAAGGAGATCGACAGCATCGTCGATGGACTGAAGCAGGTGGAGTGCTTCGGCGAGATCCAGCGCGGCAAGGTGGCCAGCATCACCAGCGCACCGTCGGGTGGCGGCGGTGATGCCAAAGATCCAAAGGAAGCCAAAGAGAAGATCGAGCTCAAGCAGTTCACCCTGACCATCGAGACCACGTGCCCATGATGTTCGAAGCTCAGATCGGTCAGCTTCGCGAGCGCTGGGAGCGCATGTCACCGCGCGAGCGCACGCTCGTCTCGGCGGCGGGCGCCACGTTCGCGTTGATGATCGTGATCATCTCCGGCTTCCTCATCACCGATGGGCTCGCCACGCTCGAGGAGAGAAACTCGGACACACGCCAAGCGCTGCACGACCTCGACACGCAGCGCGACAACTACCTGCGCGCGAAGGCCAAGGCCTCACAGCTCGAGGCACGCGTGGGTCACACGCCGGTGCAGCTCCAGGGCTTCCTCGAGCAGGTGGCGAAGGAGAGCGGCGTCGAGATTCCCGAGTCGAACGAGCGAGCAGCGGCGCCGGCCGGTAAGCAGTACATGGAGCACTCGCTGGAGATCCGCCTCAAGCAGGTCACGTTGCCCACGCTCACCAAGTTCCTGAAGGGGATCGAAAACGGGCCGAACCTCGTCGTGGTCACGGCGCTCAGCGTGCACACCCGCGACGACAAGCACGAGGACCTCGAGGTCGAGATGACCGTGACCACGTACGAGAAGGCCGCGGAGAAAAAGGACAAGCCGGGCGAGAAGAAGGGAGACAAGACGTGAGCGCCGCACCACGTCGTCGCAGTCTCGTCGAGACCATCGTCGAGCGGCTCAAGCACTTCGAGGTTCCACCCAGCCTCGAGCGCCCGCTCCGCATCTTCGGTTATCCCGTGTTCGCGGTGGTCGTGTTGTTGATGTCGTTCGCGGCGGCGCTGCCGCGCGACAAGATCAAGGAGCGGCTCGAGTATCTGTTGTCACAGGATCCGACGCCGTCGCAGCCGATGGGCCTCGGGGTCGACGTGAAGGCCGGCGAGCTCTCGCTGTCCGTGCTGTCACGCGGGATCGTGGCGCAGAACGTGGTGCTGCGGACGCGACCGCTGCGCATCGGCGACAAGCCATCGCGCTTCGTGCTCGACACCGTGCGCCTCAACATCGGGCTCATCGGCCTTTTGCTGCAACGCCCCACGTACGCGTTCACCATCGGTGCGTTCGAAGGCGCCATCGAAGGAGCGATCAAGGTGTCGCTCACCGACGCCCACTACAACATCGAGGGCAGCGGGCTCTCGCTCGGCGCCGTCCAAGGGCTGCAAAATGCCGTGAGCGGGCTTCCCGTCGAGGGGCAGGTCGAGGGCAAGTTCGACCTCGATGCCCCGGGCCGGCTCCTCGGCACCGCCGACGGCAGCCTCGACATCACCATCGAGAATGCCTCCATCGGCGACGGCAAGGCCAAGCTCGTCATCGCGAGCGATCCGTTCCTCGCGCAGGGCCTCACGATGCCGCGTATCCGTCTCGGCAAGATCGCCGCGAACATCGTCATCGAAAAAGGGAAGGCGCGGATCGATGCGCTGCAGGCGCACTCCGCCGACATGGACATCACCATCGAGGGCAGCATCGACCTCCGCGATCCCGCGACGCTCTCACAGTTGCACCTCTATCTGCGCTTCAAGCTCTCCGACGAGCTCTTGAAGAAGGAGCCGACCCTGGGCCTCGTGACCACCAGCCTCGCGGCGGGCAAGCGGCCTGACGGCTTCTTCGGTGCACAGATCACCGGTTCCCTGGCCAGCCCCGCATTCGTGCCCAACGTCGCACCGCCGCCTGGCGTCGTCTCGAAGATCTCGGGCGTCGTGCCCACGCCGACGACGGCCACGACCACCGTCACCACGGCGCCGGCACCCGCACCGACCGTGCCGCCGCCCGCGTTGGCCCCCGCCGTGGATTCGGCCACGTCCGTTGGTGATCCACCGAAGCCGCCGCTCCGCCTCGACCTCCCGGGCGCACGTCCCGACGAGCCGGTCGTGCCGTCGGTGCCACCGCCGCCTGCACCGGCGCCCGGCCCCGACCCGGGGTAATCGCTCGGCAGGGGTATTCGCTAGCGCTTTGTGCGAGAGCTCCCAGCCGCTACAGTGCGGCGACGATGACCAGCCGTTACCAGGAGATGTTCGCCGCTCTGGAAGCGAAGCGCGAGATTGCCTTCATTCCTTTCGCCATGCTCGGCGACCCCAGCTTCGACGCGAGCCTCGCGCTCATCGATGTCTTGGTGGATTGCGGCGCCGACGCGCTGGAGCTCGGCATTCCCTTCTCCGATCCCGTCGCCGATGGTCCGGTCATCCAGGCCGCTGCATTGCGCGCCTTGCAGGCTGGTGCCACGCCGATCGGCTGCTTCGCTGCGCTGGGCCGCGTGCGGGCCAAGTATCCGCGGATTCCGATCGGCCTCCTGGTGTATGCGAACCTCGTCGCACACGGTGGCGTAGATCGGTTCTACGCCACCGCCGCCGCGAGTGGCGTCGACTCGGTGCTGATCGCCGACGTCCCCACCGCCGAGGCAGCGCCCTTCGCGCGGGCAGCGCGCGCACGCGGCATCGCACCGGTCCAGATCGTTCCACCCAATGCCGACGCCGCGTTGTACGCCAGGGTCGCGCAGCTCGGCGACGGCTACAGCTATGTCCTCGGTCGCGCCGGCGTCACCGGGGCGGAGTCGGGCATGAAGGCGCCAGCCCGAGCGCTCATCGATGGTCTACGCGACGCCGGCGCGGCTCCACCCGTCATCGGCTTCGGCATCGCTACACCCGCGCACGTGCAGGAAGCAAAGGCCGCGGGCGCCGCCGGCGTGATCAGCGGCTCGGCGATCGTCGCGCTGTATCGAGAGGACGCCTCCCGGTTGCCCGCCTTCGTCCGCGACATGAAAGCCGCCACCCGCACCTAGCAATCTAGACAGAGTCGCGCGGAGCGCGAGTCAAAACAGAGCAGCCAAAGGCTGCGTCGCGGCGAAGTCGCCGCGTGAGCAGGTGGGACCCTGACGGCTCGGCCGGCAGGGCGGGCGGCACGCCCGATGATATAGACTAAACAGCAACGCAACACTTGATCTCCGAACAATGCGTTGCTGTTTAGAGGCCGCGCGTGAGCAATTCGTGCAGCGCTTTGACCTTCGCCGGCTCGGCATCGGCCAGGTTCTTCTGTTCGGTCGGATCTTTGGCGACGTCATATAGCTCGACGGAGCCTTCGCTCTGCTTGTCGAGGAGCTTGTAGCCACCCGATACCACCGCGCGCCACTTGTGCTGCCACGACGGCGCGGGAAGCATTTCGGCGAACACCGGCTCGTCGGCCAGGACCTCTCCCACGAGCGCGGGGACGAGCGACCGTCCTTGCATGGACGAGGGGACGGCTCGCCCCACGAGATCGATCAGCGTGGGCCCTAGATCAGCGAGCATGACCGGCTGCTCGACGGTGCGATGCTGCATGCCCGGGACCTTGATGACGAGGGGCACGCGCAGGAGCTCGTCGTACAGCGTCTGGCCATGGAAGAACATGCGCTCTCCGGCGAAGCGGTGCTCACCGAACGCCTCGCCATGGTCCGACATCAGCATCACGACCGTCTCGTCGGCGAGACCCGCTGCGGCCAGCGCGTCGAGCATCATGCCGACGTGGCGATCGGCGAAGGCGACCTCGCCGTCGTACTTCTCCTCGAGCGCCTTCCAGCCGCTGCCATGCGCCGGGAAGTCGGGTTGATCCATGTAGCGGCTGTGGGGATCGAACAAGTGGGTCCACAGGGCAAAGCGCTCCTTGCTCTGCCCCAGCTTCTTGAGCTGCTCGACGACCCGCGCCGTGATGCGCGGAGCCGCGACGTCGGTGTTGGAGTCGTGCAGCGTGAGCGCACCCGTGTTGTCCCAACGGTCGTCGAAGCCGCCGGCGATGCCATTCTCGGGCTTCAGGTAGAAGTGGGAGAACACGCCGACGGGGTGGAGGCCCGCCTGGGCCAGCTCCTCGAAGAACGTGACATCGCCGCCGGCACTGTGTGCCAACACCGGCGGGAAGTTCGCGTTCTTGGTGACCCACTTCACCTGCGACGGCAAACGCGCCGTGAGGAAGGACGGGAAGCTGCGCGGCGTGTTCGGCGCCTGCGCATACGCGTGGGAGAACTGCACGCCTTGCGCCGCGAGCGCTGCGGCGCGCGGCATGTGCTTCTCGTCGAGACGATCGGCGCGCAGGGTGTCGATGGTGATGACGAGGATGTTGAGCTTGTCGGACCCAGCGCGCTTCGTCGTGGTCGCGGTGGGGGTGGCCTTGAAGCGGCGCTGCGCGTCCACGCCGTCGCAGTCTTCATCGACGTGGTTCTCTGGGATGTCGTCAGCACCGGGATTGATCGCCGGATCGTGGTCATCGCAGTCGCCGCCGCCGAGGCGCGCGGCGTACCCGTCCTGATCGCGATCGGAGAGGGCGCGACCCACGCGCAATAGCACGCGCACGAGGCCCGTCTCCTCGGCCACGAGCTGCACCGCACCTTGCTCTTTACCGAACGCGCGCCAACTCCAGCTCATGCAGCCGCACGCGACCAGCAACGCGAGCGCGAGCGCGATGGAAGGCTTCGGCGATGCGACCCAGCTCGGCGCGATGCGTTCTCCGGGACCGCACCAGAACACGAGGTGCGCGACTTCGAAGGCCAAAAACATTCCGAGCCCGCGGTAGGGGCCGAAGTCCATCACCCGCCAATCGAGTGATCCGAGCACCAGGACCACAGCTCCGACCAAGGCGATCAGGCCGACGCCCAGGAGGACCAGCACGCGTGGCCGTGGCACCACCCGCGCCACGGCGCGAGCGACAGAGAGCATCGCCGGTCCGAGGAGCGCGAGCACCACGGCACCGATCGCCGCCACGATCCCCGTCGAGAGTGCCGTGTTCTTGCGCGACGCCATCTGCAGCGCGACGGCGAGGACGTAGCCACGCACCAACACGACCTCGAACACCAGCGCGGCCACAGACGTGAGCACGATGGCTGACACGTCGAGATCGAGCTGCGGCTCGCTGTGCATGCGGCCGAGCGTCGTCCTCGCGGTCCTCAGATCACCGAGCCTCGCCGCGAACCCGGCGGCGATGACGCCTTGACCGAGGCCGAGCACCAGGCCGAACACCCCGCACAGGCCGAGCACCGCTGGCAGGGCCGAGAGGCCATCGCCGAAGGTGTAGTGACCGCTGCTGTGGTGGACCAAGCCGAGCAGCAGCTCGACCACGCCGACCCCCAAGGCGGAAAACAGCGAAGCACGCATGACCACGCCGAACGCCGCCAAGGGCGCACCCGTCCTCGAGACGGCTTCGCTGTCGGTGAGATCCTCCGAAGAAGGCGACATCGCGGGTTCAGATATCACGCGGCGAGTGCGCGCGGCACGTAGATCGACATGGCGCCGCTTGATCCGCGCACGGCCTCGGGCAAAGCTGTCCGTCCCCTTGCGTGCCGTCGTGTCCATGTTGGTGGTGGCGTTTGCTGCCCGCGCGCTCGCAGCACCGGTCGGGCCCGTGAACGAGGCCGAGCCGCCGACCGGCCAGTACGCCCCTCCGCCCAAGAACGATCCACCTCGCTGGCGGTTTCGTGCCACGTTGGCGACGGGCGCGGGTGGCGGTCTGTCCGGCGTGCGTACTAGCGTGTTCCCGACGCAGCTCGAGCTGGGAGTGCGCTTGTGGGGACCTCTTTCGGTCACGCTCGGAGGCACCGCGGTGATCTCGAGCCGCGAGGTCACGCGCTGCGGCGAGCCGGTGCGCGCCAACGCCGTGCTGGGATCCCTGGGGCTGCGAGCCGACCTGCGCAACACCAAGTCGGCCTCGTGGATCGATCCGTTCGTCGAAGCCCATGCCTCCGTCGGTGGTCAAACCGGCTTCGCCGAGCCGAGCGATCCCTGCGGAGGCCCGCGCGCGTTCGCGAGCGGCGGTGCGAAGGTCGGCATCGATGCGTGGCTCGGTCGCGTCGCGATCACCGCACAGCTGAGCTACGACTATCTGCCGGTTGCTTCGCCACTCGCCGTGTCGATCGGCGCGTCGTTCATCCTGCGCTGAGCGAATGACCGAGCCCGAGGTCGCCCGAAGTCGCCCGAGCGCCACTCCCGCGGGTGTTCTGGTTCCTCTTTCCTCTGGGGCGCGATCGCAATTCTCGTCGTGCCGTTTGCCCAGGGACCGATCTCGCTGGCCGTCGCAGCCCCCTCGCGCATACGGCCTGATATGCTAGGGACAAGTGTCCACGCCACGAGATCTGCCCCCAGGGCTCCGAGCCTTCATCGAAGACGAAGTCGCTCTCTTGCCGACTTCGCTCAGCGACGCCGATCGCAAGCAGCTGCTCGAAGAGCTCACCGCGCGCGGCGATGTCGTCCGCGTCGATCGCCTGGGTAGCTCACCCGACAAGGTCTTGGCGAAGGCGGCACGGAAAGCGGTCCACCTGTTACGCACGCGCGGTGCGGCGCCGGCGGTGGCGCCGCGCGTCTTCCGCGTGAGTGGCCCGTACGCAGCCGAGTCGCACGCCAGCTACGCGTCGATTGTCGATGGTCGCGGTGAACGCGTCGTCTGGTGCGTGCGCTACAGCGACGGCGTGCTGTCGGTGTACGAGGTGGAGATGTCCGAGTCGGCCGGGCTCTTGTCGCTCACCGCCGTCGATCTCAACCGCAAGGCGTGGCGTGAGCGCGTGGCACTCATGAAGAGCAACGACCGCGCCTTGGTCGGAGAGATCACCGAGCAGCATGCGCGAGTGCTCATCGAGCGCGCCTACCTCCGCACGCGCGAGCAAGGCCGGTCCGCGCCTGACGGCTTCGCCGGTCACCACCTCGCGATCCAGGCCAGCGCCGAGGAGCTGGCCGCCCCGCACCCGCTGCGCGAATTCGTCGGCGAGGTGGGCCAGGTCAGCGGTGCCCAGATTGCATCCTTGCTCGACCTCCCCGCGTTCGGGTTGTTGGCACCACCCAACACTGCGGTCACCGCGCTCGATGCAGCGCTCGGCGTCATCGCCGACGGCAAACCGGACGCAGAGCAAGCGCCGGGCATGATCGAAGAGCAGATCGTGAAGCTGGTCGACGAGCATGTCGACGCAGCGTTGCGCGCGCGCCTCGCCGATCGGTTCCTCGAGCTGGGCCTTCTCACCGTCGACCGTCAGGGCGCAGAGGAAGGTGCGGCCGCCGCGCGATTGTGCGTCGCCGCGGCTGATCTCGCGCTCGACATGTTGCGTCCCGCGCACGACCATCCGCTGTTCATCGGCATGTTCCGTCGGCTCGTGCCCGCGGAGTTCGTGCTGGACATGCTCGACAAGTGAGCTACTGGGTGACGCGCAGGTACCTCTCCATGTTGCGCACCGCCGCGTCGTAGATCGCGTTGCCGTATTCCGCGCGCGCCAGGTAATAGAGCAAGGCGGGGTGCTTCACGACGTAGTCGTTGTCGGCGAGCAAGGGCTTCAGGCGCTCGCAAGCTTCTTCGTACAGCTCGGTCTTGTAGAGCAGCATGCCGACGACCAAAGACAGATCCGGCCCGGCCTCCGCGAACAAGTACTCGGGCCAATCCTTCAACACCACGAGCGCATGGGCGTAGGCGCCAGCCCGTGCCTTGTGCACGAGGTCGCGATAGTCTCGCTCGACGCGCGCGGCATCGGTTGTTTTCGCCGAAGGGCCCACCTTCGGAGGCGTCAGAGATGCGATGCCCAAGGGATCGTCGGCGAGCGGCGTGGCCAAGGGCTCCTCGAACTCGGCGGGGTTGCGTAGATCGAGCGCATCGAGCACGCGCTCGGTGAGGCTGTCGTCGGCGACCCCGTGCCGGTGCGCTTGCGCGACGAAGCGCTCTGCATTGGCGCGACGCCCGTGCGCCAGCAGCGCATGGGCCAGCTTCAGCTCGCCCTCACCGCGCTCCACACCGTCGCCCAGGCCCGCGAGGTGTTGCTCGAAGTGTCCGTACGGCCAGTCGGTGCCGTACACGCGCGCGAGGTATGGGTCGTAACGGAACGTTCCCAGTAGATCACGCGGCGCGGCGTATTCGATGAGCGCGTTGTCGTCGGTGTTGAGCGGCGCTCCCGTGGTGAACGCGGGGATCTCCTCCGGCACCAGCAACAGGTAGGCGACCAGGTCCTGCACCGAGGGGACGCCTCCGCGACGCAGCTCCGCAGCGAGCACCGGATGCTCGAAGTTCTTCTGCAGGTGGCGCAGGTCGAGGCCGAGCGGATGGTTGGCCGCCACCATGATTACGTCCGACGAAAGATCCTCGGCCGCGAAGACGTAGGTGTAGGGGAACACCGACGAGAAAGAACGCAGCAGGATCTTCACGTTGCGCGGAGACATCTCGTAGAGCTGTGCCCACTGACAGAACACGCCGTCGTCGGCGAGCCGCGAGCGCGCGATCTTCCAGTAGTCGGTGGTGAAGAGGTTGGAGACGCCGCTGATCCACGGGTTCGACGGCTCCGAGATGATCACGTCGTACCGATCGGTCCCGCCGGAGAGAAAGCTGCGACCGTCGTCGATGACCACCCGCACGCGAGGATCGCGCTCGGGCTGATGGTTCACGCTACCGAAGAACCGGCTGCCGGCCTCGATGACGTTGGGCTCGAGCTCGATGACGTCGGCGTGGCCGATGGGGAACTGCGTGACCGCACCGATTGTGACACCGGAGCCGAAGCCGACAACGGCGACCTTGGGCGGATGGTCGAGCGCGGTGGGATGAAACAACAAAGGCATGAGGCCCACCATGATCTGCGTGGCCATGTCGTCGCCATTCGACGCGTCGACCTTGCCGTTGTTCTTGAGCGCGATGGTGCGCGCCCAGCGCTCGACGGAGACGGAGGTGGCCGTGCCGTCCTTGTAGTACTCGAGGAGCGGCACCTCCCACTTGTTGCTCTCGATGATCTGCCGCGCGATGGAGACGCGGAACAGTCCGGCCGTGAAGCGTTGCACGTTCCACCCTGGCAGGGCGAGCGCGGCCGCGAACAACGCGACGACGGGGATCAGCCGGACGACGCGTGGCCCGCGCGGCAACAACAAGAACCCGGCGCCGAGCACGATGGACACGATCGCGCATGCGCGCAGGCCGCGCTCGAGACCGACGAGCGGCAGCACGAGGAAGCCGGCGGCGACCGAGCCGACGATCGCACCGATGGTGTTGAGTGAGTACGCGTTGCCCACGTCCTCACCCACCTCGTTGCGGCCGCGGCTGACGAGCCGCATGGTGATGGGGAGCACTCCACCCATCGCCAGCGTTGGCGGGAGTAGCGCGAGGATCGCCAGGAGGAACTGACACGCGATCACGCCCTCGACGGAGAAGCTGCCACCGCGGAGCAGCGCGATGAAGGTGGCGGGCAGGTCGTCCATCACCGCGTACGACGAGAGCACGCACGCCCCGACCCCGAGATGGATCGCGCCGAGCCAACGCAAGGGCCGCGGCGAGCGTGTGGCCAGCGGTCCCAGGATGGCGGCGCCTGCGGCGAGGCCGATCAAGAACGCGAGCAGGATGAGCGTGAACGAATACACCGACGAGCCGATGACGATGGCGAGCGCGCGGTTCCACAACACCTGGCACACCATGGCGACGGCACCGGAGACCGCGAACGACGCCAGCACCAGGCCTCGCACCTGGGGCGAAGGCTCCGGATCTGGTTGGGTCTTCTCGGTGAGGGAGGCATCGTCGGGCTCGACGGGAGGGTCCGCGAAGTCGCCGAGCTCGTCTTGCCGTGGCTCCGACCAGCGACGGGTGGAGAGGACGAGCGTGGCCAGCACGAGGTTGATGCCCGCCGCCGTGAGGTTGGTGGCGTGCTTGCCGATCGAAGGCAACAAGATGAAGCCACCGACGAAGGTGCCGACCACGGCGCCGAGCGTATTCCACGCGTAGAGCGCACCGACCGCGCGACCCACTTTGGCGGGGCCGCCCCCTTGCTCGACGAAGTGACGAGACAGGATCGGCAGCGTTGCTCCCATGAGCGTCGTCGGTGGCAGCAAGACGAGAGCGGTGGCGACGAGCCGTGTGAGCGAGAGCAGAGCAGGGCGATCGCCGAACGCGTGATGTGCCGCGGCGTGCACGGCTGGGAGCATCCGCAACAGCGTGGGCACCAGCATCGCGTACAAGCCGATGCCGGCCTCGGCGATCGCGTAGGCCGCAGGCAGGTCGCGGAAGCGGCGCGACAAGCGGCCGCCCACCGTCGAGCCCAGTGCAAGGCCGGCCATGAACACGCCGAGCACCGTCGAGATCGCCGGGATGGTCGCGCCGAAGACCAGCGTGAGGTCGCGGGTCCACAGGAGCTCGAACACCAGGCTCGAAGCGCCCGACAGGAGGAAGCAAGCAAGAATGGCGGCGCGCATGGCGCGTGGCAGAAAAGCAGAAATCGCGAGCGCTGGCGAGGGCATACCGCGCGCGATGCCTTCCACGTCGAGATCCGCTACTACGAGGACGCCTTGCTGCGTGGTCCTGGCACCCTCGAGGTCATGCCTTGAGGAGTGCGTTCGTCGCCGCGCTGGTACTCGGGACCTTCGGTGGAGTCGCGCGGGCCGAGGAGACCGAGGTCAGCTTTGCGTACGTCCCGGCGTCTGCCGTCGAGGACGTCATCGTGGAGCAACCGCTCGGGCGCCTCAGCGTCCGTGGGTGGGATCGACCCGAGGTGCGCATCGCGGCGACGAAGCGCGCGCCGAACCACGCTGGGCTCGACCGCCTGCGTGTGCGCGTCGACCTGAAGGACGGCAAGCTGGAGGTCCTCACCGGCGTTCGCGTCGGTGAAGTGCTCCGCGGTATCCCCACCGACGCCGGCTATGTCATCGACCTCGCGGTCGATGCGCCGAGCGGCGCGCGGATCCACGCCACCACCTTCGACGGCGACCTCGACGCGCTCGGCTTCCGCGCCGGCGTGGTGCTCAGCTCGACCAACGGCGAGATCCACGCGACGGACATCGATGGCCCGGTGCGCTCGACCGGGACGCGGGGTCGCCAACGTCTCGCGGCGATCCGTGGCGACGTCGATGCCCAATCTCTGCAAGGCGCGCTCGAGCTGGACTCCATCGAAGGCGTGGTACTGCGCGCCTCCGTCGTCGACGGACGCATCGAAGCGCGACGCGTGCGTGCGCGGGTCGTCGAGCTGGTGAGCGCGCGCGGCGATGTCACGCTCGCTGGCGCGATGCCGCTGGGCGCGCGCTGGGTCTTGCGCGCACCTGCCGGCGACGGCCACCTCGCAATCGATGGTGCGCCCACGTCGCTGGTCCTCCACGCCGAACGCGGCCTGCGCGGTGTCACGCTGCGCGGGTCACGTCCCGCGGGCGATGTCTTGCGCGACCTGCGTCAACCGCGCCCAGGCAGCGCGCGCCTCGTCGAAGCCTCGGTCAGCGGCACCCTCCATCTCGCCACTCGCTAAGACGTGGCTAGTTCACGTCGTCGTCGTCGGGGGCGTCGGGCGGCGGCCCAGCCTGGCGACGACGGTCGATCTCGGCGAGGAGCTCCCTCGTCTGCTCGAGCAGCTCGAAGCGGCCGGTGAGCGAGAAGAAGTAGGCTGCTTCCACCGGCTCCTTGTTCTCGAGCAGGGCCTGCAACGCGGCGGCATCACCCAGGGACGGCGTGATTCGATCCTCGTAACCATCGACCGTCTCGCCGGCGAGAGCGCATGCGGCGAGCGCGACCGGATGGAGGCTCACGGACGGGGGATCGAGCTCGAGCTGCCACAGCTCTGGCGTTTGCTCCGCGCTCTGCGGGATCACCCAGCCGCCGCCGAACGCTTCGATGAGCACCTCACCGAAATACGCGCCCAGCGCCGAGGCCGTGAGCCGCAAGACGTCGGGTTCGAGCTTGCGGACCGCGTCGGTGCGGAGCGTGCCGATGTAGTGGTCGACGTAAGCGAGCGAGTCGCTGCCGAGGTCGAGCTCGAGGGAGATGGCCCGGCGCACGTACCCGCGAGCGGCTTCGACGAAGGGTGCAACGCGGGCGTCCATGGGCGCGCAGGTGTAGACGACAAGTGTCCGCACGTAAAGCCCGGTCTCCGAATAATTCGACCCAGCTGTGCCTTTACCCCAGCGACGACCGCGTGATATCAACTTCGCCGTGAGCGCGTACTCGGGTCGCAGCGTGGAGCCTCGCCAGGAAGCAATCGTGTACCGCTGCGTCTGCGGGGTGCGATATGCCGCCAAGGTCTGGCGTGCCATCGCCGCAGATGACCTTCCTCTCCGTGCCCGTCTCATCGACGGTGACTTGAACCGGATCCGCTGTCCGCGCTGTGAAGCAACGGCCGACGTGCAGGTCTCGGTCGTGTTGCATGATCCCCTCAATCGTCGGCTCCTCTTCGTCGCGCCCACGTCGGAGAGGCATCGCGAGCTGGCGCTGAGGTCGGAGCTGTTCGCGACGCTGGCCGCCGACCTCGCTCCACCCGAGGACTACGTCCTCGCTGCCGAGGTCGTGTTCGGTGTTGCCGGGCTGGTCGAAGCGCTCGCGGTTCCGCAACCCGTCACGGAGCCGACGGACATCCCGACCGCACGGCACTCGGCCGACTTCGCCACGCTGCAGTCCACCCCAGAGCTCGCAGCGCTGTCGGAGCCGTTGGCGCCATTGGCGCCATTGGCGCCATTGGCGCCCACCTCCGACCCCGTGGTCGCGATGGCGCCGATTCGCCACGAGCCATCGACCACCATCGTCACAGGGGCCCCGCAAGCGAGCGCACCGGGGCCTGGCGAGAGCGAGCCGGTGCCGTCACGCCTGAGCGTGGTCGTGCCGGACCCGCGCACCGCGGTCATCGAGCGCTGGATCGCCGCTCGCGAGAGCGCGACGGCGTTGTTCGTCGACGAGAGGGTGGTGGTATGTGCTGCGCTCGGGGACAGCGTCCTCGAGCAGTTCGTGGGACGCGACAACAAGCGCGTGAAGCTCACGCTGCGGCCGCAGCTGCATCGCATGGCGAGCTATCCCATCGTGGCGCTCACGTTCGTCGTGGGCGAAGACGGCGAGCGACCCGACGAGATGCGGGTCCTGCATGTGCCCCTCGATCTCTCGCGCGCCGCGCACCGTGTGTCCATCGATCAGCTCCAGCGTCGGTGCGTCATCGAGCTCGAGCTCTTCGATCGCGAGTACCTCCCGGTGGTCTCGCACAACCTTACCGTTCCGCTCGAGGCGAACATCGGTCACCTGTTCTCCGAGGCGAAGCAAGCGCTCGAGCGGCTGCCCGTGGCCACGCGCGACTTCGAGCGGGCACGTACCGCATTCCTCAGCGACCGCTACGATCGCCTCGGCCGCACGGTCATCGATCTGCCGTCGCTGGACGACGTCACGCGCGGCACCCCGTCGGTGGTGCGCAACGCGCTGAGCGCCGTGTCGCGTTGGAGCGAGACCGCGGCCGAAACGTACCTGCTCGAGATCCGCGGCTACTCTTTGAGTCTGTGGCGCCGATTGGCAGGGCTCACGGTGCAGCGATCGGTCGAGCTGGGCTTGTTCGTGCCGCGCGGTCTGGCCGAGCGGGTCGTCCGTCGCGCCGCCGATGGTGACAACGCGCTCGACTTGCCACCGTGGGCCGAGCTCATCGACGTGCAGATCCGCCACTTCGCCGAGCTCTCCGCGCGCCTGCGCCCGAGCGATCTCTCCGCCGCCGACGAAGCAGCGAACTGGGAGCAGCTGTTGCGGGAGGCCGAGCGGGTGGAGATTCGGGTCGACCCGGCGGTGCAACGCCTCGCGGACACTGCCTTCGGTCGCATCGGGGGGCGCCCCTCGCGACGTCCGCGGCGCGCCGACCCGGTGCCGGCCGATCACGACCGCGAGCAGACGGATGCGCCGTCCTCGGCGGTCGATGTGCCCTTCATTTCCAGCTCCACCGCCGGGTTGGTCAAGATGCTCGACGATCGCGAGCACCGGCTCGATGCGGCCGTCGAGCTGGTGAAGCGGCGCGAGCTGCCGAGCTTGCCGGCCTTGTTCGTCGTGTTGCGCCGCATGAGTCGCGCCGAATCCAGCACGTTGTTGCCCAAGCTCGCGTCGTTCGGAACCCCGGCCGAGCGCTGGCTCATCGAGGGCCTGCGCTCGAAGAAGGCGTTCATGCGTCAAGGCTGCGCCCTCGCGCTCGGTCGTCTCTCGACGCCGATGGCCATCGATGCCCTCGTCCGCCTGTTGTTCGAAGAGCCCACCGACATCTGGACCGAGATCGCGCGCGCGATCGGGGACGTCGGCGGCGCGGCGCTGATGCCGCTTTGCTCGCGCGTGCGAGACGTGCAGGGGGAGCAGCGCGATCGCGCCGTGAACGCCCTGGCCCACATCGCCGCACATGGTGCGCCCTCAAGCCGCAAGGCTGTGGAAGAGCTGGCCACGGGTCGCGATGCGCTGGTCGCCAACGTGGCCC
The DNA here is from genome assembly GCA_043741435.1 of Myxococcales bacterium. GTDB lineage: Bacteria > Myxococcota_A > Polyangia > Palsa-1104 > Palsa-1104 > JBDTCO01. The sequence continues at coordinate 29,930 of JAYUBF010000218.1, forward strand.
GTCGTGCGCTCGTTCTCGCGCCCGACGTGAAGACGGCGCACGAAGCGGTGCGCACTGACCGGCGCGAGCAGACGCTGGTCCGCGCATTCACGAGGCGTTTCTATGACATCGTGTCCGGTGGCGAGCCCTCTGCAGACGATATCCAGGAGCTCGACCTCGCCGAGCTCGAAGCCGTGGACGAAGTGGGCGACGACGACATCGAGCCGGACGTCGATTTCTCCGCGTCTCCTTCGGCGCCGCCGCCGCCCGGCGTATCGCCCACGTCGTCGGCGAGCACGGCCGCGCTCCCTCCCACTCCGAACAACGCCGGCGCTCCGCGTCGCCAAACCGATCCGCCTCCGCTGTCCTCCATCCCGGTGAGCACCCTGGGGCGCCGCCCGTCATGACCGGCTGTTGCAGAAACCCCAAAAACGGCGTTGCCGAGCACACCGCGCTTGCGTGCAACGCTACAGCTACGCTACCGTTTTAAGTTAGGCTCTCATGCGAATCGGGATCTTCTCGGATACACACTCCAACGTCGAGGCCCTGACCTCGGTGTTGAACGCGCTCAAAGAAGAGCGCGTCGACCAGTTCATTTGTCTGGGCGACACCGTGGGGTACGGCGCGAGCCCGAACGAGTGCTGCGATCTGGTTCGTGGCGTCGCGGCTCACACCATCCTCGGCAACCACGATGCGGCCGTCGCCGGTCGGATGGACTACAGCTACTACTACGATGCGGCCCGTCAAGCGCTCGACCTCCATGCCGAGATGCTCACGCCTACGAACATGGCGTGGTTGAAGGAGCTGCCGTACGAAGTGCGGCAGGGGCACATCTCGTTCTGTCACGGCTCGCCGATCAACATCGAAGAGTTCGAGTACATCTTCGCGCCGGAGCAGGCGGCTCGCTGCTTGCCTGAGCTCGACCGCCTCGCCGACGTCACGTTCATCGGCCACTCGCACCTCTGCAAGTCGTTCGCGCTCGGCAACAACGAGGTGCACGAGGTGGTGGCCAACCGCTTCGAGCTGCGCGCAGGCTTCAAGTACATCATCAGCGTCGGCTCCGTCGGTCAGCCGCGCGACTACGATCCGCGCGCCAGCTTCACCATCTACGACGACGAGCAACGCGTGTTCGAGTTCAAACGCGTGGGCTACGACATCCAGTCGGCCGCGCAGAAGATCTTCGCGAGCCGCCTCGAACGGAACTTCGGCAACCGACTCTTCATCGGCGTGTAATCCGCGCGATGCTCATAGCGCGGGGGCCACTTGCGTCGGGGCCATGTACCCGATCCTCGTAAGCCCGCTCGGCTTCCCCGTCTACAGCTACGGGGTGATGCTGGGCCTCTCCATCTACGTCGGCTGGCTCGTCGCCACGCACTTCGCAGAGGGGCGCGAAGGGTTTCCGAAGCGCAGCACCGGCAGCATCTACATCGTCACCATCGTCTCGGCAATGGTTGGTGCGCGTCTCCTGTACGTCGTCACCAACCTCGAGCGCTTCCACACGGCGCGTGAGCTCATCGCGCTCAACCAAGGTGGGCTCGTCGTCTACGGCGGCTTCCTCGGTGGCTTCTTCGGTGCCTGGTGGATGTGTCGTCGGCACCGCGTCTCGGTGTTGTCGTGGGGCGACGCTTCGGTGCCGGCCTTGGGCATCGGCCTCTTCATCACGCGCATCGGTTGCTTGCTCTACGGCTGCGACTACGGACGGCCCTGGGATGGCCCGTGGGCCGTGACGTTCCCACCCGATTCACCCGCGTACATCAACCACCGCATCGGAGGCTTGCTGCCCGAGCACGCGCCCACGTCGCTGCCCGTGCATCCGTCGCAGATCTACGAGTCGCTGGTAGGCCTCGGACTGTTCTTCTTCACGTTGTGGCTGTGGCGGCGTCGTCGCCACCGCGGGGAAGTCTTCGCTGGGTTCACGATGGCGTACGCCGTGCTGCGCTTCTTGCTCGAGTTCTTGCGTGGCGACGATCAGCGCGGCGCACGCTTCGGCTTCTCCACGTCGCAGCTCATCGCGATCGCAACCTTCTCGGCCGGCGCCGTTTTGTTGCTCGGACTCCGGCGCACCCCCACCATCGCGAGTGCGCATGTCAGCTGACGTTGCTCCGCGTCGATCCGCGCTCACCTGGCTCGTGCGTGCGGCCAGCACCGGCCTCGCGCTCGTCTACATCGTGCCGGCTGCGTTGTACCTCCGAGGGCGCGCCGCCAAACGCGCAGGGGACGACTACGCGGACCTCGGTCCCCTCGCCGCGCTCCTCGACGGCAAACCTACGCGCGTCACGGTGCCGAGCCGCGGCGTGGACGCGTGGAGTGAGAGCGGTGCCGGCGGTGGCACCGTCTTCCTGCTGCGACGGGGTGACAAGCTCTTAGCGCTCGACAGCACCTGTCCTCACACCGGCTGCTCGGTGAGCGTCGACGAAGGCGGCGCCGGGTTTCGCTGCCCGTGTCACCAGAGCGCTTTTGCCATCGACGGTACCCGCCTGCGTGGCCCGGCGCCGCGCGGTCTCGATGCACAGGATGTGCGCGTGGTGAACGGTCGCATCCAGCTTCGCTACCAGCGCTACCGGCCAGGTAGTGCGGACCGCGTCCCCGCATGAGCCTGCTCCGCCGCGCCGGAGACTGGATCGAGGAACGCACGGGATACCGAGCGTTGCTCCACGCCGCGCTCGACGAGAAGGTGCCGGGCGGCGCACGCGCTCGCTACGTCTTCGGCTCCGTGCTGCTCTTCGTGTTGGTGAACCAGCTGGTCACCGGCTTGTTGCTGGCGGCGGGCTACGCACCGTCGGTTCATGACGCGTGGTCTTCGGTCGCGTACATCCAGTACGTCGCGCCCCTCGGCTGGTTCATTCGCGGCATGCACAGCGCCGGTGCGAGCATGGCGTTGTGCGTGCTGGTCATGCACCTCATGCAGGTCACCTGGGCCGGGGCGTATCGTCGTCCGCGAGAGATGACGTGGTGGATGGGGCTCGCGTTGCTTGGCCTCTTGCTTGCGTTCGGCCTCACCGGCTACTTGCTACCCTGGGACCAGAAGGGCTACTTCGCGACGCAGGTCGCCACCAGCCTCATGGGCGTGACGCCGGTCGTGGGCCACGAGTTACAGAGAGTGGTGCAGGGCGGCGATCACTACGGCAACCTCACGCTCACGCGCTTCTACTCGCTGCACGTCTTGCTGCTGCCGCTGCTCATGCTCGCCACGCTGACGGCACACGTGGCGTTGTTCCGTCGCCACGGTGTCACGCCGCCGGCAGCGCTCGATGAGGCCACGCTGCAGAAGAAGGCCGGCCGCTTCTATCCCACGCAGGTTGCCATCGATCTCGTGGCGGCCTCGGTCTGTGCGGCCGCGTTGGTGTGGTGGGTCGTGCGAACGCACGGGACCTCGCTCGAAGCCCCGGCCGATCCATCGTCGGGGTACGAGGCCAGACCCGAGTGGTACTTCCTGCCGTTATTTCAGTTACTGCGCCTCTTGCCCTCGTCGCTGGAGCTCGCGGGTGCGTTCGGGGCGCCGCTCGTCGTGGGCGGCATCTTGTTCGGGCTCCCACTCATCGATCGTTCACCCGATCGCCGGGCCTCGGCTCGCAAGCTCCCCATCGCGCTCGTCGTCGGCATCCTGCTCGGCGCCGCCGTTCTCTCGCTCAGCGCGCGCCTCGACGACGCGCAGGATCCCGCCGTCGCCGCAGGTCGCGCGCTCGCCGAGCAGCAGGCGGACCTCGCCGCGTTGCGTTTCCGCGCGAGGGTCGGTGGCGAGCCCTTGTCCGCGGTCGAGAAGAAGACGTTCGGCGTCGGTGTGTACGCACAACACTGCGCCGGCTGTCACACCCTGCACGGCCAGGGTGAAGCGCGCGCGCCCGACCTCGAGCGGTGGGCCTCTCGCAGCTGGATCGACGCGTTCCTCGCCGCCCCGGATGCGCCGCGCTTCTTCGGCCACACCGAGATCCACGGCATGAAGCCCGTGATGGTCGAGGGTGCAGATCGCGCGGCCCTCATCGAGTGGCTGTGGGCGCAGGGTGGCGCCGACAGGAGCGACGCAGCGAAGGTGAAGGCAGGCGAGGCCTTGTTCGACGGTCTCGGCTGCACCGACTGCCACGAGAAGGACGGCACCACCGGCGGCAGTGGCGTGCCCAACCTCGGCGGCCGCGCCAGCGCCTACTGGGTGAAGCAGCTGCTCGCCGATCCGGGCGCCGATCACCTGTACGGCAAGAAGAACCAGATGCCGCGCTTCGGGAGCAAGCTCTCGCCCGTCGAGGTCGACGCCCTCGTCGAGCTGCTTCGTGCCGAACGCCTTCGTTAGCTAAAAGGTGCTGCAGTCGGCGTAGGGCGTAGTCGCACCGCTCGCGGTCACCTGCCCGTTCGGTGCCCGAGCCAGCGACGCTGCGCTCAGGTCGGTGAACACGGGGTCGGACGGGTCGAGCGTGGCGGTGGTGGCAGCGACGGCGTGCGGGTTGTAAATCTCGATGTCGTTCACCATGATCGGCTGGCGGCTCATCTCACGCGCTTCACTCCCGATGCCGCCCACGACGAGCACGCTGCCGTCGCCCAGGCGCGTGGAGGTGTGACCGAAGCGTGCGACGCCGAGCGGGGCGAGGGTGCCGCGACCGTTGTTCGCGGCCGTGAGCGTGTTGGTCGCAGGGTCGAAGAGCGACGTCTGGGGGATCGCGCAGAGAGGCGACGAGCCGTCGACGCAGTCCTGGCACCGCACGGTCGCCGTCCCATCGGCAGCAGGAATCGTCATCGTCGAGCCCGAAGGGCTGCCACCGCTCACCAGCACCCGACCGTCGGCCAACACCACGGCGCTCTCCCAACCGGCGGGACGGTAGCGATGCGGTTGATCGTTCGTCGCACACGTGGCGTCGATGGTGTAGCCGTTCCCCAGGCCGACGCGAACCATGACGGGGGTGTCACCGGTCAGCGCCAGCGTGCGTAGCGCGTCGACGACGACCGGAGGTTGCGTGTTCGTGCCGCCTGGCGTGACCTGAAAGCCTCCGGTGAGCAGCACCGCGCCGCCAGCGAGCTTCGTCGCGGTGTGAAACTGCGTCGCGATGCTGGGCGTGAGTGGCGTGAGCGAGATCGGCGTGGAGACGGGCGTTGTATCGAGGTTGGAGACGAGCTCGCCGAGGGCGTCGGTGTAGGCGCCGCCGCCCCAGACCACGGCGCGCTTCTCGTCGTCGATGAGCGAGAGCGAGGCACCACTCCGTCCCGTCACAACGTTGCTGGTGGCGGGGGCCGCCCCTGTGAGCGGGAACGACGCGAGCTCGGTCTGGGGCAGCACCGAGTTGAGCTTCGCGGCGCTGTCGTAGTCGATGCCGCCGGCAGCGACGAGGCCGCGGCTGCCCACGTCGACCGCGCGGAACGCCGCGGGCGTACCCCCGAGCGGAAGCCGAGTGCCGGTGAGCCCCTCCAGATCGAGGCACAGGATCTCGTTCTTCGCTGCCTTGGCCCCGAGTGCCTTGATGAACGAGAAGGGAACGAGTCGTCCCCCTTGTCCACCGGTGGTCTGGTTCAACATGGGCAGGTTCGCCGCCGTCGGTGACAGCCCGCCCACCAGCAACACACCGAGTTGCGCCTGCGGACAAGGACTGCTGCTCAGCACCGTTGCAGAATGGAACGCACGACCCGTGGGTGCAGTGATCTCGGTGATGCCGGTGATCGTTTGCTCCAGCGGGTCGTACAGCTCCGCGCTGCCCGTTGCCGAGACGCCCGTCATCGTGTCGAACGTGCCCTTCGAGTCGGTGCCGACGAGCCCACCGACGAAGAGGACCCGCCCATCGGGGAGCTGGGTCGCCGAGTGGAACGCGCGTGGCGTCGAGAGACGGGTGGAGGCGCAGGAGAAGTCCTGCGTGGGGTAGAGCGTGAGCTTGCTGAAATTCACCTTGTCGCGCAAAAGGCCGTACGCCGCGCCACTGGCCACACGTTGGAACCCGCCGGGTACTGCGGCATCTGGCGCGAACGCCTCGGCGAAGATGTCCACGCGCGTCGCGTTCCCGGCACCGAGGCGCAGGTACGAGGCGGTGTCGCCGAGCTGGACGACGTGATCGCACAGCACCGGCTTGCCAGCGCTATCCAAAGCGGTGTGACCGGCGTCGTCGGTACCGCGCATGGTGAGGCGCACGGTCTGGACGGGCGCGTGGAGCAAGCGGTCCGCGTTGCCAGGCCGCATCGGATCGCATCGGCTCGTTGCATCGGCCCTGTTGGCCACCTGGATCGACGCGATCGGGCCTTGAGCGCCACTGCAGCCGGCGCCGGCAACCACAGCACCGGCAAGGAAGTTGGCGCACACGACGAAGAAGAACCCCGATCCCAGTGACTGACGGTAGGCTATCGACACGCGCTCCGACGGTAGTCGGTCGCGTTCCGCGGGTCAATGCGGACGTTGACAGCGATGGTGTCCACATGCTTTTGTGCAATTGCATCATAAGGAGATTGTCCATGCGTGAAGTCGTTATCGTCTCGGCCGTCCGAACCCCGATCGCGTCGTTCCAAGGTGCGTTTGCCGGCATCAAGGCAACGCAACTCGGAGCCACCGCGATCCGCGCCGCGCTCGAGCGCGCCGGCGTCGCGCCGAACGAGGTCGACGAGGTGATAATGGGTTGCGTGCTGCCGGCCGGTCTCGGGCAGGCGCCCGCTCGGCAGGCCGCGCTCGCCGCCGGCCTGGCGGAAGAGACGCCCTGCACCACGATCAACAAGGTCTGTGGCTCGGGCCTGAAGGCCGTGATGATGGCCACGCAAACGATCCTCTCGGGCGACGCCGACATCGTGGTGGCCGGTGGCATGGAGTCGATGACGAACGTGCCGTACTACCTACCGCAAGCGCGTTCGGGGATGCGCTTCGGGTCGGGCCAGGTCATCGACGGGATGCAGCACGATGGCCTGTGGGACGTGTACAACGACTATGCGATGGGAAACGCGGCCGAGCTCTGCGCGCGCGAGATGAAGATCGATCGCGCGGCGCAAGATGCGCATGCCGCCGAGTCCTACCGTCGCGCGGTCGCCGCGCAGAAGGCCGGCGCCTTCAAGGCCGAGATCGTTCCCGTCGAGGTCACGATCAAGAAGGAAACGCGTCAGATCACCGACGACGAGGAGCCCACGCGCGGCGGCGACCCCGCCAAGCTCGCCTCGCTACGTCCCGCGTTCGACAAGGCCGGCACCGTGACCGCGGGGAACTCTTCGTCGATCAACGACGGCGGCGCGGCCCTCGTGCTCATGAGCCGCGAGACCGCTACGAGCCGCGGCGCCAAGATCCTCGGGCGCGTGCGCGCGCAAGGCATGGCCGCCCAAGCACCGGAGTGGTTCACCACCGCACCGGCAGTCGCCATCGACCGAACGCTCGCCAAGGCGGGCTGGAACCGCAGCGATGTGGACCTCTACGAGATCAACGAGGCCTTCTCCGTCGTGGCGATCGCCAACAACCGCCTCCTCGAGCTCGACACCGCCAAGGTCAACGTGAACGGCGGCGCCGTGGCCCTCGGCCACCCCATCGGCGCCTCGGGCGCCCGCGTCCTCGTCACGCTCCTCCACGCGCTCGCCGCCCGCAATCTCAAGACGGGCTGCGCCTCCCTTTGCATCGGCGGCGGCGAAGCCGTCGCGTTGCTCGTCGAGCGCGACTAGCGCCTGATCGACGGGCGCCTAGTTGGCGTAGAGTGCCGGCCATGTCCGAGATCAAAAAAGTGGGAGTCATCGGTGCCGGCCAGATGGGCGCGGGCATTGCGCAGGTTGCCTCGCAGGCGGGGCTCGAGGTCGTCTTGCTGGACGCCGATGCGAGCTGCGCGGAGCGAGCCAAGCAGAAGATCGGCGACTCGCTCGAGAAGCTCGTTCAGAAGAGCAAGCTCGCCGCGTCCGACCGTGCTGGGATCGTGGAGCGCATCCACGCGACCGCCGACTACGCGGCCTTCGGTGACTGCGACCTCGTCATCGAAGCGGCCACCGAAAATCAGGATCTGAAGAAGAAGCTCTTCAAGGATCTCGATGCGGCTGCGCATCCCGGCGCGATCCTGGCTTCTAATACCTCGTCGATCTCGATCACGCTGCTCGGCGCACAGACGAAGCGCCCGGAGCGCGTCATCGGGATGCACTTCATGAATCCGGTGCCGGTGATGAAGCTGGTCGAGGTGGTCCGCGGTCTGGCCACCAGCGACGAGACCTACCAGGCGGTCGTTGCCCTCGGGCAGCGCTTCGGCAAGCAGCTCGTCACGGCGAAAGACATCCCGGGCTTCATCGTGAACCGCCTGCTCATTCCGTTCCTCAACGAGGCCTGCTTCGCGTTGCAAGAATCACTCGGCACGTTGCAGGACATCGACAACGGCGTGAAGCTCGGGCTCAACCATCCGATGGGCCCGTTCGAGCTCGCAGATCTCATCGGCCTCGACACCTGTCTCGCGATCTCAGAAGTGCTGCACGCCGAGCTCGGCGACGACAAATATCGGCCCGCGCCCTTGCTCCGCCAGTACGTCGCCGCGGGCTGGCTCGGCCGGAAGACCAAGCGCGGTTTCTACCAGTACTGAGCGAGCGCCAAAAGCGTTAGAGGAGCGTTGGCGGCCGCTCTCACGATCCTACGCAGTGCGGCAGGCGAAGCCTGGCCGGAGAGGAGGGCCGTAGCACCTGAGGTAGTCGAGGTGGGAGTGAAGTCGCTCGGTATTGTAATGGGTGCGGCTCCCTTTTGACGACAGCGAGGGGATGCGTCACTTGAGCACCCGGAGGTTCGGCGGGCCGACGGGGCGGTTCGGCACGGGGACCGCGC
>JAYUBF010000219.1:0-4694 GCA_043741435.1 Myxococcales bacterium
TCGTCGACGGACTTGTCGAGATTCTCGTTGAGCTTGGCGGCTTCCTCGGAAACGCTCTCCTCGAGCGGCTCCTCGGTCTCTTCGAAGTTGATGAAGATCGAGAGCTGGTCCTTCAGTATCTTCGCCGAGTACGCGACGGCGTCATCCGGACGAACCGAGCCATCGGTCCACACTTCGAGCGTGAGCTTGTCGTAGTCGGTCTGTTGGCCAACGCGAGCGTTGGTGACGATGTAGTTGACCTTCTTGACCGGCGCGAAGAGAGCATCGATCGGGATGGTGCCGACCGACATGTTGGCGCTCTTGTTGCGGTCGGCAGCGACGTAGCCGCGGCCAGCCTGCACCATGAGCTCCATGTGGAGCTTGCCACCGCGCGAGAGCGTGGCGATGTGGTGCTTCGGGTTGAGGACAGTCACGCCGTCGGAGACGGTGATGTCACCCGCGGTGACCATGCCCTCGCCGTCCTTGTCGATGCGGATGACTCTCGGACGCGGATCGTCGACCTTGAGGAGGACTTCCTTGAGGTTGAGGACGATGTCGGTCACGTCCTCGACGACATCTGGCAGGGTCTGGAACTCGTGCACCACACCGTCAATCTTGATGGCGGTGATGGCGGCGCCTTGCAGCGACGACAACAGCACGCGGCGGATGGAGTTGCCGAGCGTCGTACCGAAGCCGCGCTCGAGTGGATCGCAGGTGAACTTGCCGTAGGTGAGCGAGAGGGTTTCCTTCTCGACGTCGAGGGTCTTCGGACGGATCAGGTCGCGCCAGTTCTTGGCCAGAAGTGCGGGGCTCGTGCTCGACATCGGGGACTCCTCGGTACGTGTTGCAAACGGCAAGGTCGTGTTCGCGACCCAACGCCCTCGGCCCAGCCGACGGCGGTCTTGAACGAGTATCAGAAAGGGAGCTACGGTCTCTTCGACCCTCCACGTTCAGTAGCTACTTGCTGTAGAGCTCGACGATCAGCTGCTCGCGGATCGGCATCGTGAAGTCTTCGCGGCTGGGCATGCCCTTGACGCGACCGGAGAACTTCTCCTTCTCGAGCTCGAGCCATTGCGGCACGCCGCGGCGGTCTACGGCGCCCATCGACTCACCGATGCGCTTGATCTTCTGGCTCTTCTCACCGACGGAAACGGTGTCACCCGTGCGCACGAGGTACGACGGGATGTTCACGCGCTTGCCGTTGATCAGGAAGTGACCGTGGCGAACGAGCTGGCGCGCTTCCGCGTGATCGGAGGCGAAGCCGAAGCGGTAGACGATATTGTCCAGGCGACGCTCGAGGAGAATGAGAAGGTTCTCGCCGGTGACGCCCTTCATACGCGACGCCTTGTAGTAGTAGCCGCGGAACTGACGCTCGGCGACGCCGTAGAGACGCTTGACCTTCTGCTTCTCACGGAGCTGCTCGCCGTAGTTCGACGCCTTCTTGCGGCGCGCTTGGCCGTGCTGGCCGGGAGCGTAGGCGCGGCGCTCGAAGCCGCACTTGTCGGTGTAGCAACGATCGCCCTTGAGGAAGAGCTTCATGTCCTCGCGACGGCAGAGGCGGCAAACGGGACCGATGTAACGAGCCATTCTTTCGATTCCTAGCTTTGAGGTCGGAGCGCTTCGCCGAGGCGGAGCGCTTCGTTAAAATGAATCAGACGCGGCGGCGCTTGGGAGGACGGCAGCCGTTGTGCGGAATCGGCGTGACGTCGCGGATGAGCGTGATCTTGAAGCCAGCGGCCTGCAAGGCGCGGAGCGCGGACTCGCGACCTGATCCCGGACCGTTGACAAAGACCGAGATCGACCGCATCCCGTGGTCCATCGACTTCTTCGCCGCGTCTTCTGCAGCGAGCTGCGCTGCGAACGGCGTCGACTTGCGCGAGCCCTTGAAGCCGCGCACGCCCGACGACGACCAGGCGACAACGTTGCCGCTGACATCGGTGATCGTGACGATGGTGTTGTTGAACGTCGCCTGGATGTGAGCGATGCCGCTCTGGACGTTCTTCTTGACCTTCTTCTTTGCAACTTTTGCCATGTGGATCCCTTACTCGCTTTATTCTGGCTTGGGCTTGCGGCTGAGCTGGCCCTTGCGCGGGCCCTTGCGGGTGCGCGAATTCGTGTGCGTACGCTGACCACGAACCGGCAAGCCACGACGGTGGCGAAGGCCGCGGTAGCAGCCGAGGTCCATGAGGCGCTTTATGTTCATGGAGATCTCACGGCGAAGATCGCCTTCGACCTTGGTCTCGGTCTCCATCGCGTCGCGAATCTGACGGAGCTCGTTCTCGTCGATATCGTCGGAGCGCTTGTCGAGAGAGACCTTGGCCTTCTCGAGGATGATCTTCGATTTGGCCTTGCCGATTCCATAGATGTACGTGAGAGCGACTTCCATGCGCTTGTTGCGCGGAAGATCGACGCCAGCTAGTCGAGCCATTTGTCTTTTTACCCTTGCCTCTGCTTGTGACGCGGATTCTCGCAAATGATCAGGACGACGCCCTTGCGCCGGACGACCTTGCACTTGTCACAAATCTTTTTTACCGACGCGCGGACTTTCATTTCCGACCCCGAACCTGTGAAAAATAAATGACCTGCCACCCCTAGCCGGAGCGGGCCTGCGTGTATACACACCTCGGATGTGGTGATCAAGGAGAAACCACCAAAAGCGAAGCGACTTCACCGGTGGCTGAGCACGAACGGGCCGTTCTCCGTCACCGCGACCGAGTGCTCGAAGTGCGCCGACAGCGAGCGATCCACACTCACCGCGGTCCAGCGATCTTCGAGCGTCGCCACTTCGGACGAGCCCATGTTCACCATCGGCTCGATGGCGAGCACCCAGCCCACCTTCAAACGCTGTCCGCGGTTCGGTGAGCCATAGTTCGGCACCGGTGGGTCCTCGTGCATGGCCTTGCCGATCCCGTGGCCCACGAAGCTGCGCACGACGGAGTAGCCCATGGGCTCGACGTGCGATTGCACGGCCCAGCCGATGTCACCGATGCGGTTGCCCTCTTTGCACTGCTCGATGCCGAGCTCGAGCGCGCGCTTCGTAGCCTCCATCAGCGCCGTGGCCTTCTCGCTCACCCTGCCGACGGGAATCGTGCGCGCCGAATCACCACAGAAGCCGTCGACGAAGCAGCCGAAGTCGATCCCGATGATGTCGCCCTCCTCGAGGACTTCTTCTTTGCGCGGGATGCCGTGCACGACCACGTGGTTAACCGAAGTGCACAGCACCGCCGGATAGCCGTGGTAGCCGAGAAACGCCGAGGTGCCGCCGAGCTTCTTCATCGTACGTTCCGCGATGTCGTTCAGCTCCCACGTCGAGACGCCGGGCTTCGTCGCGGCTTCCAGCTCGTCGAGCGTCTTTCGCACGACTTGGTTCGCGCGGTGAAGCTTGTCGATCTCCTCTGGAGTCTTCAGATATACGCGCACAGCTAGCCGTCGAGCGCGGCGACCATGCGGCCGAGCACGATCTCGAGCTCGCCCACACCATCGATCGACTTCATCACCCCGTGGCTGCCGTAATAATCAATGAGCGGCGCGGTGGTGCTGCGATAATCGGCGAGACGACGGCTGATCGCGTCGGCCGTGTCGTCGGGACGGACCTTGAGGCCGACGGTGCCGCACGTATCGCAGGTGTCTGCCACGCGAGGCGGCGTGAACTTCGTATGATAGGACGCGCCACACTTGGGGCACGAGATGCGGCCGCCGAGGCGTTCGAGCAGCACGCTCTCCGGCACATCGATGCTGACGACCCGCAGTGGCGCGCGACCCAGCTTCTGCATGACGGCGCCGAGCGCATCGGCCTGCGGCACCGTGCGCGGGAAACCGTCGAGGATGAAGCCCGGCGCGGCGTCCTTCGCTTGCAAGCGCTGCTCGACGAGGCCGATGACCACCGAGTCGGGAACGAGCTCGCCCTCGTTCATGTACTTCTCGGCTTCCTTGCCGAGGGGCGTGCCGTCGCGGCGAGCTGCGCGGAGCATGTCGCCCGTGGAGATCTGCGGGATGCCGAAGCGAGCCGAGAGCCGCTGGGCCTGGGTGCCTTTGCCGGCACCGGCCGCACCGAGGAGGATCAGGTTTCGCTCACGCACTTGCGACATGCCCATACCCCTCTGTTGAACGAATTTGAATCAACATGAAATCGCATCGAGCGGGCCGTGACGAGTCGTTCTGCGCGCTGCGGGCTCGCTTCGCCTGCTACGCGCTGCGGGTTCCCCTAGCGCGCTATGCGCTTCGGGTCCTTAGGCTGCGGCCACGCACGCGCGGACCCTTGGGGCCGCTGAAGCCCTCGTAGTTGCGCGTGATGAGGTGGCTCTCGATCTGCTGCACCGTATCGAGCGCGACGCCGACGACGATCAAAAGACCCGTGCCGCCGAACGAGAACGGAACGTGGAACTTCTGCTGCATGAAGCTCGGCAGAATGCAGACGGCCGAGATGTACAGCGCGCCGCCGAAGGTGAGTCGCGAAAGCACGCGGTCGATGTACTCGGCGGTGGCTTTCCCGGGACGAATGCCCGGAATGAAGCCGCCGTACTTCTTCATATTGTCTGCGACGTCGACGGGGTTGAACGTGACCGCCGTGTAGAAGTAACAGAAGAAGATGATGAGCGCGACGTACAGCACGTTGAACCGCCAGTCACCAGCTTGCAGCGCGTCGGCGATCTTCTGCATCCACGGCGCCTGCAGGTACGTGGCGATCTGGCCGGGGAACATGAGGATGGACGACG
>JAYUBF010000220.1:0-14561 GCA_043741435.1 Myxococcales bacterium
CCGTTGCCGGTCGCCTGTTGCCCGTCCCCGGTTTCCGAAGCCACCTCGACTCATCGGCTCTCTAGCCGGCGAGTTGCCGAAGATGTGATGAATCATGAGATCGCAGGGCGAAGGCCGGCGCGAGGACCATGACCTCCACCGCCTTCGGTCACACTCGGCGCGGGTTGTCCGAGACGAGCTCGACCAACGATGTCGCAGCTGCGTGGGCGCGTGAAGGCGCGCCGCACGGTGCCCTGGTGGTCGCCGACACCCAGACCAAGGGTCGCGGTCGGCAGGGTCGTGCCTGGCAGTCACCGGCGGGAGAGGGCTTGTACATGTCGCTGGTCCTGCGACCTCCGATCCCGCCGATGGCTGCGCCGCCGCTGACGCTCGCCGTCGGCCTGGCGCTGCTGGATGCGGCGCGCACGTTCGGTGCGAGCGCGCACCTCAAGTGGCCGAACGATCTGCTCGCCGATGAGCCGGGTGGCGAACGCCGTAAGCTCGCCGGCGTGCTCACCGAGATGGCGACGAGCGGCATGCGCATCGAGCACGTGATCGTAGGGATCGGGATCAACATCGCTGCGGAACGACTCCCCGAGGCCGTGGCCTCCAGCGCCACCTCGTTGTGGAGGGTCACGGGGAGATCGCTTGCGCGCGCCGAGGTGCTCGCGACCTTGCTGACGGCGCTCGAGCAGCGCTACGACCAATTCGTGCGCGAGGGCTCCGCAGCGACGGTGAGGGAGTGGAAGCGCGAGTCCGATCTCGTGGGACGTCGCGTCACGCTGCGCGGGAACGACATGTCCCACACGGGGATCGTCGAGGACCTGGACGACGAGGGTGCTCTGCGCCTGCGCGACGACGCGGGGGTCATCCATCGCCTGTGGGCCGGCGATCTGCAACCTTGACGTCCTCGTCGGCGAGAATTAGCTTGCCGCGCGGCCGATGAGCACCACGAAGCGCGACTACTACGAGATCTTGAGCGTCACCCGCCAGGCGGATGGCAACGAGATCAAAAAATCCTATCGCCGCTTGGCGATGGAGTATCACCCCGATCGCAATCCCGGAGACCTGAAGGCCGAGGAGCGCTTCAAGGAGCTCGCCGAGGCGTACGAAGTCCTCTCCAACGACGAGAAGCGCCAGCTGTACGACCAGTACGGGCACGCCGGACCGGCGCGCGCGGGCTTCCAGGGCTTCTCGGGCGTAGAGGACATCCTCTCGCACTTCGCCGATTTCTTCGGAGGTGCCTTCGGAGGCGGCGGTGGGGGTGGACGTGGCAGGGCGGCCGACGGAGCCGATCTCGAGGCCGAGGTGCACGTCACGTTGGCCGAGGCTGCGCGCGGCATGCAGAAGGACCTCACCTACGATCGTCTGATCGCGTGCAAGACCTGCAAGGGGTCCGGCGCGAAGGCCGGCACGACCGCCAGTACGTGCACCAGCTGCAACGGTCGCGGTCAGGTCGCGCACAACCAAGGCATCTTCATGATCGCCACCACGTGCCCGACGTGTCGCGGCCGCGGCCAGGTGGTCAAAGAGAAGTGCGAGCCTTGTCAGGGCGCCGCCGTCGAGCGGCTGCGTGAGACCATCAACGTGAGCGTGCCCGCCGGCATCGACGACGGGCAATCTCTGAGGCTCACCGGCAAGGGTCAGACCTCACCGGGCGGGGGGCGCCCGGGGCACCTCTATGTGCACGTCCGCGTCGAGGCCGACGCTCGCTTCGAACGCCAGGGCGACGATCTCATCACCGAGATTCCGCTCACGTTCGCGCAGGCCGCCCTGGGCGCGCGCGTCAAGGTGCCGCTCGTCGACGGTGACCCGATGGACCTCGACGTGCGCGCGGGCACACAGCCTGGTGCCACGGTGATCATGCGCGGCAAGGGCATGCCCAACGTGCACGGTCGCGGACGCGGCGACCTGGGCGTTCGGCTCCAGGTCGTCGTGCCGCAGAAGCTCTCCGAGGAGCAGCGCAAGCTCATCGAGGAGCTGGGGAAGCTCGACCCGCAAGACCTGGCGACGACCGCGGGCGACGACCGCGAGGAGCCCTCGGGCTTCTTCTTCCGCCGCAAAAAGAAGCGCTAGCGCTTTTTGCTGCTCGGTAGCGTGAGCTCCACCCTCGGTACGCGCGCCATCGGTGGCCAGACGTTGCGGTCTAGCCATGCATAGGTGAAGTAGGTGCCGAGCACGCGCTTGGTGTAGCCGCGGGTCTCGTCGAACGGGATGCGCTCGATGAACTCGTCGAGCGCGCGATCCTTGTTGTCGGGATCGCGCAGCCAGCGTTTCACCGCGCCCTCGCCCGCGTTGTAGCCGGCGATGGCGAGCGCAGCGTTCTTGTCGAACAACGCGTACAACGCGCCCAACTCGCGTGCGCCGATGGCCACGTTGATCTCGGGGACGCGCAGCGCCTTGCCGTCGTGCGGGAGCCCCTGGGCGAAGCGCGCCGCCGGCGCCGCCGTCAGCTGCGTCAGGCCGACCGCGTTGGCGAAGGATTCGAGGTTGGGATCGAACGCGCTCTCCTCGCGCATGATCGCGAGCTCCAGCGCAGCCGGCTGGCCGGTCTTCGCGACGTTCTCCTCGATGAGCGACGCAAAAGCGCGAGGGAAGCCGAGCCGCCAGTACAGCTCGTTCTTGGCTTGGGGCCACCGTCGAGAAAATGCCGTGTCCACGTAGCGCGCATAGGCGTGCGAAGCCGCGAAATCCCCCGCGGCCTCGTGGAGGCTCGCCGCGACCCAACCGAGCTCCGGATCCGTCGTCGGTTTGCCGCCTCGGCGTGCGCTCTCCATCCCCGCTGCCGCAAGCTCGCGACGCGCCTCGCTGCCGAGCCCGAGACGCAAGAGCTCGAGCGCCCGCAAGAAGGCCTCGCTGTGGAACGACGGTTTGTCGTCGACGACGAGTGGTTGCGGCGGCTGATCGCGTTGCCACGAGAGCTCGGCGAGGAGCTGCTGCGCGTCGGTCGGGGATGCGACCAGCAGCCGGTTGGCCGCGAGCAGCGCGTAGTAGGACAACGGATACTCGCGCAGCGCGCGCGTGTAATACGTCCGCGCAGTGTCGGGGCTCGTGAGCGCGTCGTCGCAGCGCGCGAGCCAGTACAGCGTGCGACCGGCTTCCCACCAGCCCTCTTCGCGCGGCAGGAGCTGCAGCTCGCGCAGAAGCCAGCTCTTCGCCGTGGCGAAGTCGCCCGTCTCGAACGCGCGAAACGCGAGCTGGAACAATGCCTCCCCTCGTTGATCTCCCGACGGAAACCGCGCGGGGATCTCGGCCAGCGCAGCGATCGACTCCTCGCTGCGACCCACCGTGTCGAGCACTGCGGCGCGGCGCAACGCAGCATCGTCGGCGTAGCTGTGCGTGGAGAACTCGGTCATCAACTGTTGGTACAACGCGATCGCGCGCTCGCCCGCGACCTTGTCTTTCTCGGCGCGCGAGCCGTGGCTGCGGCCTGCCTGGTAGAGCGACTTGGCGGTGAGGTCGGTGTCCTTCGCGGCTGCGCACGCCGTCGCAGCGGTCTCGAACAGTGGCGCCGCGCGCTGGCGGTCGCGCTGCTTCCACACGCTCTGCGCCACGTTGTAGTGCGCCTTGCAGAGGAGCACCGGCGTGGCATCGGTTGCAGTAACCACGGCGAGCCACGCGGTCTCGCTCTCCTTGTTCTTCATCGCGTCGAACAGCGCATTCGCGCGGCGCGCCAGCTCTTCGGCCGTCAATGCCTGCGAGCGATCGAGGTGAGGCTCGGCGCGCGCACCTTGCGAGATGGGCGATTCCACGTACACCTCGCGCCACACCCTCACCGCGTCGGCGGGACGGCCCGCGGCATCGAGCGCGGTGGCCCACTTTGCGCGGATCTCCCCGGCCCGCCAGCTGCCGGGAAAGCGTGCGAGGTAGCGCCCGTAGCCTTCGGCGGCGGCAGCGAATCGGCCGGCGCGGTCCTGTGCGGTCGCGCGCAAGAGCTCGGCCTCCCCGAGGAGCGGAGACTTTTCGTTCAGGCCATCGACCTGCGCGATCGCCTCGTCGAGCTTGCCCGCGGCCAACAGCGCTTCGGCCGCATAGGTGCGGGTGTAGTCGGCGAGGATTGGGTAGCGCGAGGTGAGCGCGGTGAAGCCAGCTGCCGCGGCGCCGTTGTCACCGGCCTTCCACTGGCAGTAGGCGAGGAGGAACCGCCGAGGGTTGCTGTCGTCTCTCCCATCGGTGAGCGACTGGGCGATCTCTCGTGCGCAGGCTGCGTGCTCGCCCCGAGAAGCGAGGATCGTGGCCTTCTTGCCGTGGGCGTCGGTGAGATATGGCGCTGCTGCGGTGCGCGGATCAAACCGGGTCACAGCGCCCGGGCTCGAAGGGCCACCCGCGTCGGCACCACCGATCCCCGACGCGACGAGAGCCGCCAGTCCACCAGCGAGAGTGCGCGTGCGCAGCTGCGTGCTCGTCAGCGAGGTGGAGTCTTGGTGGCCGTGGGCGAAGCCGCGACCACACGATTTCGTCCGCCGCGCTTCGCCTGATAGAGCGCGTCGTCAGCGAGTCCGATCAGGTCGAGCATACTGCGCATGCCGCTGTCGTTCACCACCGCGACACCGACGGAGACCGTGATGTTCAGCGGATGGCCGTTGAAGTCCATGCGCAGGGCTTCGACGCGAACGCGGATGCGCTCGCCGAATTGTTGAGCGCCTGCCAGATCGACGCCGCGGCAGATGACCGCGAACTCTTCCCCGCCGTATCGAGCGAAGACGTCTTCCTTGCGGATGGTCTGTGCGATGACCGCCGAGAGCCCGACGAGTGCGTGATCGCCTGCGAGGTGCCCCAGCGTGTCGTTGACCTTCTTGAAGTGGTCGATATCGAACA
The DNA here is from genome assembly GCA_043741435.1 of Myxococcales bacterium. Taxonomy (GTDB): domain Bacteria; phylum Myxococcota_A; class Polyangia; order Palsa-1104; family Palsa-1104; genus JBDTCO01. The sequence continues at coordinate 4,798 of JAYUBF010000220.1, forward strand.
TGACCAACGACAAGACGGTGTTGTGGCGCTGCGCGTAGGCGAACTCGCTCTCGAGGCGCTCGAGAAAGTACTTCTTGTTGAACGCCTTCGTGAGCCCATCACGCAGCGCCGCCTCGTACATCTGGCGCTGGAAGCTCTCGTCGAGGCTATCGTGGAACGTGAACTTGAGGATGGTGGTGGAACCGACCTGGATCTTGTCGCCATCGCTCAACGCTTGGCGCGTGATGCGCTCTCCGTTCAGGAACGTGCCGTTGGTGGACCCTAGATCCGTCGCCAGGACCTCGCCATTCTCGAGCCGGATCGCGGCGTGGCGGCGGGAGATGCCTTCATCGATCACCTGGATGTCGGCTTGTGAGCCGCGGCCAATGACCGTCTCATCCTTATTGATCTTGTACATCTCGCCGACTGCGCTACCGGCGAGAACGATGAGATACGCCCGATCCCTGTCGCGGGTGCCCGGCTTCTGCACCTCGGCGCCATCCGCCACCTTCGTCTCGTCGTCGAAATCAGTGGACACGCGGTCTTCAGTCTAGCCGACAACTCACGACGGCTGCAACCCGAGTCATGGGGAAGAAGGCGTGAAAGGCTGGATTTGTGGGTGAATGTCGCCGGGTTCGCCGGGTTCGCCGGGTTCGCTATTGGCTGGAGCGGAGGTCGTGAGCACCTCGACTCGGTGCTCGGCGGCGTCGAGAATCTGGGTTCCGCGCCGTGCGAGGCGAATGCCTTCCTCGAAGGCTTGCAGCGAGGCCTCGAGCGAAAGGGATCCACTCTCCAGACGCTCCACCAGCTGCCGGAGCGCGATCAAGGTCTGGTCGAAGCCAGCTTCGGCGAGGCCAGCTTGGGCGGGATCTGTTGTCGGTTCGCTCATTGAGGGGTACGCCTCGTGCTTGGAACGCGCACACTGTGCTCTTGACCCGCACCGGACGCAAGACCGATGCTCCGGTCTCCGTGACCCGGAAAGAGACAGCGGACACCGGCAAATTGCGCGAGCGATTCGCCGAGTATGTGCGCAAGCACAAGCTCAAATCGACGCAGCAGCGCGATGTGATCATCGAGCTGTTCCTGCGCTCGCCCGGCCACGTGTCCATCGACGACCTCTTGTCCAAGGTGCGACGCAAGAGCCCGAAGGTCGGCTATGCGACGGTGTACCGCACGATGAAGCTGCTCACCGACGCAGGCATCGCCGCCGCTCGGCAGTTCGGCGATGGGCAGACGCGCTTCGAAATCAGCGACGGCGATGGTCACCACGATCACCTCATCTGCAACCAGTGCGGCCTCATCCTCGAGTTCGAGAACGATGCCATCGAGAAGCTCCAGGAAGAGATGGCCGAGAACCTGGGCGGCTTCAAGCTCGTACGCCACAAGCTCGAGCTCTATGGCATCTGCCCGAAGTACGCGGGCGTCCGCAACGGTCGCTGCCCGAACGAGAGCTAGCCAAGTCGTCACGTCCTTGACGGGCGGGTTTCGGCGCGTTAGCTACAAGAGCGTAGTGAAAACCGTTTTCATTTTCAATTTGGTGCTCCTGGTGTGTCTCGCGGGTACGGCCCACGGCGATGACGCGGCACCTCGCACCGCCGAGCGCCTCGCGGCGATCGTGGCGTACGTGGTGGCCGACTACCCGGGCGCGGTGAAGGACCATGCGATCGTCGCGGAAGACGAATACAAGGAGCAGGGCGGCCTACTCGCAGAGGGTGCGCAGATCGCGCAAGCGCTCCGGGGCACGCCAGCCCGGCAGCAGAGGCTCGCGCAGGCGTTCGCCACGCTGCAGCAGCGCTTCGCCGACAAGGCAGAGGAGCCGCAGCTCGCGGCCGCGGGTCGCAGCGTGCACCAGCTCCTGCTCGATGAGTTCAACTTGGTGCTTACACCGACGGCAATTCCATCGCTGGACCGGGCCGGCAAGCTGTTCGCCGACAACTGTGCGCGCTGTCACGGTGCCGATGGTAGCGCCGAGACCGAAGAGGCCAAGAAGCTCTCGCCACGGCCCGTTTCCTTCCTCGATGAAGGGCGCATGCGTCGCATCTCTCCCGAGCTCGCCTTCCACGCGCTGACGTTCGGGGTGAGCGGCACCGGCATGGCGGCGTTCGACACGCTCGCGCCGGCCGATCGGTGGAGCCTGGCGTTCTACGTGGTTTCGCTGCGCCACCGCGCCGGCGACGTGCACGCCGGCGAGACCATCGTGAAGGTCCGCGCGCCGCAGCTTCCGCGCAGCGCGAGCCGTTTGTCGGCGCTCACCGACGACGAGATCGCCGGGCAGCTCACCGGTGCCAGCGCTGCCGACCTGGTGCACGCGCTCGCCTATCTGCGTGCCGATGCTCCATTCCGCAGCGAGCCCGGTGGTCGCTTCGCCGTCGCACGCACGCGACTCGCGGAGCTCGCGGCGGCCAGCGACGATCCCATTCGCGCGCGCGAGCTTGCCGTGGCAGCGTACCTCGAAGGCGTCGAGCCGCACGAAGCCGCGCTGAAGGCGAAAGACCCGACCCTCTCCGACCGCCTCGAGAAGACCTTTCTCGGACTGCGCACCTCCATCGATCACGGAATGAAGGGCAACGCGCTTCGCCAGGAGGTCGCGCGCGCGCAGCTCGTGGTCGACACGGTCGAGGAGCGCGCGGCGGGCGGAGCCTCGGTGCCGTTCGCTGCGGCCTTCGCCATCGCGCTCCGCGAAGGCTTCGAGCTCTCTCTCTTGCTGGCCGCGCTGCTCGCGTTCTTGCGTCGCGCTGGACGCGAAAACGACGCGCGCTGGGTTCATCTCGGTTGGGTCGCTGCCGTCCCGGCGGGCCTGCTCACCTGGCTCGCCATCGGAGCCGCATTGTCGGGCACGCGCCGCGAGCTCACCGAGGGCATCCTCACCCTCGTGGCGGCGGCGATGCTGTTGTTCGTGAGCCACTTCGTGCTGGGGCGCCTCGAGTCCCGTCGCTGGCTCAAGTTCCTCGAGCAAAAGACGATGGCCGCAGGCGGGCACGGCCGGGTCGGTCTCGCGCTGTTCTCCGTTGCCTTCGTGGCCGCGTACCGCGAGGCGATCGAGATCGTCTTGTTCTTCAAAGCGCTGCTGCTCGACTCCAACGCCGGGCCGTGGCCCGTCGTGGCCGGTGCCGCTGCCGGCGTCGCCGTGCTCATGGTGGTGGTCAAGCTCCTCGGGCTCGTAGGTCGTCGGCTCAATCCGCGGCCGCTCATGCTCGTCTCGAGCGTGGTGCTCACCGGGTTGGCCATCTCGTTGGTGGGGCAGGGCGTGCGCGCGCTGCAAGAAGCCGGCGTCGTCGGGCTCACGTCGCTGTCGTTGCCGAGCTTGCCGGCCTTGGGCCTGTTCCCGACGGTGCAAGGCCTCGGTGGGCAGCTCGTCGTGCTGGCCCTCGTCGTGTTGCCGTCGCTGCACGCACGGATTGCAGGATAAAACGCGGCATGGCGTACACCGTGTCTCTCCTCATCCACTCGTATCTGCGTTGGGTCGTCGTGGCGCTCGGGCTCGTCGTGCTGGTGAGGTCGCTGTCAGGCTGGCGCACGAACCGCGCATGGGAACCCGCCGACAACCGCGCGCAGGTGAGCTTCGTCTCCGCGCTCGACATCCAGATGCTCGTCGGTCTCGTGATGTACTTCGCGCTCAGCCCGGTCACCGCGGCCTTCCTCGCCGGTCCGAAGGCCGCGATGAAAGATCCGCAGCTGCGCTTCTTCGGCGTCGAGCACCAGTTCGCGATGTTGCTCGGCGTGATCGTCGTGCACGCGTTCCGCAGCATCGGCAAGAAGAAGGTCGATCGCGCGCGCCACCGCTTCACGGCGATCGGCGTGCTCGTCTGGGTGGTGCTGGTGATCGCGGCGATGCCGTGGCCGGGCACCTCCCATGGGCGACCCCTTTTTAGAGGGCTGTAAGCGCTCTTCGCCGCTAGGCCGTGCCGCGCTGGCAGCTCAGCAGGATGACGGTGATGTTGTCGACGCCGCCATTTCGGTTCGCTTCGTTGACTAGCTGTGCGACGGCCTTCTCGAGATCGTTGCCGCAGGCGCGCACCATCTCGAGCATCTTGCCGTCTTCGAGCATGCCGGACAGTCCGTCGCAGCAAAGGAGGAAGATGTCGCCGTCCTCGATGCTGTCGTTCTTGATGTCGACCTGCACCGTGTCGCGCATGCCGAGTGCCCGCGTGATGACGTTCTTGTGGGGGAAGTTGCGTTGCTCCTCCTCCGTCATGTCGGGCTTCGCTTCTTTGTAGTCCTCGAGCAGCGAGTGATCGCGCGTCACCTGCTTGATGGATTCGCCGCGGATGCGATAGCAGCGCGAGTCGCCCACGTGCGCGAAGTACGACTTGTCACCGCTGATGAGGCACGAGACGAGCGTGGTGCCCATGCCCTTCAGGCGCGGATCTTTGATCTGCGCCTCGAACACCCGCCAGTTGGCGAGCTTCACGCCGCAGACGAGGCGGTTCTCCGCGTAGGAGAGCGCTCGGTCCATCTTGTAGGGCCAGGTCGCGTCTTCGTCCTTGGTGCGGGTGTAGAACTCGGACAGCGTATCGGCGGCCATCTTCGAGGCGACTTCGCCCGAAGCGTGTCCACCCATGCCGTCCGCTACGATGAAGAGCTGCTCGTCCTCGATGAGACTGAAGTAGTCCTCATTGTGGGTGCGCTTCATCCCAACGTCGGTCTTGGCGGCGTAGCGAATCTTCATATCGTCAGCGACGGGGATGGCATGAGAGGGCGCAACGTGAGGAATCGTAGACAACGCACCTCCCAAAGTCAAAGGCGCTGGCAATGCTCGGCGGTCGACGTTAATGCTTTCCGCCGTGACGAGCAGACAACAAAAGCTGGACGCGGAGGTTCTCACCATCGGCGACGAGCTCAACCGCGGTGAGATCGTGGACACCAACTCCGCCTTTCTCGCCGAGCGGCTGACCGCACTCGGCCTGCACGTTCGCTGGCGCACCTCCGTGACGGACGACGCACCGGACATGGCGGAGGCGTTGCGCCGGGCCGCGGCGCGCGCCGACGTCGTCGTGTGCTCGGGTGGCCTCGGCCCGACGGACGACGATCGCACCGTCGATGTCGTATGCGCGATGCTCGGGCGCCAGGCCGTCGAGGAACCGACGCACGCCGAGCGCATGCGGCGCATCTTCGCCGAGCGAAACTTCAAGCTCACGCCCAACAACGTGCGCCAGGTGCGTGTCCCGGACGGCGCCGAGGTCCTCACGAACCCGACCGGCATGGCGCCGGGCTTCACCGTCGAGGATGCGCGCCTCGGGAAAGCACGTCTCTCCTTCATGCCCGGTGTGCCGCGCGAGATGAAGCCGATGTTCGAGCAAGGCCTGGCCGGCCCGCTCGCGGCGCGCGTCGGCGATGCGCTCGTGACGGTCCGCCGGGTCTTCCGCATGGCGGGCATCGGCGAGTCCCACGTGGACCACGCGTTGAAGGGCCTCCTCGCCGAGGGCGACGAGCGCGTCACGCTGCATTTTCGCATCGCGTTCCCGGAGAACCTCGTCACGCTGGTCGTTCGTCGCGAGACCGAGGAGCAAGCGCGCGCGCAGCTCGAGACCTTGGCGAAGGAAGTCCACGCCCGCCTCGGTGAGCACATCTACGGCACGGGCACCGACACGTTGCCGTCGGTGGTCGGCCGCTTGCTGGTCGCGCGCGGGGAGACCTTGTCGCTCGCCGAGTCCTGCACCGGCGGCATGCTGGGCTCGCTCGTCACCGACGTCCCCGGTTGCTCGGCGTGGTTCAAGGGCGGCGTCGTCGCGTACGCGTACGAGGTGAAGTCCGACACGCTCGGCGTTCCGAGCGCCATGCTCGTCGAGCACGGTGCGGTATCGGAGCCGGTCGCCCTCGCGATGGCCTCGGGCGTGCGCGAGCGCCTCCAGACCGACTGGTCCATCGCCATCACCGGCGTCGCCGGCCCCGACGGGGGAACGCCCGAGAAGCCCGTTGGCACCGTGTGGATCGCGCTCCACGGCCCCGACGGCGCACGCGCGAAGAAGCTGTTCTGGCCCGGCGACCGAGAGCAGGTCCGCCGGATGTCCGCCGTCAGCGCGCTCCACCTGCTCTACAAGGCACTTCGCTGAGCCTGCTGACGGCGCCGGGAATACACTGGACGGACGGCACGCTTGACGATACGTACGGCGGGGCTATTCTGTAAGTACTATGGTCAAGAACCTGACGCGGACCGGAAACAGTGTGGCGCTGGTCCTCGACAAGCAGCTGCTCGAGGCAGCGCACCTCGATCCCGACGACCAGGTCGAGGTCTCCACGAACGGACGAGTGATCGTGATCGCGCCCGTTCGCAGCAAACGCGAGACCGAGAAGTTCAAGCGCGGTCAGGAGCAGATGCACGCGAAGTTCGCGGGGGCCTTCCGCCGGCTCGCGAAGTGAAGGTCCGCTTCCTCGGACTCGACGAGGTACTCGCACTGCACGCAGACCAAATCGCTCACTACGGTGGAGGCGAGGGCGTGCGGGATTTGGGGCTCCTCGAGTCAGCGGTCGCTGCGGCCGAAGCATCCTTCGATGGGCGCTATCTCTACGGATCGCTGCCAGAGATGGCCGCGGCGTACCTATTCCACGTGGCCCAGAACCATCCCTTCGTGGATGGGAACAAGCGCGCCGCGGCGGCGTCGATGTACATGTTCCTGTATCTCAGCGACCTCGAGCTCGAATGTGACGACGACGCGCTCGTCGCGCTCACGCTCGGTGTCGCGAAGGGAAAGACCGCGAAGGCCGAGGTCGCGGTCTTCCTCGCGAAACATGTCGCCGCGATTCGCTAGGCTTTCTTCGCGAGGTTCTCCGCCGCGAACGTCCAGTTGGCGAGCGTGTCGAGGTAGGCCTTTACGTAGTCGGCGCGCTTGTTCTGGTAGTCGAGGTAATAGGCGTGCTCCCAGACGTCGATGGTGAGGATCGGCTTCTTGCCCATCGCGATCGGGTTGTCGGCGTTGCCGGTCTTCACGATCTTGAGCTTGCCCGCTTCCTCGACGAGCCAGGCCCAGCCGGAGCCGAACTGGCCGGTGGCGGCTTCGGTCCACGCTTTTGCGAAGGCATCGAAGGAGCCGAAGTCCGTGGTGATGCGCTTGCCGAGCTCGCCGCTCGGGGCGCCACCGCCCTTGGGCTTCATGCTCTTCCAGTAGAAGTCGTGGTTCCAGACCTGCGAGGCACTGTTGTAGAGCGGCACCTTGTCGGGCCTCCCGGTGGTGGCGCGGATGATGTCCTCGAGCGACTTGCCGGCGAGGTCGGTGCCCTTCACGAGCTCGTTCGTCTTGTCGACGTACGTCTTGTGGTGCTTGCCGTAGTGGAACGAAATGATGTTCGCCGAGATGCCCGGCGCGAGCGCAGCGTCGGGGTACGGCAGCTTCATGAGCATGAACGGGCCGGTCGCCGTCGGAGTCGTGGCAATGGCCGGGGTCGGTGCGGTGATGTTCCTGTCCGCCTTGCTGGTGTTGGCGAGGAGGGTGGCAGCGGCGGCGGCACCGACGGTGAGCAGCTCGCGGCGCGACAGGTGGTTGGGACGCTCTTGCATGGACATGGACCCTCCTAGGTTACGGTCGCCGAGTCATATAGAGATGCCAGACAGGATGCAGACGCCGCATCGTTGTCTCGTCGGCGCTCCGTAGCAAGCACTTCGAGTACAATTGCAGTCTCGTGAAACCAAGTCTCTTGCTCGTTTGCTTCACCGTCGGCGCGTGCGCGAGCATCGGTGGCCCGGATCCCGAGCCGCTCGATTTTTCGGCGCAAGTCGACAGCGCCATGCCCGCCGACGACGATGCCGGCACCAAGATCGACCTCGCCGGCCTCGATCTCACGTCCGCGTGCGTGACGGCGTGCACCGGGGCGCACGAGTCGTGCTTCCAAGGCCAGTGCACTTGCGATGCAGGATTCGCTCGCATCCAGAACGCGGTGAGTGGCGTCGCGCCCTGTCAGGTGGACACCACGATCCACACGCAGATCGATGTATGCAGCCAGTACAAGACGTCGGGCACGTTGCCGGCCTCGTATTTCACGAAGACCGCTGCCACCTGCGACCCTGGAATGCTCACCACCGCCGGCATGGCGAGCGCGCTGTCGCGGGTGAACTTCTTCCGTTGGTTGGTCGGCCTGCCACTGCAAACCACCGACCTCACCCAGAACGCTGCGGCGCAGCGCTGCGCGCTCGTCACGGCGTCGAACCCCGTGAATGGGAGCACGGTGCACAACCCGCCCGCGAGCTACACCTGCTACACCTCCGACGGCGCGACGTCTGCGGGGGTCTCCAACATCGCGTATAGCCCGGTGCACTTCATCGATGCGATGGAGCTCTGGATTGCCGACATCTCCAACACGAGCGACCTCGGCAACCGTCGCGAGATCTTCCGTCGCACGCTCAACCCGATCGGCATCGGCTTGTATCAAGGTGGCACGCTCGGCTCCGCCGCATGCCTACAACGCACCACCAACAACGGCGTCGGGGACTTCCCCGACTTCGTCGCCTATCCGCCGCCCGGCTTCGTGCCGCTATCGCTCGCGAACCACATCTGGAGCTTTTCGTGGCCCACGCTGTCGACGAAGACGCCCATCTCGGCGAAGGTCGTGCGCGGCAGCGACAACATGACGATGGCGATCAACATCGCCATGCTCCTCGTGAACACGCGGTGGGACGACGCGATCAGCATTCGTCCGAACGGTTGGTCCCCTGCGGCGGGCGAGACCTATCACGTCACGGTCACGGCCTCGACGCTGACCTGGACGTACGACATCAAGCCCGTCACCTGCCCGTGAGCCAGAAACTCTGCGCGGTCTCGGTCGACCTCGACCCCCTGCGTTGCTACTACGCGATCCACGGCCTCGGTGAGACCCCTGCGTCGTTGCGCGACGTGGTGCTGCGCAAGGCCTTGCCGCGCTTCGCCGAGGTATTCGCGCGCCACGGGATTGCTTCGACGTTGTTCGTAGTCGGCAGCGACATCGACCAGCGTGGCTCGACGGGACGCAGTGAGCTGCAGCAGCTCGCGCAGGGCGGACACGAGCTCGCCAATCACAGCCAGAGCCACTTCTACGATCTGGCGCGCAAGTCCGAGAGCGAGATCGACGAGGAGATCGGTGGCGCCGAAGCATCCATCCTAGGCCTCTCGGGTCGCCGGGTAACGGGCTTTCGCGCGCCGGGCTACGACGTGTCGAAGCCGATGCTGTCCGTGTTGCGCAAGCGCGGCTACGCCTACGATTCGTCGGTGTTTCCCTCCTGGCCGTACTACCTGGCGAAGGCGGGCGTGATGGGCCTCATGTCGCTCGTCGGCAAGCCGTCGCACTCGGTGCTCGGCGATCCGCGCGCGCTGGTGTCGCCTGTCGAGCCGTACCGCCCAGGCGCGTCGCCGTTCTCGCGCGCCACGGGTGACGACGAGCGTGACCTCGTGGAACTCCCCATCACGGTGTCGCGTGGGTTGCGCTTGCCCGGAATCGGTACGGCCATCCTCACCGCGCCCCAGCGGTTGCGCATCCTGCTGCTCGATCAATTGCGGGTGCGCAGCTTCTTCAACTTCGAGCTGCACGGCCTCGATCTGCTCGACGCCGATGCCGATGGAATTCCAGCCACCTTGGTCGCGCGCCAGCCGGATCTACGTGTGCCGGTGGCGGACAAGGTGCGCGCATTTTCCGCCACGCTCGACAGGCTGCGCCTCGACTACCGCTTCGCAACGCTCGCCGAGGTTGCGGCAACGGTCAGCTGATCCATCGCCATTCCTGATCCCACCTTATTCACGCCAGTTGCCGTTCGCGTAGCGTAGAAAGCGGACGCGTCTCGGTGGAGCATGGTAACGGCGCAGTTGAGAGCAATGCCGAGC
>JAYUBF010000221.1:0-14538 GCA_043741435.1 Myxococcales bacterium
CGTGCGGGAAGGTGCCGCTCGGCTCGGGACGCGGTGCGTACGGACGTGACTCGCGCATCTTGCAGAACGACGCATCGAACGCGTCGCCCCATGGGTACCTTCTACCATCGGTGCCACGCGCGGCCTTTTCCCACTCGGCCTCGTTCGGCAGGCGATAGGGCAGGCCGGTCTCGCGCGCTTTCCACGCCGCGTAGGCCTCGGCGCTCTTCGCATCGATGCCGAAGATCGGCAACTCCACGAGCTCAGCGTAGCCGCCCCACGCAGACGCACCGAGCGGCACGAAGCCTTCTGCGCCGCGTTGCCAGTAGGGGATGCCATCGGAGCGGCTCGGTAGGTAGCGCAAGACCTCTTCCGGCGATACGGCATGGAGCGCCTCGAGGAAGGCGAGGTATTCGGCGGTGGTGACCGGGCGCTCGCCGATTACGAACGACGGTACCCGAACCTCGGCCAGATCGCTGCGCGTGGCCATCGAGTAGCTGCCGCCGAGGAGCGCGGGTCCCGCCGGCACGAAGATCTCCCCTCTGGCTATATTGACTGCGCCCGAGAGATCGACGAGCACCTTCAGCGCCTGCCCTGCTGTGACCTCGAATGGGTAGCGCACGTCGGTGAAACCGCGGCCCTTCATCGTGAGGCTGTATTGGCCCGGACGGATCTTCTGCGCGATAGGCGCCTCGCCGAGGTCGCGCACGTCGGTCATCACCAACCGTCGCTCGCGCTCTTCGATCCGCACCAGCTCCACCTGGCCCTCCACGGGGTCGCAGAAGATCGTGAGCGATGCGTCGCGCTCATCGAGGGCAGCGTAGGTGCCGTCGTCGTACAGGCGCACCAGCTCTTCGAAGTAGAGCCGGTTGAACTCGTCGTGACGCTGCGTCGCCCGCTGCAGCTCCATGTAGTAAAGGCGCGTGAGACCGCGGCGAGCTTCCGCGTGGTCGGGAAACTGCGCCAGCGCCTGCTCGTAGCCCGAGAGCGCGGCCTGCACGAGGCGCGTGCCGACGTTGTCATTCACGGCGAGCCGATCTTCCGCTTCCCACAGCGCGCTCTTCTTCTCGGGCGATTCCCAGCCCGGCGTCGCGTTGCGCAGCGCATCGATCTCCGCCACCACCGCCGGACGTCCCAGCGCTTGCTCGAAGTAGCTCTCGGCGAGGTTGTCGCCTTCCCGCGCGAGCTCGTCGGCGCGGGCCCGGCGGCGCTCGCGTTCCTTGGTGCCCTCGATCACCGTCTCGATCGCATCCGCCACATCGCGCGCGGTGGGGTAGCGATCCTTCGGTGAGAGCGCGAGCGCCTTCATCGCGATCTCTTCCAGGTCCTCGGGCACCCTTCGCTCCGGCACCAACTCTCGCGGTCTCGGGGGTGGATGCAGCCAATCTCCGTCGATCACGCTGCCCAAGCTGACATCGGGGAAAGCCATCTCGAGCGTGAGGAGCTCGTACAGGATGCAGCCGAGCGCGAACACGTCGGTGCGCGCGTCGAAGGCCTTGTGCTTGGGATCGAGCTGCTCGGGCGCCATGTAGCCGAGCGTCCCTCCGCGATAGACGACGGCTTCGTCGAGGCTGTACGCGAGCCCCCAATCCACCACGAGGACCTCACCGAACGCGCCGAGGAGGATGTTGGCCGGCTTCAGATCGCAGTGCACCACGCCTCGGCTGTGACCGTAGTCGACCGCGTTGCACACCTGGATGAAGTAGCGCAGCAAGCGACCGAGCCGGTACTCCTCCTCGGTCTTGCGGTTGGCGAGACGGAGCTCTTGCAACACCTCCTGCAGCGAAGGCTGGTTCACGAGGCGCATCACGAAGTGCGCACCGAACTGCGCGTGCCGACCCGCGTCGTAGATCGGAATGATGTTGGGGTGCTCGAGGCCGCCCGTCAGGCGTGCTTCGCGCGCGAGCATCTTGATCGCCACATCGGGGTTGCCCGCGTAGTCCGAGCGCAGCGCCTTCAACGCCACGCTTCGGCCGAGCTGCGCATCGAGGCACTCGAACACGCTACCCATGCCACCGCGGCCGAGCAGGCCCATCATCTTGTAGCGGTCCTCCGCGATGATGTAGGCAAACTCCGCCGCTGGCGCACTGGGTGCGTCCGCCGGGTGACCGGTGACCACGGTAGGCGACGTGATCTCGACGAGAATCTGCTGCAATTGCACGGCATCCAGCCGCCCGGGCACGATCCACACCACGTCATCGTGTGTGATCTGCGCCTGGCCGATCTCGAACATCGCTCGGGCCAGCTCGTTGAGATCGATCAGATTTCGCGAAAGCGCCGCCTTGGCGATCGCCAGGTGGTGAGCAAAAGGATCGTCCTTGTCAGTCACGCGCGCCGGCCAGTATGCGGCCAGTATGCGGTGAAACCAGCGGCGAAACCGGTGAAATAGGGAACGTTGACACTACGAAGGAGGGGTGAAACTCTAGGCGAGAAAGCATGACTGCGCTCGGCGATCTTTCATCACCCGCAGTCGTGCGCGCTCAAGACGAGCACCACTGCATTGCGACGTGGCGCAACGTCTACATCGTCATCTGGCGCCACGAGACCCAGCTCCCCGCGGTGAAGTCTCTGGCCTCGCACCTGGCGCAGTTCGCCGAGGTCCCCGCGAAAGGATGTACGTTGCTCACGATCATCGAAGCCGGCGCGCCGATGCCTTCTGCCGATGCGCGCTCCGAGCTCGCGCGCTTCATGACGAGCGCGGCGAACCGCTTGAAGAGCTCGGCGGTGGCCTTCGAAGGTGCGGGCTTCCGCGCTGCTGCTGTGCGCGGCGTGGTCACGGGCCTCACGATGCTCGCGCGCCAACCCTACCCGCACAAGATCTTCTCGACGGTGCCGGAAGCCGCGCAGTGGCTCGCCACCAGCATGCCGGTCACGGCACAAGCGCCCGTCGAAGCGGCCGCGCTCATCACGGCGGTAGACGGCTTGCGCGCACAGCTCGCGAAGCGCTGATCCATGGCTGGCCTCCCCATCGCGCGTAGGAGCCTCGACCTCCACAGCACCCTCGGCATGATCGAGGTCGTCAGGCTCAGCCCATCCGGGCTCTCGTTCTTTCCGCCGCTAGGGGCAACGCCCGATCTGGGCGGGGTGATCACGTTGTCGTTGCCGTTCGACCAGGTGCCGCTCGGCGCCAAGGTCGAGTCCCGGGGTCCCGACGGCGAAGTCCACGTGACGTTCGTGGATCTGCCGATCGAGCGCGCTCGCGACATCGCACGTCTCGTCGACGTGCTGCAAGCGAAGATGAAACCTCGGACCCGCCCCGAGCCGCTCGCCCGCGAGCGCATCGTCACGCCGGAGCGCATCCGCCAGGTCTTGCACACGGCGTTCGCCAATCGCTGTCGCGGGAGGATCATGCCGGAGACGGCGGGTGGGCGCTCGATCCGCATCGGCGCGGGCCGTCTCGAGCCACATGCCCAGACGCCGCTGCAGTGGGAGTGCGAAGACCCGTGGCCCGAGCCACCGTTCACCATTTCCATCGACGGTGACATCTCCATGCTGAGCTTTCGCGTGGAGACGGCGAAAGAGATCGACGGCTTTCTCGCCGTCGAGGTGCCGGAAGAGCTGATTCGCGAGCGCGCACGTTCGCGCCGTCGCGTCACCGCGCCGCACGACACGATCCTGATGTTCAACCACCCGCGATGGCCCGAGCTGCGCGTGCGACGCAACGTTCGCGAGCTGTCGCTCGATGGCCTACAGATCGGCTGCAACTCGGTGAAGGACCTGGTGTACGCCGGCCTGCACGTGACCGACGCCACGGTGGTGTTCCAGGATCGCTTGCTCTGCCGCGTCGGGTTCCACATCACGCACATCACCGACGACGTCGACGGTGAAGCGCAGGTCGCCGGCTTGCGGCTCGAGTTTCCGGACGAGGACGAGCAGACCCACTATGTCGAGCGCGTGTCCTCGCTGCTCCATCCCAACACGCGCGCCGACGGCACCTGGTCGAACCAGCTGTGGGAGCTGTATCGCGCGTCGGGGTATCTCGAGCTGTCACACAAGACGGAGGAAGAGTTCCTCGCGCTGCAACAGGCGTTCGCCGAGACCAGCGCCAAGGTGGCGCGCTCGGGCCTCGGTGTGCAGGTGGTGTGGCCTTCGTCGCGCGGGCTCGAGGCCTCGATGTCGATACTGCGTTGCTACGAGCGTGGCGCCTTCATTTACCAGCTCGCACGTCGACAGGGTCGGGTGCCGCTGCGCTTCCCGGGGCGCAAGATCTTGCGCGACGTGTATCTTCACGCGATCGAGCACATGCAGCGGTGGACCGACGTGCGTTGGCTCATCGCTTGGGTGCAGAAGGACGCGCGCTTCAGTCGCCTCATGCACGTCGACATGCCACGCCGCTACGCCGAGTCGGGGCGCACCCTGTTGTGGAGGTTTCGCGCGCTCGAGGCCGACGTGCTCGGCGCCGCGCCGGCCAAGGCCCCACCGGGCGTGGAGATCGGCGAAGCCACTACGATCGAGATCGAACAGCTGCTCGAGCACATCGGCGCAACTCGCTCGCCGCACTACGTCGAGGCACACGACCTGTCGGTCGATGCCTTCGACCAGCGCCGCCTGCACCAAGGATGGTCCCAGGCGGGCCTGCACCGCATGCGACGCGTCGCGATCGCTCGACGGGGCGGCAAGCCGATCGCGGCCGTGCTGTGCGAGGCGGCCGACGACGGGCTGCACTTGTTCCGCTTGCTCGACGTGGTTCGTTTCTACTGCCTGCAGCCCAACGCGGAGGCCGCCTATCCCGCGCTGCTCGATGAAGCGCGCCGGTTCTACGCCGAGCAAGGCAAGGCACAGTTCATTTGCTTCGCCGAGCCCGCGGACATGGCGTCGCTCGCGACCGTGTCACTCCGCGACCTCGGCGAAGCCGACGCGGTGCTGTTGCCGTCGGACCTGTGGCCCGAGCTGCTGGAGCACGTGCACGAGATCACCGCACCACGTGACGTCCCACGACTCCGCGCGCCATGAGCGACCTCGACGACGCGCTGGCCAGTCTCGACTGGCGCAGCGACGATGGCGCATGGCAGCCACGCCTGTTCGATGCGACGAACGAAGAGGCGCGGGTCGAGCTCGCTGCGCTCGTTCGGTCGCCCGCAGTGCTGTTCGCGCGAGACGAGCTCGCCGCGCAGATCGCCGAGCTCATCGAGGTGCGGGCTCCCGAGCGCAAGTTCACCGTCGCCGAGCTGAAGACTGCGACCGAGGCGTTCTTGCAGGGACGATCGGCACGTGAATACGGCACGTGGGTGTACTACCCGTGGTCGCGCAAGCTCATCCACGTGCTACCGCGAGCCGAGTACGTGGAGGTTCGAACCAGCCGCAACCGCAACAAGATCACGGCTCCCGAGCAAGCCAAGCTGGGAGCGCTCACCGTCGGTGTCGCCGGATTGTCGGTGGGGCAGTCCACCGCCATCACCCTCGCGCTCGAAGGCATCGGCGGTCGCTTTCGCCTCGCCGACTTCGACACCATCAACCTCTCCAACCTGAACCGGCTTCGCGCGGGCGCCCACACGATCGGCATCAACAAGGCGGTCGTCACCGCGCGTGAGCTCTTCGAGCTCGACCCCTACGCGCACGTGGAGCTGTATCCGCGCGGCGTGGAAGAAGATTCGCTCGACCGTTTCATCGTCGGCCTCGATCTGCTCTTCGAGGAGTGCGACGACCTCAAGATGAAGGTGCGGCTGCGCGAGACGGCGCGAAAGCATCGCGTGCCGGTGCTGATGGAGACGAGCGACCGCGGCTTGTTCGATCTCGAGCGCTTCGACCTCGAGCCGGAGCGACCCTTGTTCCACGGGCTGACCGGCGATCTTCGCGCCGAATCTCTGGTGGGGCTCTCGACGTTCGAGAAGGTGCCGGTGGTCTTGCGCATCGTCGGAGAAGAGACGATGTCGACCCGCATGGCCGCGTCGCTGGTCGACATCGAGGCCACCATCAAGAGCTGGCCACAGCTGGCATCGGCGGTGGCGCTCGGTGGCGCAGTCAATGCCGATGTCGCGCGTCGCGTGGCGCTCGGCGAGATGACCACCTCGGGCCGGTTCTTCGTCGATCTCTCGGAGCTGGTCAGCGACGGCCGGGCCTTCGACGTCAGCGGTCCGCCGCCACCGCTCTCCCGTCCTTCGCCCACGCGCGAAGCAGCCACGGTTCTCCTGCGCGGCCGGGGCGCCCATCCGACCGACGCGGAGGTCGAGCAACTCGTGGAGTACGCTGCGCTGGCGCCATCGGGTGGGAACACCCAGCCGTTCCAGTTTCGCTGGCACGACGGTGCCCTGGTCGGCCGTATCGACGAGTCGCGCCCCACGTTGCTCGACTTCGGCGGCACGGCGAGTCAGCTCGCGCTCGGCGCAGCGACGGAGAACGTGGTGCTCGCGGCCGGCGCGCTCGGGTACGCCGCCACCGTGGAGCTTGCGAGCAAAGGTGTGCACGTGCGGTTTCGCCGCAACGACGCGCCCGCCGATCCACTCGCGGCGCACATCGCAGCGCGCGCAACGAATCGCAAGCTCGGCGCCAACAACCCTCTCGTCGACGAAGAGCGGCGCGCGCTCGCAGCCTCCGCAAGTCCGGCGCAGCTCACGCTGCTCGAAGATCGGGCGCGCATGGGCGAGCTCGCGACGGTCCTCGGCGAGGGTGATCGCGTGCGGTACCTCAATCGAACGCTGCACCGCGAGATGATGGAGGAGCTGCGCTGGAGCGCGGACGAAGCGGAGCGCACGCGCGACGGCATCGACGTGGCGTCGCTCGACCTGTCCCCGACGGATCTGTGCGGGCTTCGCCTGGTGTCGCGCTGGCCGATCATGGACACGCTCGGTCGCACCGGGGGCGGCGCCGGGCTCACCAAGGCCACGCACAAGGCGGTCGCTGCTTCGTCCGCGCTGGGCCTGCTCACGCTCCGCGACACCGGGGGCGAACGCTTCATCATCGGGGGTCGCGCCATGCAGAGGATGTGGCTCACCGCCACGTCGCTCGACCTCGCGTTCCAGCCGATGACGGCGCTGCTCTACCTGCTGGCGCGCGTGGAGCAAAACGTCGACCTCGGCGACCTCTCCGCCACCGACGTGACGACGCTGCGCCTGCTGGGCCCGCGACTGCGCGCCCTGTTTCCGGACGCCGGACCGACCGAGCTCATGCTCTTTCGTCTGGGTCGTGGCGCAGCGCCAAAGATCCGTTCGCTGCGTCGCCATGCGGCGTCGTTTCTCGTCGGCAAATAGCGCCTATTTCTGCCTGCGATGGTACAAATCTCGATCAACGAGGAGTTGCTCGAGCGCATCGACGAGGATGCTGAAGCACGGGTGATTGGCCGGTCGGCGTTCATCCGCGCTGCGGTGAGCGCGTACTTGGAGGCGCGGCGACGCCGCCAAACGGATCAGCAGATCGTCGCGGCCTACGGCGGTCACGACGAGGAGCTCGTCGACGAAATCGAGTCGTTGATGGGGCCGCAAGCGTGGCCAAGCAAGTAAGTCGCGGCGAAATGTGGATGCTCGCTCTTCCCCGGCCCGACAAGCGACGGCCCGTGCTTGTCTTGTCGCGACCCGCCCTGCTCGCCGTCCTTTCTACCGTGACCGTCGTGGCGATTACGTCGACGATACGCGGCTCGCCGACCGAGGTCGAACTCGGAGTCACCGAGGGACTGAAAAGTCCTTCGTGCGCGAATCTCACCAACTTGTTCACTGTCCGGCGGGCTGACTTGCGCCGCTTCGTGGGAACCGTCGACATAGTGAAGATGCGCGAGGTTTGCCGCGCTTTGCTGACCGCCTGCGGATGTAACTGATCCCTGGGAGCGGCTTGCACCCGAAACGTTGCAGCCGGATCAGCGACGCAGCGACGGTGTTCCCTTGACTTGATCGGTGGCCGGACGGTACACGCGAGGGCGCGTCTCGCAACCCATCGGTGTCACCGGTGAGCGCGAGGAATTGCGTCCCAGAAGGAGCCTCATGCTCGCGAAAATCCCGACGCCCGAAGATGCGGCTCAAGCCGGCCTCACCACGGCGCCCCGTGAAGAAATGTTCTATCTGCTCGAAGACAACGGCCGCGTGAAGAAGGGCGTGAAGGCGCCCGAGCTCACCGACGAAGAGTGCACGAAGCTCTACCGGGGTCTCCTGCAAGTGCGTGTCGTCGACGACCGCATGATGAAGTTGCAGCGCCAGGGCCGCCTCGGCTTCTACATGCAGTCCTGGGGTGAAGAAGCCACGCACTTCGGCGGCGCGTTTCCGTTGCGGCCCACCGACTGGATCTTCCCTTCCTATCGCGAGCCCGGCGCAGCATTCTGGCGCGGCTATTCCATCAAGGACTTCGTGAACCAGCTCTTCGGCAATGCGGCCGACCCGGTGAAGGGGCGCCAGATGCCGGTCCACCACTCGGCGAAGTGGTGCAACTACGTCTCCATCTCGTCACCAGTCGGCACGCAGATCCCGCAGGCCACCGGCATGGCGATGGCCGCGAAGATCTCGAAGAAGGACGACGTTGCGCTCGTGTACTTCGGCGAGGGCACCACCTCGACCGGCGAGTTCCACGTCGGGCTCAACTTCGCCGGCGTGTGGAAGGCGCCCGTCATCTTCCTCTGCCGCAACAACGGCTGGGCCATCTCCACCAGCACGGCCAAGCAGTGCGCGGCCAGCTCGTACGCGGTGAAGGGCCTCGGCTACGGCATCACGTCCATGCGCGTCGACGGCAATGACTTGCTCGCGATGATCCAAGCCGTCGGGGATGCCGCCGCGCGCGCGCGTCGCGGCGAGGGGCCGACGTTGATCGAAGCCGTGACCTACCGTCGCGGTGGCCATTCTTCCTCGGACGATCCCAGCGTGTACCGCGATCCCGCCGAGCCGAAGAGCTGGGAGGCGAAGGACCCGCTCGAGCGTTGGCGCCGGTACCTCGAGACCCGCGGACTTTGGTCGCAGGCCATGCACGACGCGTACACCAAAGAGATCACCGACGAGCTCATGTCGGAGCTCGCGATCGCCGAGAAGTGCGGCCTGCCCGAGCTCGCGACGATGTTCGACGATGTCTACGCGGAGCTCACCCCGCAGCTCGGCGAGCAAAAGGAATATCTGCTGAGCTCTCCCCGCGCCAAGCCACTCCACGGCGGACACTAGGATCACGGAAACCAACGATGCCCACCTACAACATCATCCAGGCAGTCAACGACGCGCTCCGCGTCGAGATGAAGCGTGATCCCCGGGTCGTCATCCTCGGTGAGGACGTCGGCAAGTTCGGTGGCGTCTTCCGCGCCACGTCCGGGCTCTTCGAGGAATTCGGTCCCGACCGCGTGATGGACACGCCGCTCGCCGAGGCCGGCATCATCGGGGCTGCGATCGGGATGGCCATCTACGGGCTGCGCCCCGTCCCCGAGATCCAGTTCGCCGACTTCATCTACCCGGCGTTCGACCAGATCGTGAACGAGCTGGCGAAGTTTCGGTATCGCTCGGGCGGCCAGTACACCGCGCCGGTCGTCATCCGCACGCCCTACGGCGGCGGCATCCGCGGCGGTCACTATCATTCGCAGTCGCCCGAGGCGTACTTCGCGCACACCCCCGGCCTCAAGGTCGTCATCCCGTCGAACCCGTACGATGCGAAGGGCCTCCTGCTCTCCGCCATCCGCGGTGAAGACCCCGTGCTCTTCATGGAGCCGAAGCGT
Source organism: Myxococcales bacterium (assembly GCA_043741435.1). Classification (GTDB taxonomy): domain Bacteria; phylum Myxococcota_A; class Polyangia; order Palsa-1104; family Palsa-1104; genus JBDTCO01. Next base: position 9,590 of record JAYUBF010000221.1, read on the forward strand.
ATCTACCGCGCCTCGAAGGGCGAGGTGCCCGAGGGCGACTACACGCTGCCGATCGGCAAGGCGAAGGTCGTGCGCCCTGGCAGCCAGCTCACCATCCTCTGCTACGGCGCGATGGTGCACGTCGTGAACGAAGCGGTGGAGCAGGCCGTCGCCGAGGGAATGGATCCCGAGGTCATCGACCTCATGACGCTGTCGCCGCTCGACGAGGATGCGGTGCTGGATTCGGCCCGCAAGACCGGACGCGTGGTGATCGTGCACGAGGCGCCGAAGACCTGCGGCTACGGTGCCGAGCTCTCCGCGCTCATCGCGGAGAAAGCGCTCATGTCGCTCGAGGCGCCCATCGCGCGCGTCGCCGGCTTCGACACGCCGTTCCCGTACACGCTCGAGAACGAGTACCTACCCACGCCCGAGCGCATCCTCGCGCAGCTTCGCCAGACCGCCAGCTTTTAGATCCAGGCTCTAGGGAGACACCATGTCGTTCGAATTCAGGCTGCCGGATATCGGTGAAGGCGTCGTCGAGGGCGAAGTCGTTCGCTGGATGGTGAACGAGGGAGATCCCGTGGGGGAAGACCAGCCCATGGTCGAGGTCATGACCGACAAGGCCACCGTCGAGATCCCATCGCCGCGCGCGGGCAAGATCGCCAAGATCAACACGCCCGCCGGCCAGATCTGCAAGGTCGGCGCTGTCTTGGTGGTGATTGACGAAGGTGGCGGCAAAGCGGCTGCACCCGTCGTTGCCCCCATGGTTGCCCGTGGGGCGCCAGCGCCAACGAAGACCAACGGTCACACCAACGGCAGCCACGGCACCCTGCACGTGGCGCAGCAGCCGGTGAAGACCTCGTACGCGGCGGCACCGCGCGGCAAGGTCCTGGCCACCCCGGCCACGCGCAAGCTCGCGCGGGACATGGGCGTCGATCTCGGGGCGGTACGCGCGACCGGCGACAACGGCCGTGTCACCAAGGCCGATGTCCAGGCCCACGGCGGCGGCGGCGCAAGTCCGATGCATGCCTACGCACCGATGACCACCGTGCGCGACCAGTCCGACGTACGGCAACCATTCCGCGGCGTGCGCAAGAAGATTGCCGAGAACATGCACCGCTCGCGACAGACCGCGGCGCACTTCACCTACGTCGAAGAATGCGACGTCACCGACCTGTCGTCGCTGCGCAAGCGAGCCAAGGCGCGGGCCGAGGAGCGCGGCATCAAGCTGTCGTTCCTGCCGTTCATCGTCAAGGCGGTGTGCGCCGGCCTCAAGAAGTTCCCCATCGTCAACGCCACGCTCGACGAGCAGGCGCAAGAGATCGTGCTCCGCAAGCGCTACCACGTCGGTGTGGCCGCGGCATCGGACGCCGGCCTCATCGTCCCCGTCCTGAAGGACGCCGATCAAAAGTCTCTCTTCCAGATCGCGTCCGAGCTCGACTCGCTTTCGGACAAGGCGAAGACGGGCAAGGCCTCGCGCGAAGAGCTCACCGGTTCCACGTTCACCATCTCATCTCTCGGCTCGCTCGGTGGCGTGCTCGCCACCCCGATCATCAACTTTCCCGAAGTGGCGATCCTCGGCGTCCACAAGATCAAGCCGACGCCGGTCGTGCGTGACGGTCAGATCGTCATTCGCGACATGATGAACCTCAGCATCTCGCTCGATCATCGCGTGGTCGACGGCTACGAGGGCGCCCAGTTCCTGCAGCACGTCGTCGAGCTGCTGCAGGATCCCACGCTGATGTTCATGGAGATGGTGTAATCCGCGTGGCGATCGCAGCGCAGGGCCACTCGACGGGCTACATCGCCCCGCTGCCGGCCGATCATCCGTCGATGACGCTGGTGCGGGTGCTCGACGATCACGGCCGCCTACGCACCGGGGCGGCGTGCCCGATGAGCGACGCCGAGCTGATGCACCTGTATCGCTGGATGATGCTGGTGCGGTTGCTCGACGATCGCCTCATGGGCATGCAGCGCCAGGGTCGTATTGGCTTCTACGCGGAGATCAAAGGACAGGAAGGCGCCGTCCTCGGTGCCGCGAGCGCGCTCGGCCCGAACGACTGGTTGGTGCCTGCGCTGCGTGAAGCCGGTGCAGGGCTCTACCGCGGCCTGCCATTGCGTCACTATGTCGCGCAGATCTTCGGCAACGCGAACGATGTCTCGAAGGGCCACGCGATGCCGTGTCACCCCGGCCTGCGTGAGCACAAGTACCTCACCATGTCGTCGTGCATCGCGACGCAGCTGCCGCACGCGGTGGGCCTCGCGATGGCTGCGCAGATCCAGAAGGAGCCGACGGTGGTGCTCGGCTGTCTCGGCGATGGCGCCACGTCGGAGCCCGACTTCCACGTTGCCGCGAACTTCGCCGGCGTGCGCAAGGCACCCATCGTGTTCTTCTGCCTCAACAACCAGTGGGCCATCTCGACGCCATCGTCGATGCAGACGGCGGCGCCCACGTTCGCGGTGAAAGCGCTGGGCTACGGCTTCCCCGGCATTCGCGTCGACGGCAACGACGCGCTCGCGGTGCACGCGGTGGTGAAGGAGGCCGTCGAGCGCGCGCGTCGCGGGGAAGGTCCCACGCTCGTGGAGGCGTTGTCGTACCGCGTGTCGGCTCACACCTCGTCCGACGATCCCAGCCGGTACCGCGACGAGACCGTCACCGCTCGCTGGCGCAGCGAGCGGGATCCCGTCGCCCGGCTCGGGGCGTTCCTCTCCTCACGCGACCTCATCGACGACACCACAGACAGCGTGATGCGCGCCGAGCTCGAAGCCGAGATCCGCGATGCCATCGCCGCCGAAGAGCCGGTCGGCCCGCCGCCGCTCCGCACGATCATCGAGGACGTCTTTGCCGAGGTTCCGGCGCGCCTCGAAGAGCAGCTCGCCGAGGTCGCTGCCCTCCCCCGTCAGAAGACGGGCGGCGTCCACGCCTGACGCTGCCACGAAAGTAATCTTCAGTACATCCCGACCCAATATCTGCGGTGCCGTGTTGCCGTGCCGTGTTGCCGTGGCGCAGTGCGGCGGCGGATCGGCATTGGCGGCGAAGGCTTGGATCTAGTATGTTGTTCGGATGGGTCTGCGATGCGCACGACGGGCGCGATCCCAGGAAGCGGGCATCGGCGTCTCGCGCAAGCTTCGTGATCGCCTCGCGCGGGACCTGTGCCTGCTTGCGTGGTGCCTCGCCCTCGCGGGCTGCGGCGCGCCGCTCGATCTCGGCTTCGCGCTCGCGGTCACAGTGCGCTTCGACGGCAGCATCGCCGAAGCGGACCGCGCAGCTGTGCGCTCGCTGGTGGTGACCAGCAGCGGCGATGAGCACGCCGACTACCTGGAGCCGCTCCCGTTGGGCGCCGCGGTCGTGGAGACCTTCCTGTATCGACCTGGCAATGCAACGCGCTCGCTCGAGCTCGCGATCGAGGCCCGCAGTGAAGCCTCGAGGATCGCAGCAGGAACGAGCGGCGTGCTCGAGCTCGCGGCCGGAAAAACGACTCGAGTGGAGGTCGTCCTGCGCGCGTCAAGCGGCCAGCCAGCAGACGGCGGAGAGCAAACAGACGGGGGGGCGCCAGCAGACGGCGCGACGATCGACGGCGGCTTCGGCCCGGTCTCCACGCTCGCGTTCCAGCACGCCGACCGGTACGCGAGCGCCTGCACGGGCCCGAGCGAAACCGCGGTTGCCGACTACAACGGAGACACGCGTCCAGATGTCGCGGTGTCCTGCGGCACCGCGGGATCGGTCCAAGTGTTCTTCGGGAAGGTCGACGGTTCGTTCCCGAGCACCCCAAGCGCGACCACAATGCTCGCCACGCCGACGGGCCTGGCGGCCGTGGACTTCGACGGAGACGGTCATATTGATCTGATCGCCGTCTCCAGCGACGGCGCTCACCTGCTCAAGAACGACGACACGGGTCATTTTAGCGATCTTGCGACCCGTGCCCTCACCGGGGCCGTGCGGGTAAGCGTCGCGGACTTCGACAAGGACGGCATCCTCGACGTCCTCGTCAGCGGATCTGCGACCGAGGCCCGGGTGCTGTGGGGCACGGGCGTTGCGGCGAGCGCCTTCAGCACCTCGACCCTGCTCGCGCTCTGGGGCCCCCCCGCCCAAGCCGACGCGGTGGACCTCGACAACGACGGCTATCTCGACGTGGTTGTCCTCGAGACGACGGCGGCCGCGTTCCAATCGCTCCGCAATACGCACGCGGCCACGGCCCGAAGCTTCGCGAGCGCCGCGACGCTCGCGCTCAGCTTTGCCCCCTTCGCCGCGGTGTTTGCCGATGTAAACGGCGACGGCAAGCCCGAGGGCTTGTACGCCGAGGGTTCGTGCTGCTCGTATGGCTTCGCGTTCCTGTCCAACACCAACGGCGTACTGGCGCGCAGCAACTCGGCCACGTTGTACAACCGCGCCGGGGGAGCGGTGCAAAGCATGGCCCTCGTCGACATCGATCATGATGGAGTGTCCGAGCTCGCGATCGTGACCAGCTCCGGGGACTACCTCACCGTGTTCAAGGGCCTCGGTCCGCTGCAATTCGACACCGCCGCGGGCATGACCTTGCGCGCAGGCGGCAAGGCGGGACGCCTTCATGCCGCGGACTTCGACCAGGACGGCTTCGAAGATCTAGTGCTGGTCGATGGCGAAGGCTTCGCCGTCGCGCAGGGGCGCAAAGGAGCACGGGTCTTCGCAGCCGAGGTGTTCACGTTCGAGCAAGGTGACTACTTCAGCGCCATGCTGCCCTTGGACTTCGACAAGGACGGCGACGTGGACCTGGTCGCCGTCAACTCGTCAGATGGGGCAGCGTACGTCTACAGCAACGACGGCCAGGCTAAGCTGAGCAAGACGGCCTCGCTCCCAAATCAGTCGAGCTTCTTATGCGGTTACGTGAACGCCGCGTAACTTCTCAAAAAGTGACGGCAGCCAAGGCAGCCACATCGTCAAATCGCCCAATACTGCACGAATTCAGCGACTCGATTGAGAGCCGCCGGCA
>JAYUBF010000222.1:0-38401 GCA_043741435.1 Myxococcales bacterium
GCTTCCAAACCCCTATCGCTGCTCGACATCATCCACACCCAACTCTTTGGTAACTCTCAGACTTCCTCGCCGAGCTGATCTTGGACCCGATCACCACCCCTTTTTCTCGTTCAGCAGTAGCGGGGTGCGCTCCGGCCATTTTCCCTCTCAGCCCGGAACGTGCGAGCGACGGGCGTCCGTCGTATGGTTTGCGCCGTCCATGAACGCACCAGTTTCATATCAGTCGGGCTTCGGCAACGAGCACGCGAGCGAGGCCGAGGCGGGCGCGCTGCCGATCGGTCGCAACTCGCCGCAGAAGCCGCCCTTGGGCCTCTACGCCGAGCAGCTGTCGGGGGCCGCGTTCACGGCGCCGCGCGCCGAGCGCAGGCGCTCGTGGCTCTATCGCATCCGGCCGAGCGCCGGGCATGCAGCGTTCCGGGAGATCGATCGCGGTCTCTTGCGCAGTGGCCCGTTCACCGAGGCACAACCGTCGCCCAATCGTTTGCGGTGGGATCCGCTGCCCGCGATCGTAGGCAACAAGGACTTCGTGAGCGGCCTCATCACCGTGGCTGGCAACGGCGACCCCGCGCAAGGCAGCGGCCTGTCGGTGCACCTCTACGCGGCCAATCGATCGATGGTCGACCGCGTCTTCTTCGACGCCGATGGCGAGCTGCTGCTGGTGCCGCAGGCCGGCGGGCTGCGCCTCGTGACTGAGCTCGGGGTGCTCGAGGTCTCCCCCGGCGAGATCTCCGTCTTGCCGCGCGGCATGCGTTTTCGAGTCGAGCTCCTGGAAGGAGAAGCGCGCGGCTACATCTGCGAGAACCACGGCCTCCCGTTTCGCTTGCCCGAGCTTGGCCCGATCGGCTCGAACGGCCTCGCCAACCCGCGCGACTTTCTCTCCCCCGTCGCTGCGTACGCCGATCGCGACGTGAAGACCGAGCTGGTGCAGAAGTTCGACGGCCGCTTGTTCGCCACCGAGCTGCAGCACGATCCGCTCGACGTCGTGGCGTGGCACGGCAACTACGCGCCGTACAAGTACGACCTCGCGCGCTTCAACACCATCGGCACCGTCAGCTTCGATCATCCCGACCCGTCGATCTTCACGGTGCTCACCTCCCCGTCGGAGATCGTGGGCACCGCCAACGTGGACTTCGTGATCTTCCCGCCGCGCTGGATGGTGGCCGAAGACACGTTCCGTCCGCCGTGGTTCCACCGCAACGTGATGAGCGAGCTCATGGGCCTCGTGCGCGGCGCCTACGACGCGAAGGCCGATGGCTTCGCGCCGGGCGGCATGTCGCTGCACAACGCGATGTCGGCGCACGGGCCCGACGTCGTCAGCACCGAGCGCGCGATGAGCGCGAAGCTCTCACCGCACAAGATCGACGACACGCTCGCGTTCATGTTCGAGTCGCGCTGGGTGATCCGCCCGACCGCGTGGTCACTGCAATCCCCGACGCTGCAGAAGGACTACGACGCCTGCTGGGCGAGCTTTCCGAAGAGGTTCGGGAAGTAGCTTCGCTTCAGGAAATTCTGCGCTCGTAGCGCTGCTGGCGCTCGATCGACTCGAACAGCGCGCGAAAGTTGCCGGCGCCGAAGCCCTCCGAGCCCTTGCGCTGGATGATCTCGAAGAAGAACGGGCCCGCGGCGGGATCCTTGAAGAGGCCGGCCGACTCCTTCAAGAAGATCTGCAGCAGGTAGCGGTGGTGCGCTTCCCCGTCGACGAGGATTTCGAGCTCGCGCAGGACCTTGCGGTCTTCGTCGATGTCACCGACGCCGAGCTGCTGGAGGCGATCGGGCAGTGCGTCGTAGTAGGCGCCCGGCGTCGGCATGAACTCCACGCCGCGCGCGCGCAGGCCTTGCACCGCCGGGATGATGCGCTCGACGGTGAGGGCCGCGTGTTGCACGCCGTCGCCGCGGTGGTCTTCACCGAACACGTTGATTTGCGATTCCTTGAAGAACGGACGCATCGGCTCGTTGTTGGCGAACTTGAGGCCCGAATTGGGCTCGTGCATCACGATCGACTTGAGTCCCGACCCTGTCCCGCGGTCGGGTGCGACGTCGGTGGTGTGGAACTGCACGGTCCAGAACCGCTCCATGCCCATCACGTGCTCCATCCACAGGAGCGCAGGTGCCATGGTCTGGAAGTTGGTGGTGACGTGATCGAGGCGACCGAAGCGGAACTCGTTCTGTCCGCCGAGGGGCTTGTCGTAGAGCTTGAACCCGGGGAAGAAGCTCCCGTAGCCGTTGCGCTCCACGAAGCGAAACGTGGTGTCGCCGAGCGGCGTGGTGATGGAGAACATCTCGAGCGTGCCGGTGTCGTCCTCGAACGTCTGCACGTCGGTGATCATGGTGCCGCCGCGCTCGTCGAGTAGCTCGAACGTGCGGGCGATGTCTTCGACCTCGTACACGATCGTGCCGATACCCTCGGGGTGCTTCTTGAGGAAGCGCCACGCGCGTCCACCGATCCCGACGGGCTCGCAGCAGATGAACACGCACTCGCCCGCCTGGAAAGCAGCCGAGCGTTGCCGACCCGTGCGATCGAGCTCGGGTGTGGAGGCGCCGACCTCCGCGAAGTCGAGCTTCTCGGTGAAGAACGTCCGCACGCGCTCGAGGTCGTGCACGTAGTTCACGACGGACTCGATGCGGCGAATGCCGAGGGAGGGCAGCTTGCTCATGAGGTTCTCTCCGCTCCTACGTGCGAGGTGCGTCGGGCTGACGATCGGGGTGCGCGTTGGCGAACGCCGGGAGCGCGTTGCAGTTCTCCTCGATGCGCAACAGCGTCGGGAAGCCATCGAGCTCGACGCCGAAGCGACGCGCCGAATAGATCTGCGGGATGAGACACAGGTCGGCCACGGAAGGCTGATCACCGATGCAGAAAGTACCGGACGTCTCCGGCACCAGCTTCTCGAGTGCCTCGAGGCCCTTGGCGTTGAAGCGCTGGGCCCAGCTCTTGTCGTCGCCGCCCAGTTGCTCGCGCACGTAGGCCAGCGCGGGCAGGTTCTGGAACGGCTGGATGCCCGCGTTCACGCACTCGGCGATCTGGCGCGCGCGAGCACGAAGCACGCGGTCCGAGGGAAACAGGCGCGGCGCCGGGTGCAGCTCGTCGAGGTACTCGATGATGGCGATCGACTGCGCGATGCGCACCGTCGTGCCCCCGTCCTCCAGCTCCAGAGTGGGCACCTGGGCCATCGGATTCTTGGCCTTGTATTCCGGCGTCTCTTGTTGTCTCTCGACGATGTGGACCGCCTCGTACTCGAACGGCAACGCTTTCAAGTTGAGCGCGATGCGCACGCGCCAGCTCGCCGAGGAACGCCAGTAATTGTAGAGCTTCATGTCGATTCTCCTAAACGAGTCGCGGTGCGACCACTTTCTGTGCGATGCGGCCGAAGATGGTCTTTCCGTCGGTGTCGAACATCTCGATCTCGATGCGATCGCCCACCTTCATGAAGGGCGTCTGCGGGCCGCCCTTGTCGATGGTCTCGATCATGCGCCGCTCGGCCAAGCAGGAGATGCCGCGGGCGCGATCGGCGTTCGACACCGTGCCCGAGCCGAGCACCGTGCCTGCACCGAAGCTGCGGGTCTTGGCGATGTGCTCGACGAGGTCGAAGAAGGAGAAGTGCATCTCCGCGCCCGCGTCGCAGTCGCCCACCACGTTGCCGTTGTAGGTCGTGCGCACGCGGAGGTGCACGCGGCCCCCTTGCCACGCAGGCCCCAGCTCGTCGGGCGTGCACGCCACCGGCGAGAACGCGGTTGCCGGCTTCGACTGGAAGAAGCCGAAGCTCTTCGCGAGCTCGTTGGGGACGAGGTTGCGCAGGGTGACATCGTTGGCGAGGCACAGGAGCTTCACGTAGCGACCGGCGTCACCGCTCTTCGTACCGAGCGGCACGTCGCCGAGGATGGTGCAGACCTCGCTCTCGAAGTCGAGACCCCAGCCCGCGTCGTGTAGCACGATGGGCTCGGTAGGACGGAGCAGGGCGCCTCCTCCGCCCTGGTACACCAGCGGATCGCTGCGCAGCGTCTCCGGTGGCTCGGCGCCGCGCGCCTTGCGCACGAGGATGACGTGGTTCAGGAAGGCCGACCCGTCCACCCATTCGTAGGCACGGGGAAGCGGGCTCGCCATCTGCGCTGCGTCGAAAGGCTCGCTGGGCGCGTCGCCGGATTCGAGACGCTGCGCCAGCTCGGTGAGCTGGGGCGCGACCTCGTCCCAGCGATCGAGCGCGGCTTGCATCGTCGGCGCGATTGCCGTCGCGCGGGTAATCGCGCTGACGTCGCGCTTGACCACGACCAAGGTCCCGTCGCGTCCTCCGACGGCAAGGCTGCCTAGCTTCATGGCAAGAGTCGTAGCAGAGACCGACAATGGGGGGAAGCGGGCCTTCCTTGACCGGTGCGCTCACGACCCGCAAGCTGAACAGTCGGTGAGCGCGCAACTGCTGCCACAATCACTCGGTCGCTATCGCGTGCTGGGAGAGCTCGCGACCGGGGGTATGGCCGAGATCCTGCTCGCGCGGCTCGAGGGCCCGAGCGGCTTCAGCCGACCCGTGGTCATCAAGCGCATCCTGCCCCACTTTGCGCGGCAGCAAGCGTTCCGGTCGATGTTCCTCGACGAGGGACGCATCGTCGCTGGGATTCGCCATCCCAACGTGGTGCAGGTCCACGAGCTGGCGAACGAGAACGACGAACTGTTTCTCGTGATGGAATATCTCGAGGGCGAATCGGCGTCCGGCTTGATGAAGCGGCTCAAGGCAGGCGGAGTGGAGCTCGCGCCGCGGCTCGCGGCGTACATCGTCGCCGAGACCTGCGCCGGTCTGCACGCGGCGCACGAGCTCGAGGACGACGCGGGCTCACCGCAGCACCTGGTGCATCGTGACGTGTCACCGCAGAACCTCATCGTCACGTACGACGGCCACGTAAAGCTCCTCGATTTCGGGGTGGCGCTGGTGGCCGACCGCATGTCGCGCACGGAGGTGGGCACGCTGAAGGGCAAGGTTGCGTATATGTCGCCCGAGCAGTGCACCGGTCAGCGCCTCGACCGACGCTCCGACATTTTCTCTCTAGCGACGGTGCTGTACGAGCTCAGCACGGGTCGTCTCCTCTTCCGGCGCGACAACCCTGCCGCCACCATCCGCGCGATCTGCGACGAGCCGGTGCTACCACCCACGCGTCTCGTCTCCGACTATCCGCCGGTGCTCGCCGAGGTGTGCCTGCGAGCACTGTCGACGTCCCCCGATGATCGCTACGCAACCTGTGCCGACATGCGTGCTGCGCTGCTCGAGGCCCTGCGCGAGATGGGGTCCATCGGCGAAGAAGAAGCGCAGCTCTCCGCGCTCATGCGCGAGCACTTCGCCGATCGCGTCGCGGAAAAGCGTGAGCTCCTGCGGCGCGTCAAGGTCGGCGCCGAGGACGTCGGCGCGATTCCCGCGGGGGAGGTCGACGTCGGGATCGAGCTGCCGACGACCGCGGCGAAGTCGTCGTCGATGAACGGCCAGACGCCAAGGCGATCGCGCGCGCCCGTGTGGATCGGGCTCGCGCTCGTCACGGTCCTCGGGGTCCTCGGTGCCGCTCGTGCACTACACCTGGCGCCGACCGTCGTGTCCGACCTGAACCCGCCAGTGACCGTGGCGCCGGTGCCTGCTTCGCTTCCGCAGCCCGTTCTGCTGCCGAGGCCAGCCTACGTCGAAGCGCAGGCGACGAACATCGTCAAACGCGACACCAAGCCGGCTCGCAAGCCCGCGTCGAAGTCGGCCAAGCCCGCCAGGCCATCGAAGTCCGGCGACGACTACCAACGCTTCGAATGACGCACCCGCAACGAATTTGACCTTGCGTACTTAGCCCAATTGGGTCGGGCGATGATGCGGTCGTAGCAGGAACTGCACGACTACTGCGCGACCAGCAGCGGACGCGACTGCAGTTGATCGCGCAACACGGGGATGACGCCGCGTAGCAATCGGCGCTGTGGGTTATCGATCTCCTCGAGGCAATCGGGACGCAATGAGTCGAGCCGCACCGCCGACTTGCTGCGTACCTCGGCAAGCTGCCGGTCGATGAGTAGCTGCGAGGGCAGCTCGAGTTGTGGATCTTGACGAACGCAATAGAGGAAGTAGGGACTGTGAGGCGCGAGGCCCATGGCGCCAAAGTCACGGGCCAGCACCGCCTCGGCCTGATCGAGATCGAGGTGCAGCGCCACGGCGAGCGCGCTCTTCTCGAGACCGGGGTAGCGCTTGGTGGAGCCGAGCTTCGAAAATCGCAAGGTCGCATGATATAGGCACGCCGCCTTCGGATGCACCGCGATTGCGAGGCTACGAATACCGAGACGCTGTGTTGCGGTCATCCACATGAGCTTGTTGAGTAGGAACGCGACGCCGAGCCCGCGATGATGCGCGGCAACACACAGCGCACCGACCTCCGCGACCTTTCGGCCGGAAGCTCGCAGCGGCGCCAGCTCTTCGCCGAAGATCTTGTCCATCGGCAGGCCGATCGGAGAATCGAGCACGAGTGACATGGTGCCGATGGTGGCGCCGTTCTTCATGGCGACGAAGACCACCGTAGATGGCAAGAGACCATGTGGGGTGATGCGTACACCCGATGCGTGCGGCTGCATGATGCCGCGGCGTACATACGCGGCGTATACCAAGCGGCTCGCCTGTTCGTGTTCCTCGACAGTCGTAGCTACCTTTACAGTGAGCCCTTCGAGCTCGGCATCGTCGATCTTCAGCTGGGAGCGGATGATTCGCTCTTTGATCGGCCCTGGCAAGAAGCGGAGGAGCTGCAACATTCGGGTGACCCCCTGTTCAACGTGTTCTTCTACAACAATCCCTGGTGCGACCTCATCCGGCTGTTCGTTACAGGCGGTTGTATCGGCCTGGTGCGATGATGTGGCATGGATCGAGGACCTGCTTCAGCTCTGCGACGGTCTGCCACTCAGGGCCGTCGTTCGCAATCAGATCCATGAGCTCGGTGCTCACGCGATAGGGGTGGTAGCCCGATCCCATGAGTGCCTGGTGCAGCGCGCGGATGCACGCGTGGGCCGCAGCCACCCGGTCGTCTTTGCGCTTGTCGAAGGAGACGCTGATGACGGCCTCGAGCAGGCGCGCGGTCAGGGCGTTGAGCGTTATCTCGGGCCCGAAGCCGTAGTCAGCGCACACCAGCTGCGCGATCTCGACCATTCGCTGGCCGTCCGCCGCGCGCAGCGGCGCCAAGGGGACGCAAAAGAGAATGCCCAAGTGGCTGCCGTCGACCGCTTCGGCGGGCGCCACCCCCCGGTTCGGCTCGATCAAGGCGGAGAGGGTCGCGTCGGTGGGGACCCCGTGGTTGAGCCCCTCGAACTCGCCGGCGACGCGCAGCAGGAGATCCAGCCGGTCGAGGCGCAGCAGCCTCGCCACGCGGCGTCCGAAAGCCAGCTGCTTCTTCGAGTACAGACGCAGCGTGCCCAATCCACCGAACGCACGCTTGAGCGCACGCTTTAGCTCGCGCACCGCCCCAGGTGGACCGCTGATGTTGCCCACCGCGGTCCACGCGTGGGTCTGACGAGACATGGTGCGCCAAGCTTGTTCGGGAGAGAGCCGGCCCGATTCTCTCGCCCACGACTCGACCAGCGGCTTGAGGGTGAAGCGCGTGCGAGCCTCGTTGCCGACGTGGACGATCGAGTCGAAGTGATAGTCTTCGCGGATCGTCCGCAGCCGCTCCAGAAAGACCGGGAGCGCCGTCTCGCTCAGCCCCAGATGAAAGGTGAAGTGACGCGGGCGCCGGCGGGTCAGCTGGTAGGTCGCCGCGGTCACGATGCCGTAGTTCGATTGAACGAACAGTCCGTCCAGGTTGGGGCCGATACCGTGCTTGTACAGGTGACGCGTCGAGACCGCGTCCCCGCTCCCGCAGGTGATCAACCGCCCGTTGCCGAGGACCACCTCGAGACGTGAGAGCGACTCCACCCGCATGCTGTTGTAGGCGATTCCGCGCTCGAGCGCGTTGCCGAGCACGCTGGTATCGCGCCCTGAGCGGTCACGTCTGAAGCTGGGCCATTAACCTGAAATGACGGATAAAATCAGGCCGACCTCGATCCGCTATCACACCTTGGGTACGCGCCTGCGCTACCCGCCCAAAGTAGGTGTTACCCTACGCGCGTGCGACAGCCGCGAGACCCAGCAGGGCAAGGCACGGAGACGCTCACCGCCACGCAGGTGAGCGCATCACCCGATCTGGAAGCGGCGCCTCGCAGCTTCACGCTCGTCGTGGCCTCGGGTCCGGACAAGGGCAAGTCGTTCAGCATCGATCCCGATGCACCCGTGCGCAGCCTCATCGGCCAGAGCCCCGCCTGCGTGGTGCGGCTCACCGACAAGGCCGTCTCGAGGCGCCACGCCGCGCTCGAGCGGGTGGGCGCCGCGCTGCGCATTACGGATCTCGAGTCCACCAACGGCACGTTCATCGACCGCGTGAAGATCCTCGAGGCCGACCTGCAGGGTGACGAGATCATCCGCGTCGGCTCGTCCACCTTGCGGGTGGAGACGCGCGAGGCCGCCGTGGCCGATCTGCCCGAAGGGGAGCGCTTCGGTCGCCTGCTCGGCGCGAGCGTCGAGATGCGTCGGCTCTATCCGCTGTGTCGCAAGCTCGCCCAGTCGGACGTGCCCGTCATCGTCGAGGGCGAGACCGGCACCGGCAAGGAGGTGCTCGCCGAGGCGATCCACGAGGAGGGCCCACGGGCCGACGGTCCCTTCGTGGTGTTCGACTGCACGACCTGCTCGAGCAGCCTCGTCGAGTCGGAGCTGTTCGGTCACGAGCGTGGCGCGTTCACGGGCGCGACGCAGCTGCGCAAGGGCGTGTTCGAGCAGGCCGACGGTGGCACGCTGTTCATCGACGAGATCGGCGACCTCGATCTCGCGCTGCAGCCGAAGCTGTTGCGCGCCATCGAGCGCAGCGAGGTTCGTCGCGTCGGGGGTGATCGCTGGATCGAGGTGAACGTGCGCATCGTGGCGGCCACCCGGCGCAACCTCGATCGCGAGGTCGAAGCCGGCCGGTTTCGTGACGATCTGTTCCATCGCATCGCGGTCTCGCGTATCGAACTGCCGCCGCTCCGGCATCGCCGAGGTGACATCGAATTCCTCGTCGAGCACTTCTGGCGAGAGCTCGGCGGCCGGGACGCGGACCTGACCGAGGAGTTGCTCCGCAAGTGGCAGGACTCGCCGTGGCCCGGCAACGTCCGTGCGCTGCGCAATGCCGTGGCCCGACATCTGGCCCTCGGTGATCTGCCGTCGCCCATGCTCCTACCTGTCGCGGTCGAGACCACCCCCCATGCGGGCACCCTGGTCGATCCCTACGCGGCGATCATCGCCGAGGGCCTGCCGTATCCGCAGGCACGCGATCGCGTGCTGGCCGACTTCGAGCAGCGCTACGTGGCCCACGTGCTCGAGCAGCACGGTGGTGATGCGGCCGCCGCCGCGGGAGCCTCCGGGATCGGACGACGCTACTTCCAGAAGCTGCGGGCTCGCGGCAAGCGCCCCTGAGCGGCGTGCGGATGTGCCGCGAACGAACCAATGTCGCGTACCGCGCGCAGTGAGCCACGGAGACCTGCTACGATCGGCCAGCGATGCGTCTCCGTCTCCTGGCTTCTCTGCTGGTGGTGAGCTGCGGCTCCGCGTGGGCGGCTCCGACGCCGCGGTCGGCCCTTCCTGCTGCCGCCAATGACGTGCAAACCGAAGCCCTCGCCTTGTTTCGCGAGAGCCTCGTGCGCTATCGCGCGGGACAATTTCGCGACGCGGCCGATCTCCTGCAGCGTGCGTACGCGTTGCGTCCCAAGCCGATCCTCCTCTACAACCTCGGTCGCGCCTTCGAAGGCATGGGCGCGCTCGAGCAGGCGGTGACCGCGTATCGCGGCTACCTCGAAGGCGAGGCCTCCGCGCCGGACGCGATGGCGATACAGGTGCGGATCGAGACGCTCACGCAGCTGATCGACGAGCGCTCTCGCCTCGAGCGCGAGCGCAAGGCCGCGATCGAACGCGCCGAGGCGGAGTCCGCCAGGCGGCGAGCGAACGATCGCAATCGCAAGCCCTCGCCCGCCCCGTGGTCCATCGCTGGCGTCGGCGTGATCGGGCTCGTGACCGGTGCGGCGCTCGGTGGCGTGGCCCACGCGCAGAACGACGCGGCGGCCTCGGCCAGCACGCAAGCCGAGGGGCAGGTGCAGCTCGACCGCGCGCATCGCATTGCCCTCGGTGCCAACGTCTCGTTGGGTGTTGGTGCTGCGCTGGCGGTGGCCGGTGGCATCTGGGGCCTCGTCGATCTCGTGCGCCTCCGTCGCGCACGTGCGCGCGGCCTGTCGGCGCAGGCGTCGGATGGATCGGCCGGGTGGCGGTTTTGATCGCGCGCACGATCGCGGTCGCCGTGCTCGTGTTGTTCGGTGGCTGCGTGCTGGCCGACGTCGATCTGAGTGGGCTTCCCTGCCCGTGCTCCGGCGCCGACTATGTGTGCGACGTACCCACCAACAGTTGCGTACGCCTCGTCTCGGGACCGTTCACGTTGGGGGTGAACCCCGCCGCGATCACGGTGCGTCAAGGGCGAACCGCGACGATCAGCGTCGATCTCGACAGCACGGTCGCGCAATCGGTCTCGGTGAAGGCGCTCGGCTTGCCGAGCGGAGTGCTCGCTTCTCCGCTGCTCCTCACGCCGAAGCAGCCACGCGGAGACCTGCTGCTCACGAGTGACACCTCGGCGGCCATCGGCACCAGCGTCGTGAAGCTCGAAGGCACGGGCCCGACCGGCGACAAGCAGACACGAGACTTCATGCTGACCATCGGTGGCCGGCCGGGGACGCTCGACAACTCGTTCGGTGACAAGGGCCTCGTGACGGTGCCCGGCATCTCGCTCTCCTTCTTCCCGAGGACGGTCATCACCCCGGACGATCGCATCGTGATCGTCACTCTCGGCAACGGCGTCGCGTACCTCCTGCGCCTGCTCCCTGACGGCATGCTCGATTCCACCTTCGGCACGAGCGGCATCACCACCGTCCCGAGCCCACCCATGGGGCCAGGATGGACGCTGAACGACGTCGTGCTGCAGCCCGACGGAAAGATCATCGTCGTCGGGGCAACCAACCCGGCGAGCAACGGCATCTTGTGGCGCTTCGACTCCACCGGCCACCTCGATCCCACGTTCGGGTCGCAAGGCATGGTGTCCGTCAGCTTCGGCGCCACCCAGACATTCCTCACCTCGGTCGCGGTGCGGGCCGACGGACGCTTGGTCATCGCTGGGTACACCGGGCCGAGCTTCGACATGCTTCACGGCGGCGTCACGCGGCGCATGAGCGACGGCGCCGTCGATTCCACGTTCGGTACCAACGGGATCACGCTCACCGCGTTCGGCAGCGACAGTGACTACTGGGTAGCGGTGATGCTTCTACCGGATCAGCGCATCGTCGTCGCCGGCTTGCGCACTTCGCTGCCGCGGCACTCGCTGCTCGTGCGCTACTCCCCCGACGGTGCGCTCGACACCGGTTTCGCGACCAACGGTTACGCGCTCGGCGACGCGAACACGACGCTCGCGCTGCTCCGCCGTGGCCCCGGCGACACGGTGCTGGCGGGCGGTGCCTTCAACAACGGTACGGGGCTCGGCGGCCAGGGTGTCTTCGTCTCGCGCTATCTCGCCTCGGGCGCGCTCGATCCCGGCTTCGGCACCGCAGGCATCAGCCCGGTGAAGTCGACGCAACCTCCGAGCACTGACGTCGCCGGCCTCGTGCCCGTCGCCAATGGCGGCTTCGCCGTGTTCGATCGGGCGTTCTTCACGGAGATCGACGTGAACGGCACGCCGGATGCGGAAGTGGGCATCGTGGCCGCTTCCTCGCCCATGGTGTTCTCCGATGCCGATCAGCAATCGACCGGCCGGCTCGTGGTGGTGGGTGGGACATTTGCCGGGATCCTGCAGGTCGCCCGCTACTGGCCGTGAACGAACCGGGCCGGGCGCGAACGGTTCATTCGCGAGCCTGGAACGGATCGTTCTCCGGGCGCCGTCGCTCTTCGAAACGCCTCGGGATTTTGCCGGGAACGAGCCTTGCTAGGTAGCAGGGTATGCAGAGTCACGACGCCGCCCTCGAGCCCGCCGAGCTGAAAAGGATCGCCCAGGCCTACGATGCCGAGCCCTGGTGGTACGACCTGCGCGGGCTGTTCATCCTCACCTTCGCGTATCGCAGCACGCTGTGGGACCAGCTCGGCTTCTTCAGCCGGCACTTCGAGCCCGAGCACCTGGAGATCGCGATCGGCTCCGGTACGTTGCTCGATCTCGTGCTGCGCTGGCGTCGCTGGCGTGGCCTTCCGGCGGTGCGCATCACCGGCATCGACTACGCGGAGCCCATGCTCGCGGGTGCCGCGCGTCGCTTCGTCGGGCGCGATGACATCGCGCTGCATCGCGCGGACGCGGCGAGCCTGCCGTTCGACGACGAGAGCTTCGATTCGATCAACGTCGCCAACGCGGTCCACTGTCTTCCCGACATCGACGGCTCTCTGGCCGAAATGGCTCGCGTCCTGCGTCCTGGCAAGGTCGCCGCGATGAACGTGCTGCTCCGTCCGCGAGGCTGGAGGCCTCTGCGCTGGCTCGCCGAGCGCATCAATGCCTGGGGCCAAAAGAAAGGGATCCTCCACGCGGTGTACGACGTGAGTGATCTGACCGAGCGCGTCCGGCGCGCCGGCTTCGATCGAGTCGTCGTCGAGGTCCGGGGCAATACCTGTCACCTCGTCGCGCACAAGCCGTCCGTCGAAAACCACAAAATCGCGCCGTAAAAAGGGGTAAGCTGAGCCGATCGTCGCCGACCTGGCGTACACCGGCATGAGCAGCTTCGTAAACACCCTCCTCGAAATTCTCTGGCTCGCCGCGCGCAACCTGGTGCGCAACCAGCGTCGCTCACTCTTGTCGGGGGCGTCGATCGCCATCGGGGTGGCCGCCATCCTGTGCAGCAAGTCGTACGTCGATGGCCTAGAGCGCCTGATCCTCGAGTTCGTCATCGACGCACGGGAAGGCGCGCTGCAGGTCCAACGCGGCGGCTACGGCGCTTCTCGTGAGTTGGCGACGCTCGATCTGAATCTGCCGGAGGCGGGTCCGATCCGCGATCGCGTTGCGGCCTCGCCGGGCGTGCGCGCCGTGGCGCCCCGGCTGCGCTTCATTGGCCTCGTCTCGAACGGCGAGGTCTCGACCGCGTTCTCGGCGCTAGGCCTCGACCCGACGCGTGAAGGCGAGGTGTGCCCGCGTGGACCCGGCGCGCACCTGGACGGCGTGCTGCTGGGGCCGGGGCTCACCAGCGACGACGAAGACAAGGTCGTGCTCGGCCAAGGGCTGGCCCGTTCGCTGAACGCGACCGTCGGATCGCAGCTCACGTTGCTCGTGGCCTCGCGCGGTGGTGCGCTCGAGACGGCCGACCTCACCGTCGCGGGTACCTATCCCTTCCCCGACGTCTTCGAAGACAAGCACCTCCTCGTGGTCCCGCTCAAGGTGGCTCAGCGTCTGGTGCACCTCCCCGGCCGCGTGACATCGCTGGCGGTGGCGCTCGCTCCGGGCGCGCTGCTCGAAGGCGTGCTCGCTCGCTTGCGCACCGACCTGGCAGGATCGGATCCAGCGGTCGAGCTCCATCCCTGGTGGGAGCTGTCACCCTACTTCCGCGACATCATCACGCTCGAGGGTGACCTCATGCGCGCGGTGATCTTCATCATCTTCATGATGGTGGTCGCCGGCGTGGTGAACACGATGTTGATGTCGGTGCTCGAGCGCACGCGCGAGATCGGCACGTTGATGGCGATGGGCTTCAGGCGCCGACGGATTATGTTCTTGTTCCTCGCCGAGGCGGTGATGCTCACGCTCATCGCATCCATCATCGGTGCCGCGATCGGTGCTTGCATCGTCGTTGCCGTCGGCCGCACCGGCATCGCGTTCGACCTGCCGGGTGCCGGTGTGATTCGCGTGTTCCCGAAGTTCAACGTGCTCTACGTCGCGTGGTCGGTGGCTGCCGCACTCGCGGGGGGTCTCGTGGGTGGGCTCATTCCCGCACGCCGAGCCTCGCGCATGCGGCCAATCGAGGCCTTGCGCAACACATGAGGAGAACGGACATGTCGATTACTCGTACGATGCTCTGCTGCGTGGCGGTTGGGTCCGCCATCGCCTTCGTCGTGGGCTCTGCTTCCGTCGTGCACGCCGATCCGTCGGCCAACGACACGTTGAAGCGGGTCGTCGGTATCCTCGCGCCGGAGGAGTACGAGTCGCAGATCTCGTTCACGTCGCACAAAGCGAATGGTCAGCTCACGACCTTCTCCATCCAGATGTGGAAGAAGGGGAGCGACAAGACGCGGTTCAAGTTCCTGTCACCCGTCGACGATCGCGATATGGAGATCCTGCGCGTCGGCGACAACATGTGGAACTACCTGCCGAACCTCAAGCGTGCGCTGCGGATCTCACCGAAACAAGAATTTCACGGCGGTGACTTTTCGAACGCGGACGTACTGCGCGTCGACTTGATGCAGGACTACAACGCCGCGTTCGGTGCGGCGACCGCCGCCGACGAGCAACTGCTCGAGCTCACCGCCAAGAACGATCAGGTCGCCTACGGCAAGGTGAAGCTGTGGATTCGCAAGAAGGACGCGATGCCGCTGCGCGAGGAGCTCTACAGCGGCGCCGGCAAGCTGTTGCGCAAGCTGGACTACGGCAAGCCGAAGGCGTTCGGCACGCTGGTGCGCCCATCGGAGTGCGCGATGAAGAACATGCTGATCCCCGCGCGCACCACCGAGATGGTGTGGAATTCGCTGCGCGTCACCAAGACCACCGACGATAGCCGCTTCGATCTGGCAGGGCTCGGCCGCTAGATGTCGTTGGTTCAGCTGCGAGGCCTCACGAAGACGTACGCGCTCGGGGAGACGCAAATCACCGCGCTGCGCGATGTCGACTTCGATCTGGAGGCCGGCGATCTCTGCACCGTGATGGGGCCGTCGGGCTCGGGCAAGACGACGCTCCTCAACATCCTCGGCTGTCTCGACGTGGCTACGGCTGGCACCTACGAGCTCGGTGGCAAGAAGGTGCAGGCGCGCGATTTCGACGAGCTGGCACCGCTTCGCAGCCGCGAGCTCGGCTTCATCTTCCAGAGCTTCAACCTCGTGCCCGTGCTCGACGTCACCGAGAACGTCGAGCTCGGCATGATGTGCGCGGGGGTGACCGACCGTGCGCAGCGTCGTGCCCGCGTCGCCGAGCTCGTCGACGCGGTGGGTCTCACGAAGCACGCGCATCACCGGCCTTCGCAGCTCTCGGGGGGCCAGCAGCAACGCGTGGCGATCGCGCGGGCGCTGGCGCCGCGGCCGCACCTGTTGCTGGCCGACGAGCCCACCGCCAGCCTCGATACGGACACCGCGATCGCGATCCTCGAGCTGCTGGTGAAGCTGAACGAGAAGGAGGGCGTGACCATCTTGTTCTCGACCCACGACCCGCGGGTGCTCCCGTTCGCGCGCCGACGCGTGACGATGCGCGATGGTCGAATCCTCGAAGACATCGTGCGCGCCCCGGCCACCGTTGCGTAGTGGGGATGCGGGCGTCCACGATGCTGTGTGCAGCGTTGCTGCTCGGCGTGGCGCCGGTCGGGGTGGCGCCGCTCCACGCTGCGCCGAACGACGCGCTGCGCGAGCTCGAGGTTCCGAAGCCGGCGATGGTCGTCCCCCGCGACGAGGCGCGGCTGCCCGACGCGCCATCATCCGACGCGACGAAGCCCAAGCGGCGACGCCGCCGCAAACGCGCGCTCGGCATCCCGCCGGCGCGTCCGAGTCGTCCGTCGCAAGTGGAGGAGGCGCCGTCGCCCACCACCAACGCCGAACAAGCGAGCTCCGAGGCGCAGGCCGAGACCGAAGCGGAAGCCGCACCGGCTGGCGACTCGGACGCGTCGAAGAAGGTGCAGTTCACCTTCCACGGCTTCGTGATGGCGCGCGCCACCGTCGCTCGCGAGGAAACGGACGCGCCGTTCTATGGGATCGTGCCATCGCTCGCCGGGCCGCGGGCGTACGTGGAGGTCGACATCCAGCCCACGCTCAAGATCCTGGATCGCCGCCTGCGCGTCGCAGCCGACATCACCGGCTACATCGGGACGCTCGAGCCGAAGTACCTGCTGCTCTTCAACGAGCTGTTCATCGACTCGAAGGTGGCGGGCCCGCTGTACGTGCTCGCGGGCAGGAAGCGCGTGGTGTGGGGCAGTGGTCTCGCGGCCAACCCGACCGATCTCATCAACCCGGTGAAGAACCCGCTCGACTTCGAGCAACAGCGTGCGGGCGCGTTCTTGTTCCCTATGCTCGAGATCGTGACCAAGCCGCTCACGTTCTCGGCCTTCGTGAACCCGCGCACCGAGTACAACCAGTACAGCCTGCCGACGACGCTGGACTTCACCAAGCCGCTCGTCGCTGCGCGCTTCTACTTCCTGCTGCTCGGCACCGACGTGAACGTCATGTACTTCTACGATCACAAAGTCCAGCACCACTACGCGGGCCTCAGCTTGTCGCGCTACTTCGGCGACAAGTTCGAAGCCCACGTCGAGACGTTGGTCGGGCAAGGGCCGTCGGGCTATCCACCCGTGCCCATCATCCCGGCGTGCAGCGCCCTGGCGCCGGCCTTCGACAAGGTGGTGGGCTCGCTGGTCGCGGGGGGACGCGTCGATCTCGCCGATCAGACGTTCGTGTCGCTCGAGTACCTGTTCAATGGAAACGGCTTCAACAAGGACGCGTACGACACCTATCGCGATGCCGTCGGTTGTACGCGCGCAGCGCTGTTCACGACTCCGCGTCCCGAGCTCCAGCAGGTCGGTCACCCGATCGATCCGGTGTTCGTGCTGATGCGGCAGCACTACCTGGCGGTGTCGTTCGTGCGGCCACACGTGACGTCGGAGAAGCTGGAGAAGCTGTCCATCTCCGGCACGCTCCTCTGGTCGGTGGAAGACTTGTCGCTGCTGCTGCAAGCGCGCGTGGCGTACAAGCTGTACGAGGCCGTCACGCTCGGCGTGATGGGGTCGGTCCTCACTGGACCGTCGCACGGCGAGTTCGCCAGCGCTCCGACGCGGGCAGCGGGATCGATCGATCTACGGGCGGCCTTCTGACATGAATAATGAGGTGAGGACTTGATCGCAACGACCGAGGTTCTGGCGCTCGCAGTGCGTGGCGTGTCGCGCAATCGACGACGCACGCTCATCACGGGAACGATGATCGCGCTCGGCGTGTGCTCCGTGCTCTTCGCGAGGGGCTACATCGCAGGGCTCCAGGTCATGATGACGGCGACGCTGATCGACTTCCGCTTTGGCTCGCTGCAAGTATCGCAGCGCGGCTATCACGCGTCTGCCGAGCTGGCGCTACTCGACGTCGACCTGCCGGCCGAAGGAAACGTCCGCGACACGCTGCTGCGGATGCAGGACGTAGAGGCGGTCTCCGGGCGCATCGCCTTCCTCGGCATGATCTTGAAGGGCGACACGTCGCAGGTCTTCTCCGGCGTGGGGCTCGATCCGCAGACCGAGCCGAAGGTCTGTCCGAAAGGACCGGCCACCACGTATCACACGACGGCAGGCAACGGCGGCAGCGCCTACCAGCTCATCGCTGGAGAAGGATTGCGTGCACCGGACGGTGTCGTACTCGGCGTCGAGCTCGCCAGCGCCCTCGAGGCGAAAATTGGTGATGCGATCACCTTGCTGGTGCAAACCCGGAGCGGCTCGGCGGATGCCGTCGACGCCCGCGTGAGCGGGATCTACGTCCACGATCAAGTTGAAGACAATCGTCGCATGGTGATCGTGCCCCTCGAGCTCGCGCAGCGGGTCACGCACATGCCGGGTCGCGTTACCGCGTTCGCCGTGCGCGTCTCGGAGCGCTCGAAGATCGAGGCGGTCGGGCGCGCGATCGAGCGAAAGCTCTCCGCATCGGATCCTCCCATCGAGGTGTTGTCGTGGGCAGCGCTCGGTCCGTATCTCGCCGACGTGATGAAGCTGCAGGATCGCGTGCTCGGGGTCGTGATGGTCGTCATCTTCGCGCTGCTGCTCACCGGGGTTGCCAACACCATGCTCATGTCGATCTTCGAGCGCACCCGCGAGGTCGGCACGCTCATGTGTCTCGGGATGCGACGCCGTCGCATCGTGGTCTTGTTCGTGCTCGAGGCCGTCTTGCTGTCGGTGCTGGCCGCCGGCGTCGGCACCGTGATCGGGCTGGCTGCCATTGCAATCACGCACTCCATCGGGCTTCCGTTCTTCATTCCCGCGGTCGGCAAGATCGTGGTGCGGCCGGTGATCGATGCGACCTACGTGCTCGTCACCGTCGGTGCGGCGTTGACCTCGGCCTTGCTGGCCGCGCTC
Organism: Myxococcales bacterium; assembly: GCA_043741435.1. Taxonomy (GTDB): domain Bacteria; phylum Myxococcota_A; class Polyangia; order Palsa-1104; family Palsa-1104; genus JBDTCO01. The sequence goes on from JAYUBF010000222.1 coordinate 18,299, forward strand.
TATCCGGCGTGGCGCGCCTCGCGCATGAACCCTGTCGACGCGCTGCGAGCCAACTGAGCCTGGTGAGGAGAGACCCGAGTGAGTGAGGAAGATCTGCGCTTTTCCTATGACGTCGCATTCTCGCGCAACCGCGGCCTCATTTCGCGCGAGGAGCAACGGCGGCTCGAGCAAGCCACCGTCGCCATCTGCGGCACAGGTGGCGTCGGCGGTGGGCACGCGATCACGCTGGCGCGGCAAGGCGTGGGCGGTTTCCACATTGCGGATCCCGATCGCTTCGCGCCAGCGAACCTGAATCGCCAGGCCGGCGCGCGCATGTCGTCGATGGGTCTCAACAAGGCGGCCGAGATCGGCCGGATGATCCTCGACATCAATCCCGAGGCGCGCGTCACGATCTTCGAGGAGGCGATCGGCCCGAGCAACGTGCATCGATTCCTCGACGGTGTGGGCGTGGCGCTGGACGGGATCGACTTCTTCGCGCTGGCCGCGCGCCGGCTCGTGTTCGCGACCGCACGCGAAAAGGGCCTGTGGACGCTCACGGCGGGTCCGCTCGGGTTCTCGAGCGCGCTCGTCGCCTTCGCGCCCGATGGCATGTCGCTCGACGACTACTGCGACTTCCGGCCGGGCATGACCGACATGCAACAGCTCATCGCGTTTGCTGTCGCGGTCGCGCCTGCTGCCACCCACCTTCCATATATGGACTACACGGAGGTCGACATCGCCAAGCACACCGGTCCTTCGGCGGCGCTCGCCTGCCAGCTGTGCAGCGCGCTCATCTCCGCCGAGGCCATCTCCGTGTTGCTCGGTCGACGAAGACCACGCGCTGCCCCTGCGTACAGCCAGTTCGACGCGTATCGAGGCGTCTACAAGAAAGGCCGTCTGTGGTTCGGTAATCGCGGCCCCATCCAACGCATCAAGCGCATGGTGCTGGAACGCCGGTTCCGCGACGTCGCCACGTAGGTGATATGTTCGGGGACCCATGCTCGGCGACGAATCGGGCCCCACCTCCGGCTTCACGCTCACGGTGAACGGACAGGCGTCCACCGTGTTCGCCGAGCCCACCCACACGACGCTGCTCAAGTGGCTGCGCGCGCGCGGACTCACGGGCACCAAGGAAGGCTGCGCGGAAGGGGACTGCGGCGCATGCACCGTCGCGCTCGTCGACACCGATGCGCACGGCAAGCGTTGCTATCGCGCCATCAACAGCTGCATCGCGCTGCTGCCGATGTTCGCCGATCGAGAGCTCGTCACCGTCGAGGGTCTGGCCGGCACCATCGACGAACCCGCGCTGCGCGAGGCGTTGGGCGATCGCCCGCTGTTTCGGGATGACCACGAGGCGGCGCTCCACCCGGTGCAACAAGCGATGGTCCGTCACTATGGCTCGCAGTGCGGCTACTGCACACCGGGCTTCGTGGTGTCTTTGTTCGAGGGCTATCAGCGGCAGTGTGGTGGCGAGGCCATGAGCGCAACCAAGCTCGCCGATCAGCTGTGCGGCAACCTGTGTCGCTGCACGGGCTATCGGCCCATCCGCGACGCCGCGCTCGACGCCATGGTCGTTGCCCGAGCGATGGGCGCACGCTCCGATCTGGTGGCGTGCGATGCGTTGGTGCGAGCCAAACACACGGCCGTTGCGTTGCCGCAGGTGGACTACCGCGTCGACGATCAACGCTTCTCCCGCGCCGCCGACCTGAGTACGTTGTTGCGCTGGCTGCGCGACGATCCGGATGCCCAGCTCGTCGGCGGCGCCACGGAAATCGGCGTAGCGATCAACAAGAAGGCAAAGCGCTTTCCACGGCTCGTCTCCACCGAAGGCGTCGCAGAGCTGCGCGTGGTCGAGCGTCGCACCGTCGAAGATCGCGCAGGTTGGTGGATCGGTGGCGCCGCCTCATTGACCGAGGTCGAAGAAGGCCTCGGCGATGCGCTGCCCGCGCTCGACAAGATGCTGTGGGTCTTCGCCTCGCGGCAGATCCGCTCACGCGCCACGTTGGCCGGAAACCTGGTCACCGCTTCGCCGATCGGCGATCTCGCGCCCATCTTGTTGGCGCTCGATGCAACGGTGGAGCTCGCTGCGCTCGTCGGTGGCCGCGTCGTACGGCGCACCGTGCCGATCGCCGAGTTCTTCACCGGCTACCGCAAGACGGTGCGGCGCCACGACGAGGTGCTCACGGGCGTGTTCTTGCCCGACGCTACGCCAGGCAGGCAGCGCCACTTTCGCACCTACAAGGTGTCGAAGCGCCGCGAGCTCGACATCAGCATCGTCGCCGCCGCGCTCGCCACCGAGGTGGATGGCGCAGGTGCGATCACCCACGCACGGCTCGCGTACGGGGGCGTGGCCGCCACGCCGGCCCGCGCGATGGAAGCAGAGCTGGCGCTGGTAGGGCAAGCCTGGCCCCTGTCGTCCGCAGCCTTGGCCGCGATCCGCCCCGTGCTGGAGACCGCCTTCTCACCGCTGTCCGACGTGCGCGCGGGCGAGGTGTATCGACGCGGGCTCGTGGTGTCCTTGTTCGAGAAGTTCGCGATGGGCGACGAGTCCGAGGCGCAAGATCTACCACCGACCTTCGCACCGGGCGCCACGCTGACCGCGCTCGACGACAGCCGCGCGCTGCAGCACGAGAGCGCGATCGGCCACGTGACGGGCCACGCGCTGTACGTGGACGATCAGGCGCAGCGACGGGGACAAGGGCAGACCCTGGTGTTGTGGCCGGTGATGGCGCCGCATGCGAGCGCGCGGATCGTGAGGCGCGATGCGACCGAGGCGCGGGCGATGCCCGGCGTGGCTGCGGTCCTGCTCGCCGAGGACATCCCCGGCGAGAACGACGTGGGCGCGGTGCGCAAGGACGAGGTCCTGCTCGCGATCGATCGCATCTCGTTCCACGGGCAGCTGGTGGCGGTGGTGGTGGGCGACACCTACGAGGCGTGTCGCCGCGCTGCCGCTGCCGTCGAGGTGAGCTACGAGCCGCTGCCCGCGATCACCAGCATCGAGCAGGCGATCGCCGTTGATAGTTTCCACGGCGACGCGCACACCATCACGCGTGGGGATGCGCGCAAGGAGCTGGCGCAGAGCGAGCTGAAGCTCGACGGCATCTTCGAGCTGGGCGGGCAAGAGCACTTCTATCTCGAGGCCCAGGCCGCGTTCGCCGAGCGTGGTGACGAGGGCGACATCTTCATCGTGAGCTCCACGCAGCACCCGTCGGAGATCCAGGGCGTGGTTTCGCACGTGCTGCACCTGCCGCGCAACAAGGTGGTGGTGCAGTCCCCGCGCATGGGCGGTGCGTTCGGTGGCAAGGAGACGCAGGGCAACACCTGGGCGGCGCTAGTGGCGCTCGCTGCGTGGAAGACGGGTCGCCCTGTGCGCGTGCAGCTCGACCGCGACGTCGACATGATGCTCACGGGCAAGCGCCACCCGTTCCGCGCGCGCTTCCAGGTCGGCTTCGATGCCGATGGTCGCATTCGCGCATTCATCGCGGATCTGGTGTCCGACGGTGGGTGGGCGCTCGACCTGTCGCAGTCCATCCTCGACCGCGCGCTGTTCCACATCGACAACGGCTACTACCTGCCCGCGCTCTCCGTGAGCGGCCGCGTGGCGAAGACGAACATGGTCTCGCACACCGCGTTCCGCGGCTTCGGCGGTCCGCAGGGCATGGTGGTGATCGAAGAGGTCCTCGACCGCGTCGCGCGTGCCACGGGCCTCCCGCCGACGCTGGTGCGCGAGCGCAACCTCTACCGCGGTACCGGTGAGAGCAACACCACGCACTACGGGCAGGCCATCGGCGACGATCGGCTGGAGCGAATGTGGCACACGCTGAAGAAGCAGGCCGACTTCGACCAGCGACGGCGCGAGGTCGACGCGTGGAACCTCGCGCACGCGCAGCAAAAGCGTGGGCTCGCGATGACGCCGGTGAAGTTCGGCATCTCGTTCACCGCATCGTTCCTCAACCAGGCCGGCGCGCTGGTGTTGTTGTATCGCGACGGCACCTGCCAGGTGAACCACGGTGGCACCGAGATGGGGCAGGGCCTCTACACCAAGATCCTCGGCATCGCGATGCGGGAGCTGAGCTTGCCGGCATCATCCATCCGCGTGATGAAGACGCAGACCGACAAGGTACCCAATACCTCGGCCACCGCGGCTTCGGCCGGCGCCGATCTCAACGGGATGGCCGTGAAGAACGCGTGCGAGCAGCTGCGTGCTCGACTGCTGCCACTCGCGGTCAAGGTGCTCGCCGAGCGCGGTGTGGTCACCACCGAGTCGCAGCTTCGTGCGGAGGCGGGTGAGCTCTGGTCTCCGACGGCACCGCACGACAAGGTGAGCTTCGCGCAGCTGTGCGATCGCGCGCACCTCGAGCAGCTGTCGCTGTCGGCCACCGGCTACTACCGCACACCGAACATCCACTACGATCGCGTGAAGGGCAGAGGCAAGCCGTTCCACTACTTCGCGTGCGGCGTCGGCGTGGTCGAGGTGGAGGTGGATGCACGCTCCGGCATGAAGCACGTGCGCCGCGTCGACATCCTGCACGACGTCGGCGACTCGTTGAACCCATGCATCGATCGCGGCCAGGTCGAGGGCGGCTTCGTGCAAGGGCTCGGTTGGCTCACGGGCGAGGAGCTGCGCTGGGACGAGCAGGGCAGGCTGCTCACCCACTCGGCCTCGACGTATCAGATCCCGAGCATCTCCGATGCACCGGTGGACTTTCGCGTAACGCTGCTACCGGATGCCGCGCAGAACAACACCATCCATGGCTCGAAGGCCGTGGGTGAGCCGCCGCTCATGCTCGCGATCGCGGCACGGGAAGCGATCCGCGACGCCGTCGCTGCCTTCGCCCACGTGACGCCGCAGCAGATCGCGCTCGCGTCACCGGCCACCCACGAGGCGATCTACGCGGCCATCGCTTGCGTCCGGAACGACTACCGACGCGGCGGTGGCTTCTTGCCTGCGGGCTTGTCGCGGAAAGTGCCCGCGGGTTTGCCGTAGTCGCTCGTCGGCTTGCTTCGACCGTAGTCGCTCGAGGGCTTGCGGCCGTAGTCGCTCGAGGGCTTGTCGCGGAAACCGGTCCGCGGGCCTTCGTGCTGCGGCTTGTTCATGCGCATCGGATGACGCGGGGGCGACCCGTGCGAGAACTCCGGGATCGGCCCTTCGGCAGCGACGATGGTGACCTTGGGCGCGCGCGGATCGCGCTCGCTCGCGTTGGCGAAAAACTCGCTCGCCACGTGCGAGGCCACCTCGAAGTACGTGCGATCGCGCGCGATGCGGATGGCGCCGACCTCGCGCCGCGTGATGGCGCCACGACGGCAGATGAGAGGGAGCAGCCAGTTGGCGGCGGCCTGATCCTGCGCGCCGAGGTTCACCTCGTAGAGCGTGAAGCTGTCGGTGCGCGGACCACCGCCCGTCGCCGCCATCGTCGTTTGGCGCCCCGGCTTCGACGTGTCGAGGCTCACCAGGGAGACCCGCTCGCCAGCGGGTCGCTCCTTGAGGGCGCGATCGATGAGCGCACCGATGAGCGTCTCGGCGGTGCACGACGACAGGAGCTCGTTGGTGATGCGTTGCGCCTCGTCACCGACCGGGCCCGCGGCCGCGGCCATCATTTCTTCGCGCAAGGCCTCGTGCTCGTGCCGCGTGACGTCCTCGAGGCTGGGCGGCGTGGAGAACGTGATCTTGAGCTTGGCGGCGTGGAACAAGCGCTCGGCCTTGCGGCGTTGCCCCGTCGAGACGAGGAACAAGCTGCGGCCCTTCTTGCCCGCGCGACCGGTGCGACCCGAGCGGTGGGTCAGGGCTTCCACGTTCTCCGGCAGGTCGGAGTGGACGACGAGGCCCAGCTCCGGCAGGTCGAGACCTCGTGCTGCGACGTTGGTCGCCACGAGCACGCGCACACGACCTTGGCGCATCGTCTCGAGCGCGCGATCACGCTCGGCTTGGGCGCGATCGCCGGAGATCGCAGCGGCGAGGAAGCCGCGTGAAGCCAGCTCGCGGTGCATCTCGCCCACGTCCTCGCGGGTGCGGCAGAACACCAGTGTGCGACCCTCTTCCTCCACCATGCGCAGCACGTTCACCAGCACGGCGATGCGCTCGCTGTCGCGGCACAGGTGTGCGTGGTAGGTGATGTCGTCGTGGCCGCTGGCGCCAGCGACCTTGTTGGCGCGGGCGTCAATCGCTTGCGCGTCGGTCTGGAACTTCTTGGCGAGCGCGCGGATCTCGGGCGGTAGCGTGGCCGAGAACAGCAGCGTGCGCCGATCGTCCGGCGTGCTCTTGATGATGGCCTCGATGGCCTCGCGGAAGCCCATGTCGAGCATCTCGTCGGCTTCGTCGAGGACGACCACTTCCACCCCGGTGAAATCCAGGCTGCGACGGTCGAGGAGGTCTTGCAGACGGCCAGGCGTACCGACGGCGATGTCGACGCCGCGCATGATCGAGCGCGAATCGCCGCGCACGTCGGTGCCGCCGGTGAAAGCCACCACCTTGGCGCCGGTGCTGGCGAACAACCACGCCAGCTCTCGCTGCACCTGGGCCGCGAGCTCGCGCGTCGGCGTGATGATGAGCGCGCGCGGCATCTTCGACGGCGTGACGCGTTCGGCGTCGCCGAGGAGCTTCCTCGCGACCACGAGCCCGAAGCCGATCGTCTTGCCGGAGCCGGTCTGTGCGGAAACGATCAGATCGCGATCGTCCGCCTCGAGCACGCGCTGCTGCACGGGAGTGGGGATCACGTAGCCCTTGCCGATCAGCGCGGTGACGATGGATGGGTGTGCGCCGAGGCTGGCGAAGTCCGAATCGGAGGCAGTTTCAGTGTCGTTGTCGCTCAAGAGGCGCGCACCATACGCTTACGCCGCATTACGTCAACTGCGGGCATTTGTTAGGATGCCGCTGCCATGCCCAATCGAGCGGTTCTGATCTTGCTCTTGATCGCCGGCATCATCCTCGCCGCGCTGCTGTGCTTGCTCGCGATCCACGAGCCACCGGCCGCCACATTGCCGGAGATCGGTCCCGGCGCGAAGCGGATCTCGGGTACCGCGACCATCGGGGTCACGCCCGACGGGGCCATGCGATAGGCTGCCGCCCGGGCGAGGTTGAAGCGCTCGGGAAAGTCGAGCGCGGCCTTGAGCTCCGGGGAGAGACCGGACGGCTCTGTCATGGGCCTCAAGCTGCAAGCGCTCCGAGCTTGACGGGCTTGATCCGGTTGAGCCTGGCCTTCGCGGCCTTCTGCGCATGCCACAGATCGTAGGCGGCCTGCATGCCGAGCCACACCGAGGCACGGCCGCCGCGCTCTGCGCCGAGCCAGCGCTCCAACCGCAGTGCCATCTCGGGCGAAACGCCGGCGCGACCGTTCAACACGCGCGACAACGCCGCACGCGTCACGCCGAGCTGCACCGCCGCTGCGGTCACGCTCATTCCCAGCGCTGGCAGCACGTCATCGCGAAGAGTCTCTCCAGGGTGAGGAGGATTATGCATCGTGCTCATGGTTCCGCTCCCAGAGTGGTAGTCCTGGTAATCGACGGCTGACGCATCGGCGCGATCGAACTTGAACGTCAGCCGCTAGTTCCCGCTTACCCACACGGACCAATGGCCTGCGAGGTCGCCTTTCAACGGGTGCAGCTTCCATCCAGGCAAGTTCATGTCCTTCGGACCGGCCGCTTCATCGAGCTGCGCCAGCTGACGGCGCAGCCGTCGAAGAACGCGCTTCGAATCGAGCGTCGCTGCCGTCGTCCTCGTCACTTTGTCGATAGATCGGGTGCTTGCGCTCGGCTATAGGTGAGGTTGAAGGCGTTGCGCACCGACGTGCCTTCGAACTTGGGAAACTGCACGGACTCGACGGCGGATTTGCCGCACGCCAGCACGTCCGTCGGTGCATCGCCGGTCACGGCCACGTCTTTGGGCCTTCCATCGTTGCCGACCTCGTACTTGATCGCGAGACGGGCAATGCCGCCTGGCAAGGCGGTCCCGGATGGGATGGCATCGAGGCACGTCTGCACCCTGCGCTGCGCGTCCCCTTGCATCGGCTCGAAGTCGCTCTGCTTCGGCCCGTTCGGATGGCCGTTCATGGTGTTCGCCTGCGCGGGAGGCGCTGCGAAATCGGGCGGACGAGGCGGCGGCGGTGGCGTGAGCGCGTCGACGGCCTCGACCGGCTGATCAACGGCCGACGCACCCACCGTGTTGATGGTGGTGGGTGCGTCGTCGTGCTTGCGTTTGCAGCCCGACCCGCCGACGGCCAGCGCCAGCGTCGTGACACAGATCAGCGTGCTGAGATTGCGCATACGAGTCGGGTCCAGGGCTTCCTATCAGCCGTTCTGCACGGTGAACACCTTGCAACCGGTGAAGGTGAACTTCGCGCCGTGGAGCTTGTCGGCCTGGTCGACGGTAACTTCGATGGTGCCGCCGGTGATGCACGACGGGTTCTCGGTGTACGTGATGTCCCACTTCGCGGTGGTGGTGACGTCGGTATTGACACCGCTCAGGCCAGCGAGGCCACCGAGCGAGCCGAGATCGATGTGGATCTTGTACTCGAGGTTGCCGGAGAGCGCGCCCGGGTTCACGGTGACGATGCCGTTGAGGATGAGCTCGGTATTGGCGCCCCCCGAGCCCGACGTGATCTTGAGGTTGTCGTAGCTCACGCTGTGGGGCGTGATCTTCACGGAGCCGCTGAGCGTGGCGCCGCTGTCCACGACGCAGTTGTTGTAGGTGAACCCGGTGGCGGCGGTCCCGCTGACACAGGCAGGATCGAGATCGGTCGCTTCCAGCATGAGCCCGTTCGTCGAGCCGCTCTGGTTGAGCGCGGTGCCTTGCAGCGTGCCCATGAGGCTGTGAACGTTGAATGCATTCTCGGAGTCGATCTTCCCACCCGCGGCCAGCGTGAGCTTGCCGCTCACATCACTGAGGCTGGTCACGGCTTGCTGCTGCGATCCCGTCGCTTGCGTCGGCGCGCCGTAGCCCACCGAGCCCTGGCCGCAGCCCGTCGCTAGACCCATGACCGAGAACGACGCGGACAACATGACCCCAACCCATTTGGTTCTCATCGTGTCTAGGACCCCTTAGTAAGGTGTTGAAGAAGGAAGACGGCTTTCCGAGCGTACAGGGCGCAAAACACCGCGGTCAACTTCATTCAAACGTCATGGGAGCGAGGACCAGTCGGAGACGCCCACCGTTCGGATGAACACAGCGGGCTCCGCTGCCGTCGCTGCGCGATGGAGCGCCGCGTCGGCGAAGCCGAGACCGGAGAACGGATCGCACGGTGCGGCGAAGTCCGCATGGCCGACGAGCACGTCGTTGGTGCCCGCGACCGGCGCGGTGGCGACCAGGTCACGCACCGAGCTGCAGCGCTGCGCCTCGTCGTAGACGAAGTAGGTGAGCGATGCCAATACCTGCACGGGCAGCACGAGCGCGAGCGCCTGCGCAGTGGCCCGGGTTCGGCAAAACTCCCCGGCCACCAACCGCCCGATGGGAATCCCACGCGTGCGGAGCGCATCGCCGATGACACTCGCCTGTCCGGTGCCGCTCGCGTCGAGTTGCGCTGCCGTCGCCGTGCCGCATGCGGAGTCGCAGCTCTTCCACCAATCGGGCACGCTGGAGGTTGCCGCGGGGCCGAGCGCGAGGTCGTCGTTGCACTGCGTCGCCGAGCCGTGGCGTACGTAGATCGTGTAGCCACCGTCGAGCAATGCTTGCCCGACGGTGACGGCGAAGGGCTTCTGCACCCCGGCTTCTTCGCAGCCGCCGTAGTCATCGCAAGAGAACGCGGCGTACACCGAGGTCTGCAGCGCAATCAGCGCCCGCACGCGCTGGCGGGCTTCGCCGCCGCTTCCTTCGTATACGAGCTGCGCCAGTGGATCGAACGGCCCGAGCGGTACCATCTCGGCACGACGCAGGAGGCGCACCCGTGTCGCGGTCACGTCGTGCGGCTTCGTCCAGGTCACGTGCGCGTTGGCGCCGTCACCGACGGTCTCGTACGCGACCTCGAGGGTGCTCGGCGGCGACAACGTCACCACGTGCGGCGCGAGGTCGCGCGGCCGATCCGTCGCGGCGTCAACTGAAGCTTCGTCCGCAGCATCGGCTACGCGTGGTGGAGTGTCCTCGCAGGCAGCGAGGAACGGCGCCATGCAGAGCGCCACGCAGAGCTGTGCGCGCAACGCTACTGCCCGGCGATCTTCATGACGTGGCCCGCCGAGTACGCGTTGAACTCCGGTGCGTACATCGACTGGAGCGTGGCCGGACCGACGCGATAGGTGCCGCCGGTGGTGGCGCGCACGCGGTACTTGAACGTGTATTGCCCCGCGGGGAGTTGCTCGAAGAAGAAGTTCTCGCCCGAGTCGCGCACCTCCTCGTAGTACCCGAGGCCGGTGTCGTATTTGTAGTGCGAGGCGATCGACGTGGGCTCGAAGCCGGCGGCGCGCGGGTCGCGCAGGTGCACGTACTCGGCCGCGTGCTTACTGGAGATCGCGAGCTGCACCTCGACCTCGTCGCCGGCCTTCACCGTTGCGCCTTCGGCCAGCAGCTTCAGCGTGAACTCGCGGCCATTGTTTTCGCGCAGGAAGTAGTGGCGCGACACGGTGAAGAAGTCACCACGGCCCTCCTTCGGCAGCTGATCGGTCGCGAAGCTCCAGGTGGCGCTGGCGAACATCACGCCCTTCGTCTTCTTCTCGACGGTGACCGTAGCGTTCTTCTCGCTCACCTCGGGGCCCGGCACGATCATCTGTACCTTGCCCACGTACTGGTCGGGCTCGAACGTGTAGGTCTGTTGTCGCGTCCCGAGGCTCACGGTCGCGGCCTCGCGCACGCCGAGCGATCCGTCGGCTTGCATGTACTTCGCGAGCGAGTACAGCACCTCGGCGGTGGCGCGCGTCGACTTCCACTGGTTGAGCTTCTTGTTGAGCAGGAGCCACAACACGAGGCCGTCCTTCTTCGCGTTCTTCGGATCGACCTCCATCAGCACCTGCAGCGTGAAGGCGTGGCTCTCGATGGTGTCGTTGTACCAAAGCCAGCTGCGGTCCTCCGGCTGCCAGAACGTGCCTTCGTCGCGCGTGGTCTTCGCGGAGTCCATCACGCTGTCGAACACCTTCTTCGCGTCGGCCTTGCGACCCGCGCGCTGAAGCGTGAGTGAGAGCAGACCCTTCACGTACGGCGCGTGGTCCTTCCAGTGCTGGAACGTGCGGTCGAGGATCTTCTTGCGCTCGTCACCGGTGAGCCCACCCTCGCTGTAGCTGGCGTCGGGGAACGACGAAGCCACGTAGTTGAGCAGCGTGAGGAACTCCCAGCAGCACCCGTCCTTCTCGATGGCGTCCTTGTATTCGCGGCGTACGTGATCCGCGAGGTAGCGCCACGCGCGTTGCACAAGCGGCTTCGGAACGTCGACCTTGAACTCGGCGGCGCGCGACATGCCCATGAGCACGTAGAGCGTCATGTACGGCGACGGAGGCCCACCCGGGAACCAGGGGAACGCGCCCGACGCGTGCTGCATCTTCTGCAGCTTCCCGAGCGCGCTGTCGCGGTTGGCCTTGGCGATGCGCTGATCGAGGACGTTGAGCACGCCGTCGTTGTCGCTGCCACCCTTCGCCTCCCACAGGAACGGCGCCTCCTCGAGCCCCATCTTGCGGTTCGCGTCGCCGGCATCCCAGGCCTGCAGCTGCGTCTTCCGGCGCGACATCTGGTCCGCCATCTTGGCGATCGCCGGATGCTGCGCGAACAGCGACGTCACGATGCCCGTCGACACGAAGCGGTTCAGCGTCTGCTCGGCGCACTCGTACGGATAGGACACGAGGTACGGCAGCGCCCGCAGCACGGTGTAGAACAGCTGCGCATCGAGGGTGACCACCATCTGCTCGTTCGCGCGCGAGGCATCACCGCCCTTGGCGAGATCGTCGAAGTGCATCGTGCGCTTGTCGGTGTCGCGCAGCGTGACGAAGCGCGACTGCGTGAGGTGGAGGCGCGACGGCAGCACCGGCACTGGGCGCAGCTCGCCATCCGACAGTGTGTCGTTGCCGGCCTTCGCCGTGGCCTGCGCCACGATCGCGTACGTGCCGATCTTGCGCGGCGCCTTCACCACGAACGTGAGGTTCGTGGACTTCCCAGCATCGACGTGGATCGCGCGCGTCTCGCGCTTCGCGCCGAAGTCGGCGATGCGGCTCTGTTTGGTCTCCGGGTCGATGATGTCGAACGTGAGGTTCCCGTCGAGCTTTGCGCTGCCGGTGTTGTTCACCACGACCTTCAGCTGGGCCTCGTCGCCTTCCCGGAAGAACCGCGGCAGGTACGGCCTCACCATGAGGTCCTTCACGCTGCGCGTCTCCTTGTTGATGGAGCCCGCACGCAGGTCCTTGGTGATGGCGTGCACCCACACGTTCCAGGACGTGACGGAGTCGGGCACGGTGAACTCGAAGCTCGCCTCGCCCTTGTCGTTGGTGAGCAGCGACGGTGCGAAGAAGGCGGTCTCGCTGAAGTTGCTGCGCAGCGTGGTGGGATCGGCGCCTCCGCCCCCGCTCTCGACCGCCAATTTGGTCGATTCCGATTTCAGTACTTCCTTCTTGGAGTCCTCGTCCTTGTAGGCCAACGCTACGGGCTCCGGGGCGTCCGCACTGCCGAACGGGGCCTGCTTCGACCCGGTGGATTCTTTGCCCCTGCGATGCATGGCGCGACCTCCGCCACCTCCGCCACCCACGCCGAAGCCACGCATGCCCATGCCGCCGATCGGATACCCATCCTCGAAGTGGAACGTGTCGGGTTGCGGGGAAATGAAGGAGGTTCGCGAGCGGATCGCGTATTCGCTCACGTCCATCTGACTGACTTCGTGCAGGCTGGCGCGAGCGGTCGCCTCCGAGGCGCGGTACGGAAACAGCGAGAGCGCCGACGGCGGTGAGTGGGGCGCGAAGACGTCGAGCGAGCGATCGTACATGTACGCGAGGATCTCGGCGGCGCCGGCCCCCAGCCGGCCTTTGCGGTTGCCCTCCCCGTCGACGGTGACGCGGAACGTCTCGTGTGCGCCTGGTCGCAGCTTGTCGCGGAACGTGCTGAACGACAGCTTCAACGACTGGTTGTCCCACGGCACCATCACGCTCAGGTCGATCGCGATCCGCTGGTGATCGCGGACCAACGTGGTCTGGAACATCAGCCCGCCCCGGTCGGCCTCGGTCATCGGGATCTCGATGACCCCTTGCTTGCCGTCGACGACGCGGCGCGAGATTCGCTCTCCCTCACGAAACGTCTCGAACAGCACCGTCTGATCCTCGAGCCCGGTCTCGAGCAGGATGCGCACCTTTTCACCAACGGGGACGAGGCTGCGCTCGATCGTCGCGACCGCCGGCAGATGCAGAGGCTTGCCGCCCGACACCACCACATCGTGGAACGCCTCCACCTTCGTGCCGTGACCGTCGGTGGTCTGATAGCGCACGCGATAGGCACCCCCTTGCAATGCCGGCAGCTTCAGCTCCGCTGCGCCCTGGTCGTTCGTCGCGATGGTGCCCTTCGCGATCTCAGCACCGTCGGTGCGCAGCGCGAGCTCACGCCGGAAGTCGTACTCGACCTGGTAGCGCGCCTTCTGCCGATCGCCGGGCGTCACCGTCTTCGCTTCACCTTCGGTTTCGTTGTTGTCAGGCGGGGCGGGCGTCTCGGCCGGCAGCAACGTGCGCTGCGGCTCGTCGAGGCGCACCACCCGCCAGGTGCCGGTGCCAGGCCTGGGGGTGCCGTCGAGATCCGCGCGTCGCACGATGACCGTGCCCGGCGTGCCGGCGGAGAGGAAGCCCAGCGGCGTGGCGAGAGAAGCCTCGATCGTCGCCTTGCCCAGCCGATACTCCCGCGTGGCCGAGCGCGTCTCGCCACCCTCGTCGGTGACATCGACGTTGATCGAGTATCGGTACGTGAGCGCGCTGTCGGCGGGCGCCTCCGGCAAGAACTTCACCTCGAAGCGGCCTTCGGCGTCGATCGGTGAGGCGCCGCGCGCGATGGTCTGGGTGGACGTGTTGATGGGCGCGTGGCGATACCAGCTCCACCAGTACGGCAGCTGCGGCGCGCGCACGACGGTGTACTTCGCCTGGCCGGCCGTGACGGGCGTGCCGAAGTAGTAGCGTGCCTCGCCGGTGAGCTTCGCCGTCTCGTTGAGGCGCAGCGCATTGGCCGGGGGTGCGAGCGTGACCTCGAACGTGGGGCGCTTGTATTCCTCGACGCGGATCATCTGGATGCCCGGCGCCGAAGACTCGAGGCGCCACTGGCCGAGGAGCCTCCCGGTCGGGATCTCGAATTCGCCGTGCGCGCTCCCGAACTCGTTGGTCGTGACCTCGACCTTCTTCACCTCTTGGTAGTTCGCATCACGCAGCCACATCGTGATCTTGCGATTGGCGGACACCTGGTACCGCCCTTGTTTGCGCTGGCCGCTGTACACGACGGCCTTCCACGCGACCTTCTGCCCCGGCCGGTACACGCTGCGGTCGGTGTAGATGAGCGTCCCCACCTCGGTTCTCTCGCGGGCCGCTGGGTTGAGGTAGAGAACGTTCTCGTCGAGCGTGAAGTCGGCGCCCTTGCTCGCGGTGAGGATCGAGTCGTCGTTGCTGTCGTGGTCGAAGCGCACCTCGCCTTTCTTGTCGGTGCGCTTGGCCTCGATGAGCGACGAGGGGTGTCGCCAGTCCACCTTCCAGCGCTCGACGGTCGCGCCTTCCACGAGGCGGCCCGTAGTCCCGTCGAGGACCGTGATGGTGGAGTGGTCGCCGCCTTCTTGCACCAGCATCACGAGGTCCGAGATCTGGACCTGCACCGCGGCGAGGAAGTTCTGCTGCTCGGCGAAGTCGGCGCGCACGGAGCTCACGATCACGTACGAGCCGTGTTGCGGCAGGTGCTGAGGCGTGACGTGAGTGCGGTGGTAGCGGAAGTCGGGCGTGGCGGGCAGCGCGACCTCCCACGCTGCCGAGGGCTTTTGCCCGGACACCATCTTCTGCAGCTCGTTCTTCGTGTAGCGGTTGAAGGTGCGGTTGGTGGTGTGCTCGAGGTGCGCGCGCCCGTCGACGAGATAGGCGCGGAAGTACAGCTTTTCGACGTTGCGTGCTTGCACCACCAGCGACGCGCGATTGATCCCGTCGACGCCCATCGCCGACAGCGAGTACTCGGGGAACTCGAGATCTCCCGCGATCACCGCGCATGCGTGACCGCCCATCGTCGACGGATACGCATCACGGCCTGCCATCGCGAGCTGGTGCGCGCGAATGGGCTGATCGTTCTCTCGCGCCCAACCCGCGAGCAACGCCTGGCCCATCGCCCACCAGGGAAGCGTGCGCTCCTTGCCGAGCCGGTCGATCAACTCCTGCTCGAGGCGCGCGCGATCTTTCTTCTCGGTGAACGCGGCCCGCAAGCGGCGCAGTCGTTCGAGCCGCGCCTCGAGCGCGGCCTCGGTGCGGCCGGCCTTCGCGTGGAACCTCTCGAGATCGTCGAGCACCGTCACCAGCTTCGCGAGCGGATGCGCGTCGCCGTCGAGCACTGCGTTGGTTCCATTCTTCAGGAGCGCGTTCAGGTCGAGGCGATACACCTCGTTCGCTTCGTCGGCACGCCACAGGCTGCTGTTGGCGAGTTGCTCGACGATCAGATAGCTGAGCGCATCGCGCAGCGTGCCGCGGATGTTGCTCGGGTAGGAGTTGGGTTGCAGGTAGGGCGCGAATTCACCGACGGGGCGCACGCCCAGCTCGTCGCGCCGAGCCCACGCCTTTGCGTAGCTGCGCAGCGCCTCGGCGGCGATCTGATCGCGGGTCCAGCTCTTCAGATCCACCTCGGCCTTGCTGTCGACCTTCTCGCGCTGGCCGATCTCCCATCCGTAGCCGACGACATAGTTGGTGAGGGCATGCCCGAAGTAGAGCTCGAGCACCGTGCGCGGAATGCCGGCCTGGGGCCACGCCGCCGCGCGAAGATCCCGCACCGCGGTCTCGTAGCCACCGAGCGCCGTCTGCACCTGGGTCTTGCCGATGAGCGCGTAGGCGAGCAGCGCGTCGTTGCTCTTCGCGCGCGCGTCGGCGATGGCGCGGTCGAGCGCCTGGTCGGCCTCGCTGAGCTTCTGCTTGGCGAGGAGCTTCTCGACCTCGGGCAGCTTCAGCGCGCTCGCGGGTGTCTGCGGCGTCGGACTCTCCTTCGCCGGTGGCGCGCCGCCCGCACAGACGATGAGCGCCGGTGCCGCGGCACAAAAAGAAAGGAGGAGCAGGATGCGAGGGCGAAGCAGGCGTGGCGACATGGTGCGGAGTGTAACGGCCGGCACCCGTGGTCGATCTAGCGGGCTGCCGACTATTTTGCGGCTGACTGCTCGACGCGCCGCCGCGGGCTGCCCCAGGCGCCGTCGCAGGATGCCCGACCACTGCAGTCGCCGCGTTTTGTTTCGTCAAAAATTGCCGTTGTGGCCACCACGCCCGCGCCCGAGGCTGAGGCGAAATGTATCAGTTCACATCCTATTTATTTGTGTGTCATGACACTAAAACAAACGGTTTAAATCCGGGAATCCGTTGGTGGCTGCAGAGTTGCAAACACAGGTGCGCATGAGCACAACGGCAAGCGCCTCGCGCGGTTTTTCGACTTTCGCCAAGCTGGTTGGGACGGGTTTCCTGGGCGCTTGCTTGCTCGTCGGCTGTGGTGACGGCAAGGACGCCGCGGCGGTCGACAACCACCCGCTGGTGTCGGGGCTCTCCGTGAAAGAGGTCGCCGTGTATCAAGCGATCAAGGCGTCGATCATGAAGGACAACGCTTCGGCGACGCCGGCCGTTCCGGTGGTCGCAGGTCGCGCTGCGCTGTTGCGCGTGTACTTCGCGCCGCCCGTCACGTGGGTCACGCGGCAGGTGATCGTGCATCTCGCGCTCTCGCAAAAAGGCATGCCGCTTCCCGCGATGGAGCAACAGCTCCTCGTCGTGGGCTCGCGGGAGGGCACGCTCGCCTCGACGGCGAACTTCGACCTCCCGGCCACGACGGTCACCACGGACCTCACATGGTCGATCACGCTGCGTGAGATCGACACCACCCGCCTGGCTGGCGACACGAGCGGCGCGCGCTATCCGGCCACCGGTGAGGTCGCGTTCGGCGCGGTCACGACCGGCAAGGTGAAGGTCAAGATCCTCCCCGTGGTGTACGGGGCCGATGGCAGCGACCGCATGCCCACCACCACGGCGGCCGCGCTCGAGACGTTCCGCTCGCGCATGTTCGCGATGTACCCCGTCACCGAGGTGGAGCTCACCGTCGCTGAGCCCTTCAAGTGGGCCAAAGCGGTCAGCGCCGACGGCTCGGGCTGGGATCAGCTGCTCAACGCCGTGATGAACCAGCGCATCAAAGACGGCGCGCCGGCGGACACCTACTACTACGGCCTCTTCGTTCCCGCCGCTTCGTTCGGCACGTACTGCAACCGCGGTTGTGTGCTCGGCCTCAGCCCGCTCGCCTACGATCCGCAGGACGACGTCTCGCGCGCCAGCATTGGCCTCGGCTATCTCGGCGACTACGCCGATCCGCAAGCGACGTTCGTGCACGAGGTCGGGCACGCGCATGGTCGTCTCCACGCACCGTGCCAGGTCGACGATCCGGACCCCGACTATCCGTACCGCGACGGCAAGATCAACAGCTGGGGCTACGACTCCACCACCAAGAAGTTCTTCGATCCGTCGGGCAAGACGCGCGACATGATGAGCTACTGCACGCCCGACTGGATCAGCGACTACACGTACACCGCGCTCGCCGAGCGCGTGCAGGTGGTGAACACGGCCGCACGACGGCTCGAGGTCCCCACGCGTTGGCGCAGCATCCTCGTGCAGAGCGACGGTACGCCGGTGCGCGGCGAGGTCATCACGTCGAAGCGCGTGCCCATAGGTCAAGCGAAGCTCGTCGAGCGGGTGAACGGTGACGATGTGACGCCGGTCGAGGCGCACTTCTACCCGTTCGATCACTTGCCGGGCGGGGTCCTCATGATCCCGGATACCGAAGACGTGGGTACGCTCCGCGTCGACGGCCGCGACTTCGTCCCCTAGTACGCGCTACTTGATCGGCGCTGCGGCAGAGGGGTGGTCCTCAACGGCGTCAGAACGCGAGCGTTCGTACCCCTTCTTTGCCGCCGAGCAAGCACAGGTCGGCCTTGTTGCGCGCGAAGACACCGACGGTGACCACGCCGGGCCACTGATTGAGCTCGTGCTCGAGGGCGGGCGGGTCGGCGATGGAGAGGCCGTGCACGTCGATGAGATGGCCGCCGTTGTCGGTCACCACGCCGTCGCGCAGCACCGCGCGCGCGCCGAGCTCTCGCCGAACACGGCGGATGATCTGCTGCGCCGCCATAGGGATCACCTCGATGGGAAGCGCGAAGCGGCCGAGCGTGGTCACGAGCTTCGCCTCGTCGGCGATGCACACGAAGCGCAGCGCGAGATCCGCGATGATCTTCTCACGCGTGAGCGCTGCGCCGCCGCCCTTGATCATGAAGCCACGTCCGTCGATCTCGTCCGCGCCGTCGATGTACACGGGCAACGACTCCACCTCGTTCGCGTCGAGCACCGGGATGCCATGCCGGCGCAACAGGGCCGTGCTGCGCTCCGAGCTCGACACCGCACCCGCGATGCGCTGCGGCATGCGCGCGAGCGCCTCGATGAAGAACCCGACGGTGGTACCGGTGCCGACGCCGACGAGCGCGCCGGGCGTCACGTGTGCGATCGCCGCGCGTGCGACGAGCGCCTTGCTTTCGTCCTGGGTCATAACTGGGCTCTCCGCGCGCTAGGCTACCGCGAGAGGCTGCACAAGGGATGGCCCGAGACGAAGCTCGTGGTGTCACCCGACGCGGGACACTCCGCGTTCGAAGCCCGCAACGTACACAACCTCGTCGTTGCGACGGACGCCTTCAGGCCGTAGCAGAAGGCGCTGCAACGGGCGCCACAGGAACGAGCTCGGTCTTGTCGAGGTCGACGACCTTGTTGTTGCCCTGCTTACGATCGAGCGTGGTGTACGCGACCGCGAGGTGGAGGTGATGTCCGTCGCAAGACGGGCACTTCTTGAGGGTGACGGCCAGGTTCGCTGCCGCATCCTTGATGGCCTTCGTGTCGAGTCCCTGCACCGCGTCGGCGGTCTCTTGCAGAGGGAGCGCGTGCAGCGACTGCGCGAGCTGATGACCATGCGTGGTGAGCTCACCGACGATGCGCTCGAGCGTGGCTTTGCGCTCCTTGCGTGGCGTGGCGAAGAGCTCCTTCCTCGTCATCGGCGAGCTCACATAGCCCACGTGCTGCTTCTTCAAATAGAACTGGCAGCGCTTGCAGTACGGCATCGCGAACAAGAACGCGCTCGGGATCATGGTGCCGCCCGCGAAGCCGGCGATCTCGAGCGCCTTGAAGAAGTAGCCGAACATGCCGAGCTCCGTCGGTGACGATCCGGAGCTGTGCGACGAGCTGAAGGTCATCGTCTCGCATTGGTCACGGAGGAACTGGAGGAACGGATAGACATCTGCGCTCACGTGGTGCTGCTCGAGCAAGCTCGACCAGTTGAGGTACTGCGCCGCTGCATAGTCGACGAGGCCCGTGGTGAGCATGCCCAGCACGAAGCTCTTCGAGAGCTTCACGTGGAGCTTCCAGGAAGCGATGGCGTACCCGGCACCACTGGCGATGCCGATGCACAGCGCGCCCACCGGGATGATGGCGTTCACGTACCAGCCGAGGATGTTCACGTCGTGGGCGAGCGCGACGTTCACGCCCCACAGCGCCAAGGCCGAGGTTGCGACCCCGGCAAGGTACACGATCAAGCCAGGCTGACGGAGCGTCTTGGTCGTCTGGAGGGGCGCCGACATGGCACGATGATACGACATCGGGGGCGAGACCTGCCGGAGAAGCTCGGGGTGACGCCTTATCAGTTGAAGACCCTGAGCCGGGGCAAGGACAACCCGCTGTGTGCCGAGCACGACGAGACCTGCTGGACGCGCAATCGTCTCGCCGGCGTGAAGCCCGCCAACAGGTAGGCAACGAAGATCAAAAAAAGCCCCGTACTGAGATCGTCGAACCAAACGGTGCCGACGCCGTGGAGCAGCACGCCGAACGCGAGCGAGGTGGCACGCTCGGGTACGTCGAGCACCACATCGTAGCGCGTCCAGTCGGTGGTGACACGCCCTAGCACTACTGCGTCAGGTTCTCCCGTCGCCGTCGCTGCTGCGGGCCTCGTCCGCTTCC
>JAYUBF010000223.1:0-4658 GCA_043741435.1 Myxococcales bacterium
GACGAGCAGGCATGACGCCCATCTTACGGTACCCGTCGGAGGCGTGCGGCGAAGAATCCATCGGCGTCGTCATGGTGAGGCCACGTACGCAGCTCGCCCGTCTCCGCGTGGCCGCGTCCGCGCATGGCCTCTGGGATCGCAGCTTCCCCATCGCGCTCGAACTCGGGATGACGCGAGAGGAATGCGCGCATCTGCTCCGGCCCCTCCTCTTCCGTATACGTGCACACCGCGTACACCATGACGCCGCCCGGTCGCACCCTGCCGGCCAGCGCCTCGAGGAGCCGCGCCTGCAGCGAGATCAACGACGGGCGATCGCTGTCGTATTTGCGAAGCCGCACCTCGGGATGTCGACGTGCGACGCCGAGGCCGCTGCACGGTGCGTCGAGCAGAACCCGGTCGTACTGATCGCGCAGCCCGTTTCCGTCGCTGCGTGTGAGGTCAGCCACGACCTTGCGCACGATGGAGAGACCCAAGCGCCGCGCGTGGTCGGCACCGAGATCGAGCTTGCGCGCAGAGCTGTCGGCCGCATCCACGACGCCGCGATCGTCCATCGCCTCGGCCATGAAGGTGGACTTGCCGCCGATGCCCGAACATGCGTCGAGCACGGCCTCGCCCGGTTGCGCGCCGAGCAGCTCGCCAACCAGCTGTGCGCCCAGATCTTGTGCGGTGACGAGACCGTTCACGTACGGCTGGGTATCGAAGACACCATCGCCACCGGTCACCCGCACGGCACCTGCCCGTACGCTCGCGACGTCGACGGTGGCGCGCGGTAAAGCCTCGACGAGCTGCGCGATGAGCGCCGACGTCTCCGTCACGCGTCGTCGATTCACGCGCAACCATACCGGGGCCGGCTTCCCCTCCGCTTCCAACAGCGCGCCGGCTTCGTCGACCCCGACCCGCGCGATCGCGGCATCGACGACCCACAGCGGCGCGCCGGTGAGCACCGACAGCCGCGCGTTCACCGGCTTCGACGGCACTGGCGGTGCGCCCGCTTGGGCGAGCTTGCGCAGGAGACCGTTCGCGAACCCGGCCAGCTTGGCGCCACGCAGCTGGCGTAGAGCGGAGACCACGCCGTCGACGGCAGCGTGCGCTGGAATGCGGAGCTCCAGGATCTGCAGCGCCCCGAGGCGCAACAGATCGAGCGTGGGACCATCGAGCTTGGCGATGCCACGCGGTGCGTACGCCGCGAGCGCGTGATCGAGCCGGGCCTGGCCCTTCAGAACACCGTAGACGAGAGCCGTGGCGAGGCGTCGATCCGCCGGTGAAAGCTTTGCGTGCTGGCTCTCGCCGTCGATGGTAAGGCTCACGTACGCACCCTCGGCGGCACGGCGCAAGACACGGAAGGCTACGCGGCGGGGGCCGTCGCCACTGCGCTTCGAGCTGGACGGTTCGTCGGCCGACACTAGGTTGCGCCGAGCCGGGTGCCGCGAGGAATGTCCCGCCCTTGCACCAGCGCCTTTGCCGGCATGCGCTTGCGACCCGCGAGCTGGAGCTCTGCCAGCGCCACGGCACCGTCGCCACAACCCACGATGAGGCCGTCGCGATCGACGTCCATCACCACGCCGGCCTCGGCCTGTCCGGAGACCGCTCGCACGCCGAACACCTTCACGACTTCCCGGTCGAGCGTGGTGAAAGCGCCGGGCCACGGATCACAACCGCGCGCCAGGTCGCACACCGCGCGCGCGCCCGCGTCGAAGCGCAGTCGACCGGTTTCCTTCTCGAGCATCGGCGCCATCGTCGTCGCATCGTGCTGTTGCGGGGTCTCGACCAGCTTGCCGCTCACCAGCGCTTCCCACTGTTCTTCGAGGAGGGCCGCGCCGTCCTCGGACAGCACCTCGTGCATCTCGCCGGCAGTCGCGGTCTCCGGGATCGCCCGTTCCCGCACGGCGAGCATCGGCCCCGTGTCCATCCCGAGATCCATGCGCATGAGCGTGACCCCGGTCTGCTTCTCACCGCGGATGATCGCCCACTGGATGGGCGCGGCGCCTCGAAGCCTCGGCAAGAGCGAGGCGTGCACGTTCACGCAGCCGAGCGGCGGAATCGCCAACACCTCGGCCGGCAGGATCTTGCCGTAGGCGACGACGACGATCAGATCCGGTGCCAGCGCCTTAAGCTCGTCCGCGAACGGCGGCTTGCGAACCGACTGCGGCTGCCAGATGCGGGCAATGCGCAGTGCCTGTGCGGCGAGCTTCACCGCCGGCGCCTTGTCCTTGAGGCCGCGGCCCGCCGGCTTGTCGGGCTGGCACACCACGGCTTCGATCGTGGCGTGACGGGCTACCGCGCGCAGGCAAGGCACCGCGAAGTCGGGCGAGCCCATGAATACGGCGCGCGTCACGCGGTACCACCGCGATCGAGCTCAGGGATCGGCCTTGCCGACTGCGCGCCACTCGGTTCGCCTCTCGGGTCGTCGTTCGCCCCGTAGGCCGGCTCCGGCGCGAGATGAGCCGCATACGCGTCACGCACGCTGCGCACGCTGAGGACACGCAAGGCCTCGTCGAGGACCACGCGGATCTCCGCGAGGTCGTCTCCGTGAGCAGCCACGGTCTCGGGCTCGAGGGTCGCGCCGTCGAAGTCTGCACGCAGGCGGGCGTGCGCGCGCTGCAGCTCGTGATCGCTCGCATCCCGCGACACGCCGAGCACCGTGAAGTAGTCGGCGTCCAGGATCTGCGCTCGCTTCGCCACGATGCGCTCGCGCTCCACGCCCTGCTCGGCGCGGTGCCGCGTATCGTCGCGATGCCGCGGCTGCGCGCGACGCTCGCCGGTATCGGTGGTGATGACGGTCGACGCGTAGCGGAGATCATCGGCATCGGCGCTGGTCTCGAGCGCACCGAGCACGTGCAACCCCCAGGCGACGCCGAACAGAGCGCTCTCGGGAACACGTCCCCCGAGCGCGACGCGAACGTCGCCCAGCGTGCGCTCGCCGTCGATGAGATTGGCCGCCCGCCGCTCGTCACTCGACAAACTCGCGCGCTCGACTTCCCGAGGAAACGCGGTCGTGGGATGCAGCACGGCATCTCGGCTCTTGAGGAGCGCATTCAAA
The DNA here is from genome assembly GCA_043741435.1 of Myxococcales bacterium. GTDB lineage: Bacteria > Myxococcota_A > Polyangia > Palsa-1104 > Palsa-1104 > JBDTCO01. The sequence continues at coordinate 3,041 of JAYUBF010000223.1, forward strand.
CGCTCGAGGCCGTACTTGCGCCGGATGCCCTCCATGAGCAACGCGGAGGTGGGCGACGCCATACGGACGCGATCATCCGCGGCCGGCAGCAACGATCCCAACCGATAGCGCCCGGCCTGCAACGAGAACAGCGAATAGAAGATCTCCTCGGCGTGGCGACGCACGACCGGGAAGAGCTCACTCTCCTTCAGCAACCCCATCTCGACCAGACGCAGCGCGATCGGGCGCGCCAAGCCCTCTGCCGCGCTCGCATCCGCCGCTCGCACCGTCGCCGCTTGCTCGCGTGTGAGCTTGCCTTCGCGAAACAACATCTCGCCGAGCTGGGCGTGACGTTGCACGGCGCGCGCGCCCACGAGATCCCCGTGGTCGAAGTACACGGTCTGCGGGCCATCCGGACGCTCGACCTCGAGCGCGCCCGATAACGCACCGCGCTGGATACGTGCGACGAGCTCGGCGACATCGATGTGCGCGAGGTCGCCCTCTTCCTGCACCAGTCGGGCGGCCGGCGGCGCGACCGTAGCTCGTTGCGCATTCTTCGCGCGTCGATCGTCGAGCCCAAACCCATGGGCGAGTCCGGGAACGGTGTCGATGGCGAGTGAGTCGAGATCGATGTCACCGAGCGCATCGTCGAAGTCGTCGAGCGTTCCGAGACCCGAGGGGGTCGGCGCCTCCCCCGGGAACAAGCGTCGCTCGGCCTGCGACACCTCGCGCTCGATCTCCCGCGCAATCGTGGAGCGGCGCTCGAAAGCGCGCGCGCGATTGCCATTCACCTGCGTCGGCATCATCGCCGGCGGCCCTACCGCCACGTTCGCAGCGAGCGCATCGTCCACGCGCAGGAGCGAGCTCGCCAACGACGGACGCGACGACTGCGACAACGCTGGCGGGGGCCAGATGGGCTGCGTGGACACGCGCGGGATGGGTGGTGGGAGCTCCTCGAGCTCGCTCTGGGGCACCAACTCCACCTCGGCCAAATCGGCTCGCTCGACGGCAACGGCCAGGAGCTCGATCTCGTGCGCAAGGATGTCGAAGTCGGTGGGGCGACGGAACGTGGCCGTCACGCGCGGCCGCAGCGCCGTGGCCACGGGATCATCGACATCGGCGAGCAGAAACAGCGCGAGGCTTCGACTGCGCGCGCGCGCCTCGTCGACGAGTCGCGTGGGATCGGCGCCGATCAGCGACGTGCCGATCACCACGGCCAGCGGAAGCTCGGTCGCGATGAGCGCGTGCGCACCGTCACCGCCGTCGGCACGCAAGACGCGCAGGCCCGTGTCGGCCAATGCTCGACTGAGCAGCTCCCCTTCGTAGGGGCTCGCGATGATGATCACGCTGGGCGCGCGCACGGGGATTTCGATGGTACCGCGACGGCGCTACAGCGTCGAGGCGGGATCGATGTCGATGGAGACGCGCACACCCCGGGTGCTGGTCACCGATTGTGCTGCGTTCTTCGCTTCGCTCGCGATGCGACGCAGCACGTGCGGAGACCTTGCCTTGACGAACAGTTGCCACCGACTCCGTCCCTTGAGCCGAGACAGCGGCGCCTCGGCCGGGCCCAGCACCTCGGCCTGCTCGTCGCCAGGAGCGCGCGACGCCAAAGCCCGCGCCGCCAGCGCCGCGCGTT
>JAYUBF010000224.1:0-4654 GCA_043741435.1 Myxococcales bacterium
CACCACCCTCGAGAAATCCTGGATCATGTCGATCACTTACCCGTCGGTTCGATTGATCTGATCCTGCCCTCTGGAGGTTGGCCGAAGTCCCTGTCGGAGCACCCTCGTCGGCGCCAAGCTCCGAAGCGGCGAGTGCACGCGCAGCGCGCGCTTGCCATGAATGCAGCGAGCGCGATGGTCGTCGAGGATGCGGAGGTGAGATGTATCGATGACGACGCCAATCGCGAAGCCAATTGAGGTTGACACCCTGAAAGGATCTGGTCGACGCTGTCGGGCTATGCAGCCCGTAAATCGCCTTAGTCTATTGACCGGTGCGCTGACACTCCTCGGCACGCTCTCAATCGGGGCGCGCGCGGACGTGCCGCCGCCGGCTCCGACCAAGCCAGCGCTCACCGCAGGTGAGATCCTCGGCAAGGTCGACCACGCGATCAACGCGTTCAAAGACGCGGTCTGGGAAAGCAAGCTGCGCGTGAAGCAACCGTCGGGGGATTCGCGCGAGTACGGCTTCACCACGTACCAAAAAGTGCCGGGCAAACGCCTCGTGAAGTTCACGGCGCCTGGAGACGTCGCCGGCATGGGCGTTCTCGTCGAAGGGGCCGACACCATCTACGTGTATCTGCCCGACTTCAAGAAGGTGCGGCGCATGGGTACACACGTGAAGAACCAGACGTTCATGGGCTCGGACTTCTCGTTCGAGGACATGTCGCAGACCAGCTATGCGAGCACGTTCACACCGAAGCTCGTCGGCGAAGAAGGCACCGACTACGTGCTCGAGCTCGCGCAGAAGCCGGGCCTCGATCTAGAGTTTCCGCGCGTGAAGATGTGGGTCGCGAAGGAGCACTTCCAGCCCACACGGATGGAGTACATGGACGCGAGCGGCAAGAAGCTGAAGACGCAGCAGCGCAGCGACTTCAAGCAGGACAGCCCCGAGCACTGGCAGCCGATGAAGATCGTGGTCACGGACCACCGCCGCAACGGGCACTCGTCGGAGATCATCTTCGTCACCAGCAAGATCGACTCGGGGCTCAGCGACGATCTTTTCTCCGTTCGGTCTCTGCAGCGCTAGATGCATAGAGCCGGGGGTCGGGGGGCCGCGGACGTCGCTGCTATATTCGTCGCGGCGATGTTCGTCGTCGTTGCCTGCGCAGGTCATGCGCGTGGCGACGTCGAGCTCAAGTTCGGTGGTCAGGTCTCGAGCGATCTGCGCTTCCGTCTCGGTGGCCAGGAAGTGCCGGCGTATGGCACCGACGCTATCTATCCGAACCAGCAGCGCCTCCTCAAGTACGGCTTCTCGCGCAACGAGAACCGCATCAAGGCGCAGCTGAGTCTCGGCATCGGCACGCGCGTCAAAGCCGTGGCCGATGCGCAGTTCGTCTTCTATGGCTACTCCGACATCAAGGACCTGAACTCGACGACCTACCGTGAGCAGGTCGACCCGTATTACATCGAGTCAGACGCCGCGTACCTCGACGTCTACAAGATCCTGCCGCACCTCGATCTTCGCATCGGGAGACAGATCGTGACGTGGGGCTCGGCCGACAAGTTCAATCCTACCAACAACCTCAACACGCTCGACTTCTCGGATCCGCTGTTGTTCGGCCGCGCGATGGCGAACCAGATGATCCGCCTCGACTACAATCCGATCGCGGACCTCATCATCACCGCGGTGTGGGTGCCGGTGTTTCGTCCGTCGCGTCTGCCACGCACTGCGCCGCTGGCGCTCACCGAGGCCAATCGCCCTGCGCCGGTACAGGACGACCTGCAGCGCAGCACCCTCGGCTTCCTCGCCTCGACGAATCCGCCCAAGGAAATCCGGGTCTACGCGCTGGAGCCCGCCCCATCGATCGAGAATTCGCAGTTCGCCGTTCGAGTTGCGGGCCGCGCGCTCAACATCGATATGGCGATCTCCTACTATTATGGTCGTTTCGGCATCCCATCCCCTGCATGGGCAACGTTGAAGCCAAATGGGGTGGTAGACGTGGGCATCATCTGGCCACGGATGCAGGTGATCGGTTGGGATCTCGCGGGCACCGTCGACAAGCTCGGTGGCATGGGGTGGTGGATCGAAGGCGCGGTGTACTTCCCGCAGCAGGTCACCTACGGCACGATCAACGCGGCAATTCCGGGCCAGTGGGATCCGGTCACGTTCGGCAAGGACCCGACGTCGGGCAAGTACGAAGGCTACTCCCTCGGCTATCCCGAGAAGGATCGCGGCGTGGTCGTCCCGTCGACGCCGTTCGTGAAGCTCACCGCCGGCGTGGACTACTCGTTCAACAAGCACCTCTACGGCAACTTTCAATACGTCTACGGGTTCATCGACGAGTTCGGTGCGGGGCGTTCGTTCTATGCGAAGCCGGGCGCGGCGATCGGCGCTCCTGCGCGCGCCGAGGCTCGCATCGGTCACTACGTGGTGGCTGGCGCCGATCTGAAGCTGCTCAACGACGCGCTGCTCATTCGCTTCTTCGGCGCCTTCAAGATCCCTCAGGTGGGCGACGAAGATCCGCACTTCACCGCCGTCTTGTTTCCGCAGATCGTCTGGGCCGTCTGGGACGCCACCGAATTGTCGCTCGGTTCTTTCGTCTTCCTCGGCCCGCGAGACAGCAAGTTCGGCGACCCTTCCGCAGGCGCAACCGAGGTGTTTTTGAAGGCCCGCTTTACCTACTAACGGTCACGTACTAACGATCTTGACGCTCGAGCGACGCCCGAATAAAACCTCTAGCCCACCGTCGGAGATGAAATGAGCTGCCCACGTTCTCTCACCGCACGCACGCTATCGCTCGGCGTCGCAGCAGTGCTCACGTTTTCCGCCCCCGCGTTCGCCGCTTCCAACGACTTCATCGTGGAGAGCGCGAGCTCCGGTGGGACCACGGACACCGCCAAGCCGTACCTCGAGCAATTCTCGGCGTACGCGCAGAGGGTGTTGACCGGCTGGAAGCCGATCGCCGCCAGCTTCTTCGCGGACAAGAAAGCGGCCGGCGCCGCGGCCACCGAGAAAAAGCCGGGTTTTGCGATGATGGACATCGATATGTACCTCGACCTGCACAAGCGCGAGGACCTCACGGTGATCGCCGCCGTGGAGGGCGCCATCCACAACCGCGGTCACCTGCACGTGCTCGTCAAAGATCCCGCGATAAAGACGCTCGAGGATCTCAAGGGCAAGGTCCTGGTGTCGAACCACCTGCAGTCACCGCGCTACATCTCGAAGCTCATGTTCGCCGGCAAGATCGATGCGGAGACGTTCTTCAAGCTGCAGCCGAGCCCGAGCCCGCTGCGCGGGATGAAGTCAGTGGATCGCGGTGAAGCCGCAGCCACCATCGTTGACGATGCACAGCTCGCGAACATGAAGTCCCTGCCGTACAGCGCGTCGCTCCGCACGATCTTCTCGTCGGGGCCCTTGCCGCCCACGCCGTTCGTCGCGTTCGGCAAGAACTCGAAGGCGGAGGAAAAGGCAGCGGTGCAGAAGATGTTGCTAGGCATGTGTGCCGACAAGAAAGGTGCCGAGGTGTGCAAGGCGCTGCAGGTCACCAAGTTTGCCAAGCCCGATCTGGCGGCCTACGAAGAGGCCAAGCGGCGGTTCGACAAGTGAACATCGGGCCTGCGGTCACCTTTGCTCACGTTGCTACGTTCGCTCTCGTCTTGGCCGCTGCCGGTTGTCCGGCTGCGCTACCGCCGAACCTGCGTGAGGCCACGGTCAAGCCGCACGAGCTGCCGGTCGATGTTCCCGATCTGATCAAGTTCGCCGATGAAGAAGACAAGAAGCAGACGGCGGCCTCGCAAGAGAACGCCATCGTCGCCGTCGACAAGGGACTCCTCAAGGCCCCGCGTGCGTACGAGCTGTTGTGGCGAGGTGCCCGTGCCTGCGCCTGGCTCACGGAGGAGTTCACCGACAAGCAGCGCCGTGCCTCATACGCGCAAAAAGGCATCGACCTCGCGAAGCGTGCGGTAGACGTGGACCCGAAGCGGGTGGAAGGGCAGTACTACCTCGGCATCAACATCGGGCAGTCGGCCACCACCAAGACCGTCGGCGCCTACATGATGGTGCCGCGCGTGGTGAAGGCCGGCATGGCCGCCATGAAGCTCGACGAGAAGTACGACCACGCGGGGCCCTCGCGGCTCGTCGGCACGGTGTACGCGAAGGCGCCGCCCTGGCCGGCATCCATCGGCGACCTCGATGAGGGGTTGCAGCACCTGTCGCACGCCGTGCAGCTCGCGCCGGACTATCCGCAGAACCACCTGCACTACGGCGATGCCCTGCTCAGCGACAACAAGCTCGCCGAGGCCGAGGCCGAGTACAAGCTCGTGCTGGCTGCCCCGATGGTGCCGGAGTGGGCACACCGCGCCGAGCGCTGGAAGCACGACGCGGAAGTGGGGATGAAGAAGATCGCCGAGAAGAGATCGGAAGCCGGTCGCGCACCGACGCGCCGCGCGCCGCACGCCGCGTTGTAGCGCGCTCAGCGACGAGGGATGGGGCGCTGTACACGAGCGACACGGTGTGCCCGCGGGGATCTCGGTCCGGGAGGCCATACGCGTGGAGCAACGACTGCGTGCTCCTGGAAACTAACCAGAGTCGCGCGGAGCGCGAGTCAAAACTGAGCAGCCAAAGGCTGCGTCGCGGCGAAGTCGCCGCGTGAGCAGGGTGGGACCCTGACGGCTC
>JAYUBF010000225.1:0-14448 GCA_043741435.1 Myxococcales bacterium
GAGCAGAACGGTTGCCCGTACTCGCCGAACCCGGGGCTCCCGGCGTTGCGCGAAGCGGTCGCGCGCTATCACGCCTACCCCGGGCTCACCGACGCGTCGCAGGTCGGCATCACCGTCGGCTCGCAAGAAGCTCTCTCGGTGGCGCTCGCGGCCTTGGCCGATCCCGAGGAGGACGAGGTCTTGGTCATCGAGCCGGCCTACCCGCTCTACACGAAGCTGTGTGGACTCTTCGGGGTCCGCTGGCGATCGGTCGCGCTCAGCGCCGCCGACGGCTTCACGCCACGCGCTGACGTGGTCCTGGCTGCCCTTGGCGACTCGACGCGCATCATCGTGCTCGCATCTCCCGTCAACCCGACGGGTCGCACCTGGGCGAGGGACGAGCTCGAGAAGCTCGGCCGAGGTCTCGCCGCGCGCAAAGGCCAGCCGGTCTACGTCGTGTCCGACGAGGTGTATCGCGAGCTCTACTTCGGCGAGGAGCCGCCCGTGTCGCCGGCGAGGTACTGGCCGCACACCATTGTCGTGGGCTCGCTCTCGAAGAGCTGCGCGCTCACTGGCCTGCGCATCGGCTGGTTCCTCGCGCCGAAGGCCGAGGCCCCAGAGCTGCACAAAGCGCATCAGTTCCTCGTCTCGAGCACGAATACGTACGGACAGATCGCGGCCATCGAGATCTTCAAGCAGCCGCAGATCCTCACCGCGCACCGGCAGAGCTACATCGACAAGCTGCGCGTGATCAGCGGCGCGCTCGATCGCGCGGGCTTGTCGTACGTGAAGCCCGACGGCGCGTTCTACGTCTTCGTGAAGCTGCGTGGTGCGCTGGCGAACGATTCCCTCGCTTTCGCGCTGCAGCTCCTCGAGACCCACGACACGCTCGTCATTCCCGGCCTCGCGTTCGGCGCGGAAGGCTATGTGCGGCTGTCGTTCGTCGGCGCCGATGACAAGCTCGAAGAAGGGGTGCGGCGAATGGCCGCGTTCGCGGTCTAACGACGACTCATGAGCGAGCGAAGGATTCGTGCAACGAGCCGAAGGGGCCGTTCGCCTCCGGGAATCGCGTCTCCGCCGGCACATACTCGACGGGCACACCGTTCGAGCGCGCGAAGTGAGCCTCCTCGAGCGCGATTGGGCCGCCACCGACAGCAATGACGCCCGTCAAGGTCTTCTTCATGAACGCCTTCGACAGGTAGGCTTTGGTGCGGCCTTGCGGTTGCCCGTCCTTGAAGCCGCCCCACACGATGGCGGGCTTCGCCGGATCAGCCGTCGCGGTGTAGTCGGTCTTCACGTAGCGCACGTAGTCGACGTGTGCAGGAACGCCGCCCCACTCCTTGTCGACAATGTCGCTCTGCCCGGAACTGTCAACCTCGAAATACGTATTATTCGTCATCACCTCGACAGTCGAGTCAACGCCCATGTCTTTCTTTGCGTGCTCGCCCAGTACGTCGTCCATCACATGATCGAAGCCTGGCGTCCCTTGCTCTTCTGCGACGAAGACCAGGCAAAAAAGAAGACCCTTGACCCTGTCGCACAGGCCCGACGCTCGTCCGCGGCCCTGGACAAGGTCGCATCCAAGACCCTCGACGATGGCTCCCCAGTCCACAGCTTCCAGACGCTCCTCAAGCAGCTCAGCACCATCGTACGCAACGTCTGTCGTGCACCCAGTGCCTCCGATGACGCCCGCACCTTCGAGGTCATCACGACCCCGTCGCCCGAACAACAACGCGCCTACGACCTCCTCGAGGCCATCACGACGTAGACAGCAACCCGCACTTCTTTTTCTTTTTTCAATTGTCTTGCCGATTCAACGCGAAATTTCGCCAAAACGCGGCGGGAACGTCAGACTAGGCGAGCAGCGAGGCGAGCGCTCGCACCGCGCTGCTCTTCTCGAGTCGCTTCAGCGACGCGAGCACGTCCCTGCGAAGACCTTTGTCGGTATGGCGCAGCGCTGCATTGGCCGCACGGGATAGCGCGCCGGGTTGCTGCTCCGACAACACCTCGATGAGCGCTTGGGCCTGGCGTCGATCTTTGTCGGCCTTGATCGACGAATCGCCGCCTGCGCGTTGGGCGGCGACCGCGAGCTTGTGCATCGCATAACGACCCGCATGCGGAACGTTCACCAGCACTGCCGATGGCCCGATGAACAGGCCGCGCTGTAGATCGTCGCGGACGAGGTAGTCCATGTAGCGCAAGGGCTGCGCTGCGAGCCCGAACGGCGCAACGATGCGAGGCTTCGAATCGCTGCGCGACCTGGCAGTGGTGAGAAAGTCGATGGCGACGCCGCCCTTGCGCGACCTCATCGAGGTACTCGGCGCTTTGATGTTGAGCTCGGGCACGAGGAAGAACGATGGATCGACTGCCTGGAGAACGCCGGGCAGGTCGATCTTCTCCGGCGTCTCGCAGACGACGCTCACCAACGTATCGCGACAAAAGTCGATGTCTGCCGTCGCGATGGTCGACGAATCGAAGGAAACGCCGAGGGAGGCGCCGATGGAGACGAAGGCGTGCGAACCAACGAGCACACCACCGGCGCGAAACAAACCCGCCGATGCGAGAGCCGCTACGATCTTGAAGTGACTCCCTTGGTGACGAGAGCCTCCCGATGCGACGTACGCCGCGGTTAGCCGCTGAAGATCTTCGAGGATCGGCCGGCGGTGGTCGAGATATGCCACGAGTGCGTCCCGCACACCCTGTGCCCACGGATCATCGGCGCAGCCCAGGTAGACTTGCTTGAGCTTCCCTTCGAAATCGCGGAGCTGCCAGTATAGATATGTTCGGGCGCGAACTTTGCGCTCGACGGGCGTGCCAGTCACGAACCCCCCGAGCAGGTCGACCTCGTAGGCGGCCGTGACCTCGAAGAGTTGCGCATAGAGGGTCTGCGTATCTGGCTTGTGGTCCCGCGTCATGGAAATAATTGTATATCATATTTGTTTAATTGATATACAACGACACCGACCTACTGACCCGTCGGGGGTACGAATCATCCGCAGGCTGTCACGCCGGGTAGCCGCGATTGGCACTCGCGGCTACCCGCGTGCTGGCGGCGGTGGGAGCACGTGGTTGCGGTACCGGTTCGGATCGCCCGCGGCACCTTCCATCGCGGCGGCGGCGATGTTGTACATCTCGCGCGCCGTCACATAGTGCAGCTTCCACTTCTTGCCGTCGTTGTAGTGCGCGATGAGCTCGCGATGCAGGGTCTGCATGCCGCCGCCGAGCAAGCCCTCGAGCTGCGGGTCGGGCGCGCCGTGGGCATGCACCTTCACGAACACCCACTCGGGACGGCCGGCCACGTGCACGTTCTGGTTGACCCACGCGTGGATGCGCGGCGGCGTCGCCGGATCGTCCGCGGTGATCGCCGCGTTTTCGATCTGGATCGGCATCCGGCGCTTGCGCAGGCGAAGCGACAAGGGACCTTCCACCATGAGCACGCGGTCGCGACGGAAGTCACCGACGCGGGCGCGCACACCGTTCTCGTACGCCCGCGGGCGGGAGAGATCGCCCTCCGGCCAGTAGATCTGATTCACGATGTTGGGCTGCGTCTCGTCGGGTGCCGAGGGAAACGTGAAGTCGGCGTAGCAGCCCGTCTCGTGCAGCACGAGGAGCTCGTCGTCGACGCCGCACAGCGTGCCATCGGCGCGCGAGTTGGAGAGACACCAGTTGCCGTGGATGAAGCCGTAGCGCAGGCGGCCACGATCGCGACTCAGGTGTCCGTGCTCGGCGCAGCGGCCGAGGAACTCAAGGAGGCTCGCGCGTAGGCTCTCGCGCGTGTCGTTGTCGTGGTGGAGATGCACCTCGAGCTCGCCGTAACCGCGCTTGGCGAGTCGGCCGAGGCGATCGAGATACTCGGGACGGTATTGCTCGCCCGGGAAGAAGAACGAGTGCTGCGGGTGGCGCCCGTCGGCGTCGACGAACGGATCGACCACTTTCGGGTAGCGCTCTTCCCAAGCGGCAACGCGCGCATCGCCGCGCTGATGATCGACGCCACCCCAGAGCGGCTCGTAGTGATCGCAGAAAGCGAACACCAGATGCCGGGTGCCTTCGAACGCGGGCAAACGGGCGTTGGAGGCCACGTGACGCATCCACCCGCCCACCCAGCGATCGAGGTTCTTGCGACGGATGAAATCAAACATGGGCCGAGCTCCCCACGCTATCACACGCCTCCGGACGCGCCGAGGAGCAACACGCCGAGAAATCGATCGGCAGGGAGCTCGTTCGAGAGCTGCAGCAAGTCGTCCTCCGTTGACAACCCCTCGTGGGCGACCACCACGAGCCCATCGAGCAGCGTGAACGCGGTGAGGTGCTCGCCGAGCCGGCGCCAACCGGTGAGGTCCACCAGACAGCACGCGAAGACTTCCTTCGCCGACACGAGCACGCGGGCCAGGGCAGCGAGGCCCGAGGCACGCACCGCGCGGGCCTTGGGGACGAGTAGCGCCACGTCACCGCGCAGCCACTTGGTGGAGAACGCCGAGCCCGCCGTCGGGTTGCTCGGATCTTCGTCTGCACCTTTGCCCACGAGCGCGGGCAGCGCGGGCCAGCGCAGATTCGCGTCGACGTACGCCACCGTCGAGCCCGTGAGATCGGCCATCGCCACCGCCACGTTGATGCCGGCGCCCACCACGCCGACTTGTGCCGACGCCGGCACGAGGCCGATGGTGGCGCAGCCCTGTCGCCGGATGCGCTGCGCCGCACGCATGCACTGCGTGCGCACGGGACTATCGACCGGCGCGACGATGAGCTCGATGTCCTGCAACGGCTTCTGCACCGCGCGGTCGATGTCGCGTGGCGACAAGCGAGACTAGGTGCCGAGGTCGCTCGACCGGGTGCACCAGCTCGCCACGGCCTTGTCGCAATCGACACAGTCGGTGGTGCTGGCGCACTCGCACGTGAAGCGACCGTAGTCGTAGCGACGAGCGCCCGGGGCCTGGCTGCACACCTGATACGTGTTGGCACCGCAGGTGGTGGGCACGCAGGTCTCCGTGCCCCCGTCCGTCGCCGGAGCGGTACACCATGCGCTCACTTCGGCCTTGCAGGTGGCGCAGTCGGTCTTGTTGGCACACTGGCAGGTGGACTTGCCGTAGTTGTAGCTGTACGCGCCGTCGCGGGTGATGCATTCCTCGTACGGATTGCTGCTGTCGTTGTTCGGATCGCAGTGCGTAGCCGTGCAAGCGAAGGGAACGCTGCCACAACCTGCGGCCGAGAGCACAGCAGCCAGACCCACGACCATCGCCAACGTCTTCATGTGCCGGACATCCTACCCGCCTCCGCGACTGCTCCGCCAGTCAACATACCCGGAGAGGCGCGGCGAGGCGCGGTCTTGTAGGCGCCCTGGGGCCGGATCGACTACGATGGCGCCCATGCTGGTGAGCGGGCCGACCTCGTGCGCACGGCCTGGGCCGAGAGCATGGGCTGTGGCCGCGCTGCTGTGCTCGCTCCCGGCGCTCGCGAGCGCCGGGCCGGTCAGCCTGCAGGGCCAGCTCACCGTTTCGGTCGGCGTGACCGACAACGTCACGGGCGCGCCCACGACGCGTGTCCCGGGCACGCGCGGTCGTCAAACCGACCTGGTCCTCAACATCAACCCAGGCCTCATCCTCACCGGCGGTAGTGCACGCGCCATACAACAGCTGAGCTACGTGCTCTCCGGCATCGTCTACGCGCGCAACTCCGACGCCGATACCTACTCCAACACCATCGGCTGGAACGGCTTCTTCATCCCGTCGAAGAACACCACCATGGGGCTCTCGCTCGGGGTCAACCAAGGACGGCAATCCGCGTTCAACACCGCGCTCCCGTCGGCAAACACGCCGGTGCAGGTGCAGCTCACCGGCGTCACCAACATCCTCAACATCAACGCGAGCGAGATCTTCTCCTGGGACCTCACCGCGAACCTCCGCCTCATCCAATCCCTCGGATTCCAGACCGCGTACTTCCTCGACCAGACGCCACCGCAGGCGCAAACCCAGGCGGTCCCGGTCCGCGTCGGCATCGAGCGCGTGTTCGCACGCGACGCGATCGGCTTCGAGGCGAACCTCATTTACACCAAGTTCGTATCGCAGCGCGGCCCCGTCGTGACGAACACCGGCGCCGTCGATCCCGACGCTCCGGTGCCGCCGGAGCAGACGCAGCTGGTGATGACGCCGCTGCTGCGCTACCGACGAGACTTCACCTACTTCTTCTCCGGTCGCGTCGAGGCCGGCGCCGTGGTGGTGCTCGACCCCGCCATGGTGGCGAATCGCGTGGTGGAGCCGGCCGGGGGTGCGGGGCTCAACTTCACGCACCGCTTGGTCACGTTCGATCTGTCGTACTCGCACGGCGTCGCGCCGAGCTTGTTGTTCCACTCCAACTTCCTCAACGACACGGCTTCGTTGCGCGCGAACATCTTGTTCGGCGAGAAGAGCCACTTCTCGCTCTCCCTCGGCGCCGGCTATTCGTTTTCGCGTCAGCTCGATCTCCAGGCGCAGCCGCAAGCCCACGCGCACAGCATCCTCGTCGACGCGACGCTGGCCTACGCGCCGCTGCGCGTCCTCAGCTTCTTCCTGCGCTACAACCTAATCGATCAGATCGGCTACGACACCGACCCGCTTCCGCTGCCGACGTACTACCGCAACACGTTGCTGTTCGGCGTCTCGGCCATCTATCCCGCCGACAGCGTGGCGCAGATGCCCAACAACACCCTCGGCGTGCGTGCCGATCGACGCGACGATGGGCAGATTCAGACATCCAATTCCTCGAACCCGGCGCCGAGCGGAAGCCCATCCGGTTCGGCACTTGGCAGTCCGTGAGCCGGCGCCCTAGAGTAGTTTTCCCCCGCTGCACCCCGAGGTCACTAATGTCGCGCTGGTCTTTGTTTTGTTTCGCTGCTGCCTCTCTCTCCGCTGCTGCCTGTCACGCTCCCAAGCACGAGGTGACGGTGGATCAGGTCGCGAGCATCGCCAAGCTCTCGGACCTGATGGACGCCCAGGCCACGTACGCCGATCCGATGTTCAAGAAGCGAGGGCAGACTTCATTCACCGACGAGGAGTTCGCCACGTTCGTCGACTCCGCGGCCCGCTTGCAGGCGACGTCGATGAAAATCAAAGATTTCTCGAAGGGCCCCGCCTTCGACGCATTCGCCATCACGCTCAACGGTCACATCAACGAGCTGCACGCGTCCGCGCAAGCGAAGGACGCCGGCGCCACGCGGGCCGCGCTCACCGCGATGAAGGCCACGTGCAGGGAGTGTCACTCCAAGTTCAAATGATAAAGTCGCGCACGCTCGCCTCGGCCCTCGCGGCATCTCTTGTCCTCTCGCCCTTCGGCTCCATCGCACACGCAAAGAAGAAGGTCCTGCGTGTGACGGTGGGCGTGCCCATGCGCGAGCAGGACATTCCACCCTACGTTCCACCGACGCTACCCGAAGAGCTTCCCGTGGAGCCGAGCGACATCAAGGTGGTGGAGATCACCTCTCCCGAGGCGGTCATCCTCATGCGCGCCGGCGGTGCACCCATGGTGGGCAACGCCATCCAAGGGTCGCGCCTGCCCGTGCGCGGCATCGTGAAGAGCAACGCACGGGGTTGCTCCGCGAAGACCTGGTACGCGCTCGAGCCCTTCGGCTACCTCTGCAGCAGAGAGGCGCGCGTCTCCAGCCAGCCGCCCACCACCGAGCAGGTGTTGAAGGTCCCCGAAGGCGAACGCCTGCCGTTTCGCTACGTGATGGTGATGCTGCCCGAGGGCGAAAAGGTGCCGATGTGGGGCAGCTTCGACGCGCTGAAGAACGGCGCAGAGGCCGAGCGGCAGCTGGAGCGAGGCGACACCGTCGCCGTCGAGCGCCAGCTCAAGTTCGACGGTGAGTCGTACTGGCTGTCGGTCGAGGGCAAGGTGTTGCCGCAGAAGGGCGTCTCGCAAATGGGTGGGGGCTCCTTGTGGCATGGCCTCCAACTCAGCGATGCCACGCCGCTGCCGTTCGGCTGGGTCACGGGAGAGCACGTGCCCGTGTACGACCAGATTCCAGAGGGAAAGGCCGGCGCCAACGGCCAGCTCGAGCGCCGGGTGCGTGTGCAGATCGTCGAGGAGCAGCTCATCGGGAAGAAGCACTGGCTAAAGGTGCACGCGATCGCCGAGGGGGCAGTGCCGACGGCAACGCCGGTCGTCGATCAGTGGATCGCAGCCGACCAGGTGAACGAGGTGCGCTTGCTGGTGCACCCTGAAAAGGTGCCGGCCGACATGCAGCGCTTCATCGACGTCGATCTCGGTGAGCAGGTGCTGGTGCTCTACGAGAACGACAAGCCGGTGTACGCCACGCTGGTCTCGTCGGGTCGTGCGATCCCGACGCCGATGGGGACGTATCCCGTGTGGGCGAAGGTGTCGGCGATCTCGATGAAGAACCAGCCCTACGAGGACAAGGGTTACTTCGTGAACAAGGTGCCGTGGTCCACGTTCTTCCAGTGGCACAACGCGATCCACGGCGCGTACTGGCATGACAAGTTCGGCGTCAGCAAGAGCCACGGCTGCGTGAACGTGGCGCCGCTCGATGCGCGCTACGTGTTCGAGTGGGTCACGCCGCCACTGCCGCCCGGTTGGACCGGACTGCGTCCGCTCGATCTTTTGAAGTCACCCTACGTGGTCGTACGCAACTCGCACGGCAAGAAGCCGTTCCGCCAGGATCGCCCGATCGGGCCACCCGATCGCACCCTCGAAGAGCAGCGTCTCGTCGACGCCGAGAGGCGCCGTGCCGATGCTGCCGCAGCGGCGACGGCGACCTTGCCGACGACAGTCGCCACCCCACCGTAACGGGCAGACAGGCTAGCCTTCGTCCATGAGCGCGTCGAAGGCCGAGTCCACCTCCTCCGACGCGTTCGGCGGCGTCTCGACCGGGGCTTCTTCTCCGCGCAGCGCGCGCATGCGCCGCTGGAGATCTCGGAAATTGGGATCGCGCTTCTGGACCTTGTCGTAGTAGTAGAGCGCCTCGCGGGGGTCGCCGATCTTTTCGTATGCCGAGCCCAGCTCGTAGTACAGCGACAGGGCTTCCGCGTCGGTGATGCCCTCGACGTAGAGGCCCTTCTTGAACTGGTTGATCGCCTCCGTGAACTGCTGCTTCTCGAGCACGCAGAGGCCGATCATGAGCTGACACTGGACCTCGCGCGTTGGGTCCTTCATCACGAGCCGGAACTCGTCGATGGCGTTGTCGATGAGCCCCATCTCTTTGTACGCGATGCCGAGATCGTAGCGCGTCTCGAAGTCCTCGACGGAGACACCGCGCTCGATCACGCCGCGGCGCGTGACCTCCACCGGCTCGCCGCTCGGCGTGTCGGCCATCACCGCCTGCATCTCGCCCGAGCCCGGGAGATCCGTGGGGAGCTGCGCCGACAGTGCATTGATCGACGGCATCCGTTCGAGCGGAGGCCCATCGTCCGCAAGATGCGTGTCGTCGCCGCGATCGGTACCATGGGCCGAGGTCTCGAGCTCCATCGCCTCGAGATCGCGCAGCTTGGCGACCACCAGCGGATGGTTGGGATACCGCTCGAGCAGCGAGCCCAACATGGAGCGAGCCTCGTCGAAGAGGCTTTGCTGCATGAAGAAGTCGCTCTCGTCGAGATCATCCTCGAGGCTCGACGCCGCTCCGATCGGCTCCGGCGTAGGCGTGTGCCAGGAAGCGGACGGCTCCGGGTGCGGGAGCCCACCCTCGGCCTCGTCGAGATCGGACATCTCGATCGCCGACATTTGATCGGTCGCGTGCGCGGTGGCGGCGACGTTCGGGGCGCGCAGCTCCTTTGCGGCGAGCCGCTCCACCTCGGCCATCGACATCTGCGCGGTTCCGGTACCCTCGTCGGTGTTCAGTTCGCCGAAGCCGATCTCGTCGTCGTCGAGCGGATCGGATGCACTGGTCGTTTGCGTCGGGGGTGGGGTCGCAAAGCCGCGCGGACCGCCAAAGCGCGTCTCCGCATCCGGCTCGGCTTTCTCGTACGCGCCGCTGGGCGACGGAGGCAAGCCGGATTCCATCTCCAGGTCGTCGGAGTCGTCGAGTGAGAAGCGATCGTCGTCGTCGGGGGCAGCGATCGCGAGCTGTCGCTCGACGCCGGTGTCGATCACGAGCGGGATCAGATCATCGTCGTCTTGCATGACCCCGGGTGCCGCGGGCTCGTATTGGACGGCGACCGGCGCCGACTCGTACGGCTCGAGCGCATCGGAGTCGGCCTCGTCGAGGAGATCTTCGTCGAGCTCCACCGCGTCGGAGGGATCCCGGATCTCGATCTCGCGCTCGACGGCCTGGCCTCGACGTGTCGCCGGCTCCGGTCGACTGGAGCTCATCAACAGCCCAAAGTCTTCGGGCGGCGCAACGCCGAAGTCGTCCTCGGCGTCCAGCTCGCGCTCGGCCGCCGCTTGTCCTGGCGCGCGCACCGGCTCGCCGAGCACCTGTGCGGCACGCGCATTCGATGGATCGAGCTCGTAGATTTCCCGGACGTAGCGACGAGCGCGTCCCGGCTCCGCGCCTTCGGCCAGCGCCCAGAGCTCGAGTATGGCCTCGTCGCGCTTGCCGGTGGTAATGAACAGCGCCTTCAGCTTTTCGCGCGCAGCCGTGTGCCGCGGCTGCCGCTCGAACACGCGCTGCAGGTGCTCGATGGCCTTCGCGTGCAGGTTGTATTTGATGTAGACGTCGGTCTCGCTGAGGATCTTCGCGATCTCCTCCGAGAGGATGTCGACGGGCTCCGAATCGACCGCCGACATGTCGCGCGGCGACGAGGGACGCAAGGGCTTGGGCGGCGTTTCGTGTGCCTTGTGCCCCCCCGAATCGAGCGCGCGCTCGGCACCGGTGGCGTGGGCGCGCGAGGGACCGGTGGACGTGAGGTTCTTCTGGGCGCCAGACGACGACGGCGGTTCCGGACGACGCGTTGCGGGAGCGCCACCGGCCTTCACGTTGCGCAGCGCGGCCTCGGCTTCCGCGTCGTCCGGCTGGATCGCGAGAATCTGTCGGAACACGTCCGCCGTGCCGGCGTTGTCGCCTTGCTCGGAGAGGATGCGCGCCAGCTCCTTGTAGACCGATACGGCCTTCTGCCGTTGCTCGAGCCCTTCGAATGCACGCGCGAGGAGGCGCAGCACGTCGAGGTCGCGCGGATCCGCCTTGAACAGCACCTGAAGCTTCGGCAACGCGCGACGCGGGTCGTTCTTGTCGATGTAGAGCCGCGCGAGCTCTTTCGTGATCGGCTTGTTGTCGGGTGCGTGGAACAGCAGGCGCTCGGCGACCTTCATGTACTCGTCGACGCGCCCTTGTTCCTTCAGCTGCTCGGCGGCCTTCGTGAACTCGTCGATCGCTTCGCGCGGCATGTTCTCGCGCGAGTACATCTCGGCGAGCTTGATGCGCCCAGCGACGGCCTCGGGATCGAGATCGACGATCTGCTTCATCGCCGTCAGGGCTTCGCGGACCTTGCCTTCTTTGTGGAAGAACGAGGCCACCTGTTCGTACTGGCTGATCGCATCGGAGAGCAATCCGAGCTGCTTGTAGAGCTCGGCAAGACGCTGGTTCACGTCGACGAGCCGCGGATCGATCTTGAGGATTTGTTTGTAGACCGCGACCGACTTCAAGTAGAAGCCCTGGTCGGAGTAGAACTGCGCCACGCGCTGGTACGTCTCGGTGGCCTCGACCTTCTTGCCGACCTTGAAGTAGAGATCTCCTATCTTCAGCCAGATCCGGACATCTGCATTGTCCTCCTGGACGACGCGCAGATACTCCTTGATGGCCTTGTCGAACGAGCCCTTCTCCACCAGCTTCTGGGCGCTGGCGATGAGCTTTTCTTTAGCGGTTGCCACGTGTTGGTCAGGGGTCCGACGACGGAGAGATCGGAACAGTTTATCTTAGGGGTGCGTTCCTTGGGGGTCAAGGAAGCTGCCGACTCGACCTCGTGCACCGCATGCAGAATGTTCGACACCGGGGCTCATCTCGTCTGGATCCGAACGCGCACCGGATCGCTAGGGTACGGTCCCCCGTTTGCGGGCGTCCCGCCGGCATTCCCGGCTACCTCCTTGACGTCCAGCGCTGACTTATTCTCATACTAAGCACATGACACGGAGGCCGAAGGCGGTCTCTACCAAGCCCGCCGATGCCAAGCCCGCCGATGCCAAGCGCTTCGTGAAGGTTGCCTTCGCCGCCGGGCACTACGAGTTCGACACCGGCGGGCACCTCCTGAAGCGGATGGCCGAGCGGAAGCTGACCGAGGACGACCTGGTACACGCGAAGCCACCCGGGGGCGACGTCGTGGCGGGTCACCGGGCCGGACCTATCGGGCAAGCGGATCGGGGTCGGCGTGAAGCTGTCCCTCGACGAGGACGACGAGTGGGCGCTGTGCGTGACGATCATCGACCACATCGAGTGAAGGAGCTGACGATGCTGTGCGGCAAGTGCGGGAACAAGACGAAGAAGGAGACGTTCGTCCGGGGCTACGACCTCACCACCTGGGCGGGCCTTCCAGCGAAGGCGACCCGGATGCGCCTCTTCCGCTGCTCGACGTGTGGCGCGGAGACCGTCCACGGCAAGGATCTCGAAGCGACGCTCGACGCCCTGGTGTCCACGGTGGTGCATCTCCCGAAGCGTCTTACCGGCGCGGAAGCGCGCTTCCTCCGCGCCCGGCTCCAGCTCACCCAGAAGCAGCTCGGGGAGCGCATGGGCGGCGTCAACACCGTCACCATCAGCGACTGGGAGCGCGGCGACCGGCCGATCTCCTCCGAGCACGACTTCATGCTCCGCGTCTTCTCTGCGATGCGCCTTCCTCGCGCCGTTGCAAGCGAGCTGGGTCTTGAGGTCCACAAGAAGCCACCGCCCAAGACGATCCACCGGCTCGTGGTTGCTGACCTCCTCGCGCAACAGAAGCCGAAGCGCCGCGTTCGGGGGGCTTGAAAGCCCCACTGAAGAGGGCCCTGATTCCACGGCTCGACGGACCTCACGTCATCGCGGTAGCGGCGCGCCTTCGACAGGCGCGTAGCGATACCTCCCAGCGGAGGAAGGCACTGTACGGTTGGTCGCAAGATCACCAATGCCGAGTTCGGGGTCCTCGCCGACGGAGAACCCCGTCGGAGCCCCGGTCAGCTCCAGCGTCCCATCGACGTTCCAGCGCTGCTTCATCGCGCGCCGATGGGCAAAAGTCGGACACGGCACGCCCGCGGTGTCCGCCCATTTTGGTTCCTGTGCGGATCGTCGCACGCAGCACGCGGTATTGGTCGAGGTGAGGAGCCTCCTTGAGCTTGCGCGCGCAAATCGCTTCCGCTTTCTCGAGCGCTCCTTCGGCGATGAGGACCCGGACCTCCCATTCGGCGCCGAGGAATTCGACGTAGACTTTGTAGCGCGCGCGGGCCCGTTCGAGCATCGTCCGTGCGAGGTCGATTCGTCCTTCGTCGAGAGCCTTCTTGATGACGTGCGAAAAGGCGTCATGGTCGCAACAGTTGAAGGTCAGCGCCCAGCCCTTCAGCCGATCCACGTCGGCCGAGTTACGAGTCTGCTGGGCCTGTGCGACCGCTACCGAAGCCAGGTTGTCCCCGTCGTCACCCTCGGCCAGGTACTCGAGCATCTCCTGCTGTCGGCGCTTGCCGAGGAGCTTGAATTCCGGCGCACGAGTCACTGCAGCTTTTTTCGGGATTTCGGGCGGACTTCGTTTCATCGGACCGAATGTACTATGCGTGAGCGCGATCCTCAGCGCGCGCGAGAAAGTGCGGCTCGCAAGGCTTGTCACCTAGATGCTGGCGCAGGTCTCAGGATCAGCGTTTGCCGGCACGCGCGGTCCAATAGCCAGGCTTCCGATGCCCGTGCGCCACCGCGACAATCTCGATCGCGTCGGGGTGCACGACGAAGAAGATAACGTAGGGGAAGCGTCGCACCACGCGACGCCTCCACGGCAAGTCGTCTCGCCAGCTGGGTGCAGCCATCGGTGCTTCGAGGATCTCCTCGAAGGCTTCGTCGACCGTCGCGACGAATTCGGCGCCGAGCCCCGGTCGCTTGGACTCATACCACTGCGCGGAGGCCTCGAGCTCGGCCTCGGCCTCGGGTAGGACGCGAAGAACGCTCACGCTCACTTTGCTGAGAGGCGACTCAGAATCCGCGCGCGCACTTCGCTCCACTCTGGAGCTGGCGTCCCGCGCTTCGCGGCGGCCCGCGTGCGGCGCTCCAGCTCGGCCGCCCACGCGTCATCCCAGCCGGCTTCTGGCGGACCATCCACGCTTGCGATGAGGTCCGTCGCGAGCTCGAGCCGTTCGTCCTCGGGCAGGCTGAGGGCTTGATCGAGAAGCTTCTGTGAGACGACCGACATGGGGCTCAAGTATAGCCCATCGCTCAGTTCGATTTTGGCGACGAAAACCGTTGGCACGCCATTGCCACGGCGCGGCGGATTTCGGTGGTGCTCTACCCCAGGATCGGGATCGACGCGCGGCAGACTCCGCGGTAATCAGCGGTAGCACGTGAGCTGAGAATGGAGCAAACCGTGGTCGCCCTACTTCGAGATC
>JAYUBF010000226.1:0-4640 GCA_043741435.1 Myxococcales bacterium
TGCACGGTTCCACGACGCGGGCCGCGGAGCTCCTCGACATCAGCGTGCGCACGATTCAGTACCGACTCCACGAATACGGCGGTACGGCGAAGGCCCCGCGCGGAGGCGGCGGCTAGAAGCGTCCCCCCGTACCGCTGGTGTGCCGGGTCGCGATGCGCGAGCGCGGCCTCGACGCCTCCGGTGCAGGGGCTTCGGCGCCGTCCACACCCGATGCCGAGCGGGGCGAGGCCCAGCTCCGGTCCCACGCCACGCGGAGACGGCGAACGAGCCCCTGGAGCGAGCCCTCCGGGAGCTCCTTATCCGCCCACTTGTAAAACTCGCGCTCCTCCGCCTCTGCGTGCCGCCGCAAGAACGTGGCGAGCTCCTGCATCCGGTCTTCGCGAACGACGTGGAGCTCGATGCCGACTCCGACTTCGGCGAGCAGAGCGCGAATGGTCGCGTGCTCCGTGCGGATCTCGTTGGCGCGCGGGGCGTCGTGGCGGGCGAGCTCGGGGAGCATGAACATCTCCTCTGCATCCAGATGCGCGAGCACTCCGTCTTCGTAGACGGCCCAGTGCTCGGCGAGCTCTGGACGGAGGTCAACGTGAACGAGCTCGAGAATCGAGGCGAGCATCGCATCAAGCCGCGCATGGTCGCGCGGAAGGAGATCGCGAAATCGAGTCGTCGTTGCGGAAAACATGGGAGTGTGCGCCTCCTCGAGCGTGGCTGGCTTCGCGCTCATGACCGGGCCTCGGCCGGCCGCGCGTGGGGGCCAACGAAGAGGAGGGCGCGGATCAAGGCACTGGCAACCACGGTGACTGCAAACACGATTGGGCTCATGAGGGCCTCCTTGAAGGGACGAGGAGCAAGCATGGTGCCGAAGGCATGTGCCCTTTCCACTCGACCAGACCGTCGTGGCCGCTCAGCTTCCATAGCCGCGTTTCGGCGCGGATTCTTCGCGGGCGCGCAGCGGTTGCGCATGGTCCCTTATCGACTTCGCCCCCGAAGTGCGATCCCGCTGCGGCACGCTCCGTGAATGAGCCTTGCGCGAGGTGAAGGCGATGAATCTTCCGCTGCAGGTCACGTTTCGCAACGTTCCCCCCGAAGATGCGCTGACCGAGCACGTGCGCGCCAAAGCAGCGAAGCTCGATACGTTCTTCGGCCGCATCATGCGTTGCCGGGTCGCCATCGAGGCGCCCCACACGCATCACCACCAGGGCTTCCACTACCGGGTTCGCGTGGATTTGACCGTGCCGGGGGCGGAGCTCGTGGCCGGACGCGGCGACCGCCCCTGTTACCAAGACCCCTACGCCGCCGTGGACGGGGCGTTCAAGCATGCCGAACGGCTCCTGAAGAACCACGCCGAGCGGCACCGCAGCGGCTGGAGCGGCAGCGCGTTTTGGTGATTGCCAGCGATCCTTCCCGAGCGTGAGCGCAAAGGGTGCGCCGAGCCGCAATCGGTGCCGGCCCCCCCTCGACTCGGACGGGTAGTCGGGGGCAGTTAGGCCACCAGTCCCAGCGGCCAGGTGTCGAGCTTGGAACGGAGCTTTGCAATGATTTCCCATGCGGGTCGCGTGCTGTCGATGACCAGGTGCTCGCCCCGCGAGAGCTCCACGACGGGCTCGAATGCCGCAGCGAAGGCGTCCGCGATCGCGAGTCGGCCGTCGGAGACAATCCGCGTATGTTCGCGCTCGGTCAGCCGCATCCTTCGGACGTCCTCGCTCGCCTGGCACTCGATGAACCGGAATGGAACACCGTGCGCGCTCGCCAGCTCGCGGGCCGCGTGCCGCATCGGCGCCGAACGGAACGAGGCATCGAGCACGACGGGGCGCCCGGAGGCGAGCACGACAGCCGCCCGCCGCAAGACCTCGCCGTAAACCCTCTCCGTGAAAGCGGGATCGTACGCTCCGTCCCAAGCGCCTTCATGGATCGGCTCGGAGGCGGCAACGCCCACCATGTACTTGCGGGTCCGATCGGCGTCGATGACCGGAGCGCTCATCGCTTGACCGATCGCGGTCGCCACTGTGCTCTTGCCCGAAGCAATCAAGCCGCCGACCGCGATCACCGCCGGTCCGAGAAGCGCTCGTCGGTCGGTGGAAAGGGCCAGCAGAAAGTAGCGTCGCGCGTCGCATGCGGCGCGATCGCGGGTCTCGAACGAAGCATTCGCGTCGCGCGCCAAGAAATGACAAATTTTGCCGCGAACGTAGGCTCGATAGCCCTCGTAGAAGTCGATGAGTGCGTATAGATCGAAGTCGTTGGCTTCACGTGCGTAGGCCGCGAGGAGCCGCTCAGCGAGGTCAACCGATCCGTGCCACGCGAGGTCCATCGAGAGGAACGCGACATCCGAGCAGACATCCACGCATCGAAATCGCTCGTTGAACTCAATGCAGTCGAGGATCGTCATGCGCCCAGTGGGCTCCAAGTACACATGCTCGAGCCTCAGATCGCCATGCCCGTCCCGCACGCGCCCCTTCGCGGCGCGCTGCGCGAAGAGGTCCGTGCGCGTCTCCCAAAAGGCCCTTTGCCAGCGTTCGATTTCGTCTCCCTCTTCGCGTCGCACGTAGCGCGCAATCGAGTCACCCATTTGTCGAAAGTTCTCGTCGAGGTTCGTTGTCACGGCTTCCGGTTCCCAGCGCACGTCGGCTCGCGCGTGAAAGTCGGAGAGGCGCGACGCGATCGCGTCGATTTCCGATCCACCAAGCGCATGGCGCAGAAGCAGATGATCGGCGCGCACGTCGTCGGGGAGCCGCCGCATCCGCACGGCCCAATCGACGAGCTCCCCTTCGCCGCCGATGCGGTGGAGACCGTCGCGGCCTCGGCATACGGGCACGACGCCCAGGTACACATCCGGCGCGAGCCGCGCGTTGAGACGTACCTCGGCCTCGCAGGCGACACGCCGGTGTTCGAGCGACCGAAAGTCGAGAAAACCCAACTCGACGGGCTTCTTGACCTTGTAGACCTCCGCGTCGGTCAGGAAGACCCACGAGATGTGCGTCTCCCGGAGGTCGACCGTGCCCGGGCACGGATCCGCATATGCACTCGGCAGCTGCAGATCGTCTTGGAGTCTCGACATAGTGCACCGATTGAGCAGGTTTCGTGCCGCCGCATCGACCGGACCTGATTGGCACGGAAGTCGCTCAGGTCGAGCGTGGAGGTAACGACCATGGGCGATCAACCGAAGCCGTTTTCGATCATTGTGGGCATTGATTTTTCGGATATGTCGACGGCGGCGCTGAGGGTCGCCTTGAACCTTGCCCACGCATCCGGTGATTCCATCGTGCACCTGGTGCACGTGGTGAACCCGCAAGCTACGTCCGAGCTTTCCCTCTCGATTTCCTTCCAGGCTTTCGAGGCGGAGGCGAAGAAGCAGCTGGCGGAGCTCCATGCTTCTACGTTGACGCGTTCGCGCGTCCCGGTGACTGCGCAGGTGATCGTCGGAGCTCCGGCCGTCACGCTCGCGAAGGTGGCGACCGATACGCACGCAGACCTCATGGTCGTAGGAACGCACGGTCGGCGCGGCCTCGCGCGTCTCGTCTACGGTTCCGTGGCGGAAGCGGTGACGCGCACGGCGCCGTGCTCGGTGCTCACCGTGCGCCCCCGTGTGCTCGCGCCGGAGGAGACCATCGAGCCTCCATGTGCGGAGTGCGCGCAGGCGCGGGCCTCCGGCGGAAAAGACTCGTCGTGCGCGCGCCACACGCGGCACCACCCGATGGCGCACACGTATTCGCAGCTGCCGGAGGGCTTCGGGCTCGGCTCGCAGTCGTTCAACTTCCCTCGTGCCTGAACGCACATAAACGTCATCGCGGGAGGAGAAATCACAAATATGGCGAAGCCGCGCAAATCGATCGAGCTCAACCGCGACTTCTGGCCGCCCGCGCGCGATGTGAACGGCTTGCGCCCCGATGCAAAAGCTTCGCGTCCTGGCGTCGCGCGCTGCGCTCCTAGGGACGAGACGGCTCGCACCAAGCGCGGCATGGCAGTTGCTGATCCGCTCTCCATGAACATCGAGCACGTGGCCGTTTGGATCGATCACGCAGAGGCGAAAATCTTCCACGTTGACGCGGAGAGCTTCGACACGACGACGATTCATGCCCCTCATCGCCAGATGCGCCGGCACCCGCCGGGCCCGGCGGATAGGGAGAGAGAACATCCCGCCGACGATAAGCACTTCTTCCACGAGGTCGCGCGTGCCCTCGAAGGTGCGCAGGAAATCCTCGTCGTCGGACCGGCGAGCGCGAAACTCGAGTTCGTCAAGCACGTGCACGCGCACGATCGCGCCCTTGGACCGAAAATCGTGGGGGTCGAGACCGCGGACCATCCGACCGACGGGCAATTCGCCGCCCACGTGCGCCGGTATTTCCGCGACGCCGATCGCATGCGGGGCACGGCAATCTGAAGTAGGTACGCGTCGTGCTCATGCTCGACGGGACTGCTGTGTCGCAAAAGGATGGGCGCGTGTGCCGCGTTCATGAAGGTAAGTGTCCATGATCAGCATGCGCGTCGTGACGGGGACCGGGGTCGTGTTGGGGTGCCTGCTTTTCGCATGCACGGGACCCGATGGTGCGCCGGGTTCTGCCGGCGCGGCGGGCGCGGTCGGCGGTCAAGGCACGGCCGGACCGGCGGGTCCTGTGGGTTCGGCAGGCCCACAAGGTCCGATTAGC